>JAYWHJ010000249.1:0-7773 GCA_043777795.1 Polaromonas sp. | reverse complement strand
CCGCGCCAGCAAGCTTTGCAAACGCACCCACTACCTCGGGCGGTGCCTGCACCAACTCAATCAATACACCCTCGCCGGCGATAGGGAACTCATCGTTGCTCTTGGGGTGCAAAAAGGTAATGTCGTAGCCCGCAGCGCCCTTGCGGATGCCACCGGGTGCAAACCGCACGCCCCTGGCCGTGAGCCAGTCCACGGCTTTGGGCAAATCGTCAATCCACAAGCCCACATGGTTAAGCGGCGTGGTGTGTACGGCTGGCTTTTTGTCCGGGTCGATGGGCTGCATCAAATCCACCTCCACCTTGAACGGGCCGCTGCCGATAGCGCAAATGTCTTCGTCCACGTTCTCGCGCTCGCTTTTGAAGGTGCCGGTAACCTCAAGGCCGAGCATGTCTACCCAGAGTTTTTGCAATTTATTTTTATCGGTGCCGCCGATGGCGATTTGCTGTACGCCTAGGACTTTGAAGGGACGGGTCATTGTGAGTGTGATTTGGAAAAAGTCGATTGGAAATTGTGCAGAGAAGTACTTGGCGGATCACTCACAGAGTCAAACTTAAAGTCAGCTGATCTGACTGCAGGCGCTGCACGCCCGCCGCTAGCATCGTCTGCCAAGCTTTGTCCAGGGATTCAGCCAGGTCTATGGCGCGGCAAGCGTCTTCAAGTACCACGGCTTCAAATCCCGCTGCGCGTGCGTCCAGCGCTGTCCAGGCCACGCAAAAATCTGTGGCCAAACCGCAAATGTAGGCCTTGTGTAGCCCGCGCGCCTGTAGGTAGGCTGCCAGGCCCGTAGTGGTGGTGCGGTCGGCTTCCATAAAGGCGGAATTTTTGCAGATCGACAACGATCAACACGCTGTGCTGCGCGTCAGAAATCAGCTGGTGCGAGCTCATGATTTTTGCCTGGTCAAACTGCCTTCACCCCTACTGGCTTGGTTGCCTGCGACCTACCAAGTAGGTGACGCCGTGCGCCACAGCGCTCTCAAGGTGGGGCGTGCCCGCAGCCAGCCGAAAAGTATCACCCACACCATAGCTGCGCTCTACCCCAGCAACCGTAATGGCGATAGCGCCGTCGGTTATCAAAGCGCAGGCATCAAACGGATGCTGGTGTTCACCCATGGCATAGCCAACAGGCTTGCTAACCGTCACTATTTCGCCGTAATGGTCTGCACGCAGACTGGCTTCAAATTCTTGTGTATTCATACTCTGCTCCTGTTTCAATAACGCTCATGCTAATGCGAGCCTAGCGTTTACGCAAACTCAACGATAGGCTGGTCGACACTAAGCGATTCGCCTTTGGCCGCCAGTACTTTGCCCACCACGCCATCGGCCGCGGCAAACAATACGTTTTCCATCTTCATGGCTTCGATAACGGCCACGCGTTCACCGGCCTGCACTTTTTGGCCTACTTGCACGGCCACTTCTACCAGTAAGCCGGGCATGGGTGACAGCACGAAACGGCTCATGTCGGGCGGCGCTTTGTGCGGCATCAGCTTGCGCAGCTCGGCCACGCGCGGGCTAAGCACCAGCGCGTCAATCTGCGTGCCGTTGTGCTGCACGCGCAGCGCCAGCGGGTCTTTGCGGGTGCCGCGCTCTACCTGGGCGGTAAAGGGCAGGCTGTTGATCGTGCCGTGGATGGCGATGTCGTTCAGGCGCGATTCACTGTATATCTCGTAGTTGCTTGCGCCTATTTTTATTTTCGCAAAACCGATTTTTCCGGCAAACTCTTCAACGTGGGCGGAGGTGTAGCTGTGCTTGCCATCGCCTGCCAGCGTCACCACCACATAGTCTTTTTCTATCGTGCGCTGGTACCCTGGCAGTTGCCCGCTCATACCTGCGGCGCGCTCGTGGGCTTTGCGGCGCACAAAGGCAGCGATGGCCACCAGCACGTTCGGGTCGTCATGCGGTACGTCTTCAGCGGCGAAACCTTTACCGTAGTTTTCCGCAATAAAGCCGGTGTTGAAATCACCTTTGACAAATTTCGGATGCGCCAGCAGTGCCGCCTGGAAGGGGATGTTGCTGCTGATGCCGCGAATCACAAAGGCGTTGAGCGCGGCGCGCATTTTGGCAATCGCGTCCAGGCGGTCTTTGCCATGCACAATCAGCTTGGCAATCATCGAGTCGTAGTACATCGGAATCTCACCACCGTCTTGCACGCCCGTGTCTACACGCACGCCGTACAAATCTTGCGTATTGGCTTGGTGCATGGTCTGCGCTGGCGGCTGAAAGCGTACCAGCCGTCCGGTAGAAGGCAAGAAGTTGCGAAACGGGTCTTCGGCATTGATGCGGCATTCCATCGCCCAACCATTGCGTTGCACATCTTTTTGCTCCAGTGGCAGCGGCTCCCCTGCCGCCACGCGAATCATCAGCTCCACCAAGTCCAGCCCGGTAATGCACTCCGTCACCGGGTGCTCTACCTGCAAGCGCGTGTTCATCTCCAAAAAGTAAAAGCTCTGGTCTTTGCCCACCACAAACTCCACCGTGCCCGCGCTTTGGTACTTCACCGCTTTGGCCAGCGCCACCGCCTGCTCGCCCATGGCTTTGCGCGTAGCATCGCTGATAAACGGCGACGGCGCCTCTTCAATTACCTTCTGGTGGCGACGCTGGATCGAGCATTCACGCTCGTTCAAATAAATCACATTGCCTTGGCTATCACCGATCAGTTGAATTTCGATATGCCGCGGCTCCACGACAAACTTTTCAATAAACACCCGGTCATCACCAAAGCTATTGCGCGCCTCATTGCGGCAACTGGTGAAGCCTTCAAACGCTTCCTTGTCGTCATGCGCCACGCGCAGGCCTTTGCCGCCACCGCCCGCGCTGGCCTTGATCATCACTGGGTAGCCAATGCCTTTGGCAATCTCCACCGCTTTCTCGGGTGTTTCAATCGCATCGTTCACGCCGGGGATGCAATTGACACCCGCCGCGCCCGCCAGCTTCTTCGACTCAATCTTGTCGCCCATCGCCGCAATCGAGTAGTGCTTAGGCCCAATAAAAATAATGCCCTCTTCTTCCACCCGCTTGGCAAAGCCCGCGTTCTCCGACAAAAAGCCATACCCTGGATGCACCGCCTGCGCGCCCGTCTGCTTGCAGGCCGCAATGATCTTGTCTGCCAGCAAATACGACTCACGCGAAGGCGCAGCGCCAATATGCACCGCTTCATCGGCCAGTTGCACATGCCGAGCATCCTTGTCCGCATCGGAATACACCGCCACGGTTTTGATACCCATCTTGCGGGCAGTTTGAATCACACGGCAAGCGATTTCGCCACGGTTGGCTATTAGAATTTTTGTAAACATTATTTTTCTCCTCGGGCTTACAGCGGAATGTTCCCGTGCTTACGCCACGGGTTTTCAATCTTCTTGTCTTTCAGCATCACGAGTGAACGGCAAATGCGTCTACGCGTCTCGTGCGGCAAAATCACATCATCGATGAAGCCGCGTGCGCCTGCGACGAAGGGGTTGGCGAAGCGGGCTTTGTATTCGGCTTCTTTTGCGGCCAGCTTGGCCGGGTCGCCTTTGTCTTCGCGGAAGATGATCTCTACCGCGCCTTTCGCGCCCATCACTGCAATCTCGGCATTAGGCCAAGCAAAGTTCACGTCGCCGCGCAAATGCTTGGATGCCATCACGTCGTACGCGCCACCATAGGCTTTGCGGGTGATGACGGTGATTTTGGGCACCGTGCATTCGGCATAGGCATAGAGCAGCTTGGCACCATGTTTGATGATGCCGCCGTACTCTTGTGATGTGCCTGGCATAAAGCCGGGTACATCGACAAACGTGATGACAGGAATATTGAACGCATCGCAAAAACGCACGAAGCGTGCCGCCTTGATGGACGACTTGATATCCAAACAACCAGCTAGTACCAGCGGCTGATTGGCGACAATGCCTACCGTCTGCCCGTCCATGCGCGCAAAACCGATGAGAATGTTTTTTGCGTACTCGGGTTGCAGTTCAAACCAGTCACCATCGTCTACCGTCTTGACGATCAGTTCTTTCATGTCGTACGGCTTGTTGGCGTTGTCGGGCACCAAGGTGTCTAGCGACATGTCCAGGCGCGCAGCAGGGTCGCCACTGGGGCGCACCGGGGCTTTCTCGCGATTACTGAGCGGCAGGTAGTTGTACAGGCGCCGCAGCATCAGCAGCGCCTCTACATCGTTTTCAAACGCGAGATCGGCCACGCCGCTCTTGGTGGTGTGGGTGATAGCCCCGCCCAGTTCTTCGGCGGTCACCTCTTCGTGCGTCACGGTCTTCACCACCTCGGGGCCGGTGACGAACATGTATGACGAATCTTTCACCATGAAGATAAAGTCGGTCATGGCGGGCGAGTACACCGCGCCGCCCGCGCTGGGCCCCATGATCATGCTGATCTGCGGCACCACACCGCTGGCCATCACGTTGCGCTGGAACACATCGGCATAGCCGCCCAGTGATGCCACACCCTCTTGAATGCGTGCACCGCCCGAGTCGTTCAGGCCAATCACCGGCGCACCCACTTTCATGGCCTGGTCCATCACCTTGCAAATCTTCTCCGCATGCGCCTCGCTGAGTGCGCCGCCAAACACGGTGAAGTCTTGGCTAAACACAAACACCAAACGCCCGTTGATCATGCCGTAGCCGGTGACCACGCCGTCGCCGGGGATCTTCTGGTCTTGCATGCCAAAGTCCACGCAGCGGTGCTCGACAAACATGTCCCACTCTTCAAAACTGCCCTCGTCCAGTAATATCTCCAACCGCTCACGCGCGGTGAGCTTGCCTTTTTTGTGCTGCGCGTCGATGCGCTTTTGTCCACCGCCCATGCGCGCGAGTTCGCGCTTGGCTTCTAGTTGTTGCAGAATGTCTTGCATGATTATTCTCTTTATTTGAAACTTTATTTACTATTAAATTAGTAGCTGCTCGCGCTATTATCTATTGCGCTGCGAGCAGATTACGTGCTGCAGTCGAGGCCGCTACCTGACCGCTGAGTACCTGTTGCGTTAGCTGCGGTAATAGCGTCTGCACCTGCGGGTTTTGCTTAAAGGCCAGCTTCAAACCCGCCTCAATCCGTTCCCACATCCAGGCCAGCGACTGCTGTTGCCTGCGCTGCGCCAGCTTGCCACTACTTGCCTGCAAGTCTTTGAACGAGGACACGCTTTGCCAGAACTCTTGCACACCTGTGCCGTGCAAAGCCGATAACTGAATAGCCTTTGGATGCCACACCGCCCGGTCATGCTGCGCATGCGCCGGGTTACCCTGCTGCCCAAACAGCCGCATGGCCGAGGTGATTTGCGCCTGGGCACGCATGGCTGCATCTTTGTCAATGTCGGCCTTGTTAATCACCACCAAGTCTGCCAACTCCATCACACCTTTTTTTATCGCTTGCAAATCATCCCCCGCATTGGGCAGCTGCATCAGCACAAACATATCCGTCATGCCTGCCACTGCTGTCTCGCTCTGGCCTACGCCTACGGTTTCGACAATCACAATGTCATACCCCGCAGCCTCACACACCAGCATCGCCTCACGCGTCTTCTCAGCCACGCCGCCCAGCGTGCCACTGCTGGGGCTGGGTCGAATGTAGGCTTTCTCGTGGACCGAGAGTTTTTCCATCCGCGTTTTGTCGCCCAAAATGGAGCCGCCAGAGATAGTGGAGGATGGGTCGATAGTGAGCACGGCGACTCTGTGACCTTGGTCGATCAGGTACAAACCCAGCGTTTCAATAAAGGTCGATTTACCCACACCGGGTACACCGCTTATACCGAGACGAAAAGATTTACCTGTGTGCGGTAGCAATGAAGTCAGCAACTCGTCCGCCTGCGCACGATGGTCTGCGCGTGTAGACTCCAGCAGCGTTATCGCTTTGGCCATGGCGCGGCGCTGCTTGTCGGCATCATCGCCTATTACTAGATCGAATAATTTCAAACCCAGTTCTCCAACGCTAAGCCCTGCACCCGCTCAAACTCCCGCAGATTGTTCGTCACCAGCACAGCGCCTGTTGCCAGCGCGTGCGCCGCAATCCATTGGTCGTTCTCGCCAATCACTTTGCCTGCGCTTTCTAACTGATTGCGCACGGTGGCGTAGTGCCACATAACGCTGTCGTCCATCGACTCCACTGACAAACTGCTTAGGAAAAGCTCCAAGGTTTCCTTGTTCTTCTCGTAAAAACGGCTTTTAGCCACACCATAGGCCAGCTCTGACGCAACGATCACAGACACACTGATCTCGTCTTTGTCCATCTGCCTGAATTTCTTGACCACTTCTAACGACCTGTTGGCAATGACGTAAATGCAGATATTGGTGTCTAGCATGTACTTCACGGAAACATGTCCTCGCGCGGGGTTTGCGGCATGGGGGCTGGCCGCTGCAAAACAAAGCCAGGCTCAAACTCAAATGCCATCAGAGCATCTTCCATTGCGGCCCAGCGGTCTTTTTGTATGGGTGTAAGCACCACGCTATTGCCCATTTTTTTGATATGTACTTGCTTGCCTTCAAAACGAAACAGCTTGGGCAAGCGCACCGCTTGACTGCGGCCATTCATAAACAATTGTGCGGTTTCGATGACTTCCATGGCTGCTCCTTTGATTTAGTCAAAAGTTGATATAGTCCAATGATATATACCAGCTCGTAAAAAGTCAAGCCAACGCCTTCTTAATCTGCTCCAACACATCCTTGGCACTGACAGGGATTGGCGTGCCTGGCCCGTAGATGCCCTTCACGCCCGCTGCATACAAAAAGTCATAGTCCTGCCGAGGAATCACGCCGCCTACAAAGACGATGATGTCATCGGCACCTTGCTTTTTGAGCTCGGCGATGATGGCGGGAACTAGGGTTTTGTGGCCAGCGGCTAGCGTGCTTACGCCTACGGCGTGTACGTCGTTTTCAATCGCTTGGCGGGCGCATTCTTCCGGGGTTTGGAACAGGGGGCCCATGTCTACGTCGTAGCCTAGATCGGCGAAGGCAGTGGCGACCACTTTAGCACCCCGGTCGTGGCCGTCTTGGCCTAGTTTTGAGATCATCACGCGGGGGCGGCGGCCTTGGGCCTCGGCGAAGTCGGCTATGTCTTTTTTGAGCTGGTTCCAGTATTCCATGGTGTCACCTTGGCTTGCGTCTGCGTCGTAGGCGGCGGCGTACACGCCGCTGACTTTGTGGATGTCGGCGCGGTGGCGGCCGAAGGCTTTTTCCAGTGCGTCGCTGACTTCGCCTACGGTGGCGCGCAAGCGGATGGCTTTGACGGTGAGGTCTAGCAAGTTAACTAGGTTGCCATCGGCATCTTTGGCATCTGGGTGGCCCGCTGCAAAACTTATAGCTGCCAGTGCCTTTTCTACTTGGGCTGCATCGCGTTTTTGCTTGATGTTTTTCAGCCGCGCAATCTGCCCCTCCCGCACCGCCACATTGTCAATATCCCGCGCTTCAATCGCATCTTCAGTCTTCAGCTTGTACTTATTCACCCCCACAATCACGTCTTGCCCGCTGTCAATGCGCGCCTGCTTTTCTGCCGCAGCGGCTTCAATCTTCAGCTTGGCCCAGCCGCTGTCCACGGCTTTCACCATGCCGCCCATGCTTTCCACTTCTTCAATAATTTTCCACGCCGCGTCCGCCATATCTTGCGTGAGCTTTTCCATCATGTAGCTGCCGGCCCACGGGTCTACCACGGCACCGATATGCGTCTCTTCCTGGATGATGAGCTGCGTGTTGCGCGCTATGCGCGAACTGAATTCGGTGGGCAAGGCAATCGCCTCATCAAAGCTATTGGTATGCAGCGACTGCGTGCCGCCAAACACCGCCGCCATCGCCTCGATGG
>JAYWHJ010000248.1:0-2813 GCA_043777795.1 Polaromonas sp. | reverse complement strand
GAGCCTGCCTGTCCGTGACTGGTGCCTAACTACAATCGCTGTTTATCGCGTTACTTTTCTCCCCCCAACACCTATCAATGGATCCAAAGAGTCTGTATGAATTTTAAAATGCGTGAAAACTCGGTGTTCGCCATCATGCTGCGCTCGTCGTGGTGGGTCAGCGCCAGTGTCGCGATGGTGTTTATTGCCGCCTCAGCAGCCTTTATGCCGCCGCAATACGCTCCTTTCGGCATGATGGGCGCCACGCCCTTTGTGGTGATAGCGGGCATGGTGCTGTGGCGCAACCGCAATGCGCCTGACCCTCAGCGCATAGAGGCTGCCTTGGCGCAAGCCGCAGGCCAGCCTTGGCGCGGGTTTTTGGCGGCTTTGGAGAAGGTTTTTGTGGCCCAAGGCTATGCGGTGACCTCGCTGTCACGCGGCTCCGGTATCAACGGGGCTGATCTGCGCTTGGTAAGGAACGCGCAAACCACCTTGGTGAGCGCCAAGCGTTACAAAGCCGCCACCCATGGCATTGAGCCGTTGCGTGAGCTGGCGGCGGCGATGGAGAAAACCTCTGCCGAGCGCGGGGTGTACATCAGTTTGGGCGAGGTCACCGAGCAAGCGGCTACGTTTGCCAAAGAGCAGGGGATTGAGCTGCTGTCAGGGCAGCGTCTGGGGGCGTTGTTGATGGGGTGACGGTTGCTCGCAGTGTCGGCAAGGGTTGTTGGTAAGCAGGGCGCTTTCTTAAAGTGATTGGCCCGGGTGCTGTGGGCGGTCGTGTTCTTGTGCTTTCTCGTCGATAAAGCGTATGCCAAACGCCCCACTGCGCGTACCCGTACGGTGCCAAAATCGCCAACAACATTCACAGCGTGGCGAAGAATAGACATAGTTGTCAGCCAAGCTTTATGCTTTTTAGCCCTCTAGCGCATTAAACAATTGCGGGAGCAGCTACTAAAAACATAGTAAATTGAAGCAGACATCAAAAAACTGTGATTGCATACAGTTGCTCGCCATCTTCCCTCTACAATCCACCCCATGGCAGACAAATTACCCACTACGTTAAACACCGCATACAGCGAAGGCTCGATCCGCGTGCTCAAGGGCTTGGAGCCCGTCAAGCAGCGCCCGGGCATGTACACCCGCACCGACAATCCGCTGCACGTTATTCAAGAGGTGCTGGACAACTCAGCTGACGAGGCGCTGGCCGGATTTGGCAAGAAGATCAAGGTCACTTTGCACGTCGACGGCTCTGTCACCGTGGACGACGATGGACGCGGTATTCCGATTGGCATGCACCCGGAAGAGAAGGCCCCGGTGATCGAGCTGGTGTTTACCCGCCTGCACGCGGGCGGAAAGTTTGACAAAGGCAAGGGCGGGGCCTACAACTTCTCGGGCGGCTTGCACGGCGTGGGTGTGAGCGTGACCAACGCGCTAGGCAAGCGGCTAGAGGCCAGCAGCTACCGAGAAGGTATGGTGGCAAAATTAGTGTTTGAAGGCGGCGACGTGGTCGAGCAGCTGCACCTGCGCAAGCAAATTGAAGGCGACCGCAAGCAGGGCACCAGTGTGCGGGTGTGGCCCGATGGCAAATATTTTGAATCGCTGGTGATTCCGATCAATGAGCTGACTCACCTGCTGCGCAGCAAAGCCGTGCTGATGCCCGGCGTGAGCGTAACCCTGGTGAACGAGAAAACCAAAGACACGCAGACCTGGCAGTACAAAGGCGGCCTGCGCGACTATCTGGAGCAAACGCTCAATGGCGAGGTGGTGATTCCGCTGTGGGAAGGCGAGGGCTTTGCCGATGCCAAAGACGACACCTTTGCCGAAGGCGAGGGCGCTGCCTGGTGCGTGGCCTTCACCGAAGACGGCCAGCCTGTGCGCGAAAGCTACGTCAACTTGATCCCCACCAGCAACGGCGGCACGCACGACAGCGGGTTGCGTGATGGTTTGTTTACCGCTGTCAAAAGCTTTATCGAGCTGCACAGCCTACTGCCCAAGGGCGTGAAGCTGTTGCCCGAAGACGTGTTTGCCCGCGCCTCCTACGTGCTGAGCGCAAAAGTCTTAGATCCGCAGTTCCAAGGCCAAATCAAAGAGCGCCTGAACTCGCGTGACGCGGTGCGCCTGGTGTCCAACTACGTGCGCCCCGCCATGGAGCTGTGGCTGAACCAGCACGTTGACTACGGCAAAAAACTGGCCGACCTGGCTATCAAAGCCGCTCAAACCCGCCAGCGCGCCGGGCAAAAAGTAGAAAAACGCAAAGGCTCCGGCGTGGCCGTGTTGCCCGGCAAACTGACCGATTGCGAAAGCCGCGACCTGTCGCATAACGAGGTGTTTTTGGTGGAGGGCGACAGTGCTGGCGGCAGCGCCAAAATGGGCCGCGACAAGGAAAGTCAAGCCATCCTGCCTCTGCGCGGCAAAATTTTGAACACCTGGGAGGTCGAGCGCGACCGACTGTTTGCTAACACCGAGATCCACGACATCAGCGTCGCCATTGGCGTAGACCCGCACGGCAAAGACGACATGCCCGACTTAAGCGGCCTGCGCTACGGCAAGATTTGCATCTTGAGTGATGCCGATGTGGACGGCTCGCACATCCAAGTGTTGCTGCTGACACTCTTTTTCAAACATTTCCCCAAACTCATCGAGACCGGCAACATCTACGTCGCCCGCCCCCCGCTGTTTCGTATAGACGCCCCCGCACGCGGCAAAAAGCCCGCCAGTAAGCAATATGCATTAGACCAGGCTGAGCTCAATTCCATTTTGGATAAACTGCGTAAAGATGGCGTAGCCGAAAACAAATGGACGATTAGCCGCTTCAAAGGCCTGGGCGAGATGAA
>JAYWHJ010000247.1:0-21445 GCA_043777795.1 Polaromonas sp. | reverse complement strand
TTGGGTTGCTTTTCTTGCAACTCAGCGCAGCAAGCGCGTTTGGTAGCTATTGCGCCTGCTGTCGCAAGTGTGAGCATTGCGCTGAACACCTCGGCTATGTATATGGGCCAAGGCGTGGGCTCGGCCATCGGCGGGTGGATGATTGCACACGGACAGATGGCGCAACTCCATTGGATTGGATTCGCAGGGTTGCTGGCAGCTATGTTGGTCAGCGCATTGGCTGGAATACTACAAAAACGCTGCCAAGCCGCATGAATGTGGGTTGGTGCGGTTTCTCAGGGACAACTATGTAGCCGGCTCGACCCGCTGCTAATCAAAGTTTAGGTTTTTTAGAGCTGCTCTGAATCTCATCCAGCGCGATTTCAAAGTCAATTCCATTGTCAACTTTACTATGCACCTGGGCACTGCTCACAAAATCTAAAGATGGAACTCCGGTCGGAGCAGGCGTTGAAGTCGCTAAAGCATCGGTCGCTACTGGCGCGTCTGCAAACGCCCCAATATCGACATCTACGCCGATTGACGTATTTAACAGCGGCACGTTTTTAAGTGCCCTTTCCCATTCCTCGTCGATGAAAACCTCATTGCTCGGGATGCTGTGTGCAATTGGATGCGCCAAGGACGCAGAAAGGGACTGCACCCCGGTTCCAGAGAGTCCAGTATTTGCAAGGTCTTTGAGCCCAGTACGAGTGGTGACGCCCGCCATCGCGCCACTTTCCAATTCGCCAGGCTGGGATACATCAAAATCCACATCTGGATTTTCTTCGATGTCATAACCGGCGTCATCATACTCACTCACATCTTTGGCGATAGCGTACAACAGCATCAACTCACGGTAGGCCAACAAATCAAAGGGTTGATTCTCAAAATCGGGCTTTCGGAAGATCGACTCTTCAATCACCTCCAATACCTTGGCGTTTGGCCAAAGTGCCTGAATGCGCTGAAGCACTGGTACGTAATCCTCCAGCCCACGGCTGTGGATCCCATACTGATCAAACTCTGGCACCTGCGCGTTGAACACGCGGTTGAACTCAGCGCGCAGGTCAGCAAACTCGGTACGTTGATCAATGCTATGGTAAATGTCAAACAGATCAAGATACGCCAGCGCGCTGGTTTCGACATTTTCGCCTATGTGATTCTGCAAAATATCTATAGCCTGTGCGTGCTGTCCCAGCGACATAAAGAAATCGGCTTGCTGCTGGATGTCAAAAAGCTCTTCTGCTTTGACAGGGCGCAAGCCGGTCATTGCGCTGGATTCAAAGTCCCGTTCGATACCGCGTGCAGCCGACGACGAGTTCAGTCTGTCTGGTGCTGGGCTGACTAACTCGGATGTAGAGTGTCCCGATTGCACATCAAAATCCACAGCGGATCTTCTGCTGGAGATAAAGGACGGTGGCGGCCCAGCGCGATCACCCAATGGCATTGGACCGGATGCGGGCGTAATGAGCTGTGAAGCCGACACGAAGTCTTGCTCGCGCTCACGCTCTTGCTCAGCACTGAATGCCGCATTTTGGCTACCAAAACGCGCGATCGGTTTGCCTTTGCTTTGGCTACCTTCGGTTTTACTCAGGCTTTGCTGATTGCCCCACCATGGGGCATGGCTGCTCCTGCGCTGGCGCCACATCCATGCAGCAAAGGCCAATGCGCCCAAACACAACGCCGCCAGAACATATACGAACGGGTTGGCATACCGATCACGTTGCGCAGTAGCCAGCTCGGTTTTTACCGCTGTGAGTTCTTGCGTTTGGCGCTTGGTCAGCTCTGACATTGCGCGTACTTCGGTTTCTATGGTTTTAAGACGCTCAACGTCGCGCAACATGTCTTGTGGCGAAGCGTTGATCATGCGCCACACGGCAGCAGCTTGGGCGCGGGTTGCCATGTCGGTGGTGGGTTGGCTAAGCAGCTCGGCACTGGCGCGCAGAGAAGGCTCACGTCCGGGCACTAGATCGAGCAGGTCCACTTTGAGTCGATCGGTACTGGTTTTGCCTGCTGATCCCAAGCTGGGACTCATGGCCGAGAGGGGTGCTAATGCAGTTTTGTTATTTCCCTGCACAGCGTACTCAGTGGCTTGCAGCTTGGCCTGCTCTTTGGCCTTCTGGCGGGCAACTCGCCTTGCTTGAGCTTGTTCCGATGCGACCGGATCCAAGGCCGAGGTTTGCGGCTTTTGGTTTATTGCTTCTTGGCGCGCAACAGCACGATTCGCCTGACGTGCTTTAGATTCTTGCATCTGGGTCGTGTCCTCACGACGCAGCTCATCAGTCACCGCTGGAGCACGCAGGGGTGTGGGTGAACCCAGCAAAGGTAGCGCCGGTATCTGCACTAAAGGTGCCGGCTCGCTGGGTGAATCAGACAACAGCACGTAGCGCCGAGTGACACTTTGACTACATGCGGCACGCACATACAAAGTAATAAAAGGTTCGTCAATAGGTGTGCTGGAGCGCACACGTAAGGTCAGTTCAGTGGGGCTGGTACGCAAAGGGGTCACCGTTACGCCAGACGGATTGACGCGTGTGTCGCCATAAAAAACGTCTGCACTGAAGCAGGATGACTCTGGTACATCTTCTTGCGGCTCTAAGCTGGCCAAAACCGAAACATCCAGCCCACGACCTAGCACCGCTGCCCCTCGGCTGCGTCCCAGTGACAATGCGTCTGACACTGTTGGCCAGAGCAACAAAGTGATGCTGGCAGCCACCGCAAGTTGGCGGCTGCCGATCCGCAAACTCTTAGGCGGGTAGAAAAGCGACTTTGCGATCATCAAATTCAATTACTTATAATTACTGTGTATTTTTACAGACCAACATCTGGATAATCAGGCTATGAAACCCATATTTTTCACGATATCTATTGTAGGCTCTGGCGCCATGGGCCGTGGCATAGCGCAGATTGCCGCCCAAGCCGGTAGCGAAGTACGCTTGTTTGATTTAAATCCCGAGGCTGTAAGCAAGGCCATCAGCGCGGTGGGAAGTATATGGGATAAACAAGTCGACAAAGGCAAACTCACCCTGGTGGACGCGCAGGCGTGCAAGGCCAGATTGAAACCCTGCACCTCCTTGATGGATCTTGCCGACTGCGACTTGGTAATAGAGGCCATTGTAGAAAAAGTAGACGTTAAGCAGAGTCTGTTCAAAGAACTCGAAAGCATCGTAACACCTAGTTGCACGTTAGTCACTAACACATCTTCACTATCCATAACCGCAATTGCCGCTGGCATGCGACACCCAGAGCGCTTTGCAGGCTACCACTTTTTCAACCCGGTTCCACTGATGCGAGTGGTAGAGGTCATCGCAGGCTTAAAAACCGACATTGCGGTGTGCGCCCAACTGAGCAGTTATGCCAAGCAGATGGGCCACACTGCAGTGCAAGCCGCTGACACTCCAGGTTTTATTGTCAACCATGCTGGCAGGGCCTACGGCACTGAGGCGCTGCGTATCGTGGGCGAAGGCATTGCCGACTTTGCCACGGTCGATGCAATTTTAAAAGACCAAGTGGGTTTTAAGCTGGGGCCATTTGAGCTGATGGATTTGACCGCGCTGGATGTGTCGCACCCAGTGATGGAGTCGGTATACCGTCAGTACTATGACGAACCGCGCTACCGCCCCAGTGTGATTACCGCCCAACGTTTGGCTGGTGGCATGCTGGGCAAAAAAACAGGTGCTGGTTTTTATAATTATGTGGGTGAAATCCAACAAAAACCGGCGCAAGCAGCTACGCCATTGGTAGCAAAAATGCCGCCTGTGTGGGTGTCGCCTCGCGCCACGCGGCGTGCGCAATTGCTGGAATTGCTGAAAAACTTGGGCGCGGTCATTGAGACAGGTGCAGCTCCGTCCAGCCAGGCGCTCACCTTAGTAGCCCCGCTAGGTTTTGACGTGACCACGGTGGCTGTGGTTGAACGCTACGACCCATCCCGTACGGTAGGTATTGACATGCTGATCGACGACGATGCCACCAAACGCCGCGTACTGATGACCAATCCCGCCACGCGCACCGATATGCGGGATGCCGCGCACGCCCTTTTTGCCCGGGACGGCAAGGCGGTGAGCGTGATCCGCGACAGCGGCGGCTTTGTCACACAGCGCGTGGTAGCCTGCATCATCAATATAGCGTCTGACATCTGCCAGCAGCAAATATGCTCGCCCGCCGACTTGGAGATTGCTGTAACTCTCGGACTGGGCTATCCGCATGGCCCCTTGGCTTTGGGTGATTTGCTAGGCCCCACCAATGTGCTGGAAGTACTGTTTAACATGCAAACTGTCTATGGTGACCCGCGCTACCGCCCTAGCCCCTGGTTGCGCCGCCGCGGTGCGATTGGCCTGAGCCTGACGCACGTCGAGGCCTAAACCTCATGGAAACACACAGCAGCGGCGAACTCAAAAGCAGCACAGTGGGCAGTGCAGGCACCAGCCACGGCAAAAGCAAAAGTACAGGCTCAGGCACCAACCAAACGATGGTGCTGACCATCTCCAACCCCACGCTGCGCAACGCGCTCAGCCCGTCGATGTACGCAGCAGGGGTTGAGGCGCTGAACTTTGCCGATAGCAGCGACGAGATTCGCAGTGTGGTGATTTCCGGCGAAGGCAGCCTATTTTGCGCTGGCGGCAACTTGCAGCGCCTTCTGGATAACCGCAGCCAGGCCCCGCAGGTGCAGGCCCAGATTATCGATGGACTGCACAGTTGGATAGAGGCCATTCGCAGTTGCCGCAAACCTGTGATTGCTGCCGTAGAAGGCGCCGCAGCAGGCGCGGGTTTCTCGCTTTGCCTGGCCTGCGACATGATCGTGGCCGCACGCGATGCCGTGTTTGTGATGGCCTACAGCAATGTGGGTCTGTCGCCCGATGGCGGCGCTACCTGGCATTTAAGCCGGATGCTGCCGCGCCAGATCGCCAGCGAGCTGTTACTGGGCGGCGAGCGCGCCAGCGCCGAGCGACTGCATGCGCTGGGCGTGGTGAATCGCGTGGTGGACGCCGGTAACGCACTGAACGAGGCACTGCTGGTGGCGGGCCAGCTCAACACCCGCGCGCCCAATGCGCTGGCCAGTATCAAAGAGCTGATCAACGATGCACCGCAAAGCGCGCTGGCGACGCAGTTGAACGCTGAGCGCGATGCCTTTGTGTCCAACCTGCACCATGCAAACGGCGGCGAGGGTATCCAGGCCTTTTTGGGCAAGCGCCCTGCGGTATACCGTTAGGCCAGCGTGTTGCGCACGCTCACCACAGCGAGCTTTGCAATAGCTATTCTTTTCAGAGCTGCTACCACCTATGTTTAGTGCGCTGGCCACGGTATTGCGCTGGATTTTCACGCCGCTCATGGCGCTGCTACTGCTGTTTGAGGAGTGGGGCTGGGAGCCATTGGCAGCGCTGATGCAGCGCCTGTCCAAGCTGCCCGTATGGGCTTGGATGGAACGCAAAATTGCCCAGCTTCCCTCTTGGGGAGCGCTGCTGGTGCTGGTGGTACCAGCGGCTGCGCTGTTTCCTATCAAGCTACTGGCACTGTTTCTGATACGCCATGGGCAGATTGTTCTAGGCTTCACCGTGCTGATCGCTGCCAAGCTGGTCGGCACTGCCTTGGTGGCGCGCCTGTTCCAGCTTACCCTGCCCGCGTTGATGCAGTTTGCCTGGTTCGCGCGCTGGTATCCGCGCTGGAAAGCATGGAAAGACAGCATCATGGATTACATCCGCGCATCCAAGCTGTGGCAAACGGGCAAACGCATCAAATCCGCGCTGCGCCGCAGCGCCCGAATCCTATGGAGCAAGTTCAGGCGCGGCGCTTAGGCGTCTGCACCTCTTGGCGCTTGGTGCTGATGGCTTGGTATCGCACGGCATCTACCATAGCGTGCCACAGCACTAGGGCCTGTTCGTGCCCTGCGCGCTGCGCCAAGGCATCCAGCACTTCAAACCCCATCAGAGCACTGATTTGCTGTGCAACAGCCTGCAAAGCTGGGCGCATCGCCTGCAGAGGGTTGCCGCCATGCTGTCGCTGCAACAACCACGCAATGCCCAGATCTTTACGCGCGTCGCGCTGGCGCATGACGGCATCAAAGTCCGCATCCCAAGCTGCCAGGCCGCGTAAATGCCGCAGCACCACACTATGGTTTTGGTAGAAACGCCCAAATCGCTGCACATAGTGCGCCCAAGCGGCATCAACATCTGCGTCGTTCAAGATGTCAGTCACATCGTCAAGCTGCCCGCTGCTGGACAGCGCGTCATAAACGGCCAGCAGCAAGCTGCGCTTGTCGCCAAACATATTGAACACCGTCATGCGCGAAACACCCGCCGCACTGGCCACTGCGTCCATACTGAACTTGCCAGCTTGGGCACTGGCCAGCAAATCAACCGCGCAGCGCACGGTTGCCAAACGTGTCATGTCGGCAGCTACCCTGCGTATTTGCTGGGTATAGGGGCGCTGTTTTTTCATTTAAAGTAAATCAGGTATAATTTCATTATACTCATAGTATACTAAAATTATGCACTCCACTCTGCTCGGTTGGGCCGCCGCATTTACCATGGTGTTTATTGGTTCGGGCTGGCAGTTGGCTACACGCTACGGTGCCACTGGCGGCTTCACGCCGGTAGACTTGGCTTTATTGCGTTACTGTGTGCCTGCGCTTTTGCTGGCACCCGTGTGGTGGCGGTTATTGCACAACACAGCATATGCCCGGCCACCGCGCTCTCAGCTGCGCATGGCTCTGGTCATCATCGGTTCGGGCCTGCCGTTTGGCCTACTGGTGATGACCGGTGCACGCTATGCGCCAGCCTCTCACATGGCTGCGCTGTTGCCTGGCCTTATACCTTTGATGGTGATTGCAGGTGTCAGCATTTTGGCTCGCCAGTTGCCAGCCCGAGTGCAACTAGTGGCTGCTGTCGTTGTATTTGGTGGCGTGGGCTTGGTCAGCGGTATGTGGAGCACAGCGGGCAGCTCCCAGTATTGGCCGGGTGACGCGCTTTTCCTATTTGCCGCTGTTCTGTGGAGCCTCTACAGCTTGGCGTTTCGGAGCTTGGAATTCACCGGTTTGGAAAGCGCTGCCCTAGTGAGTTTTTGGTCTGCTTTGGCGGTGATTCCCTTGTGGCTTTGGCAGGTCAATACCCAACTTTGGGCGGTGGGCACACACGCATTGCTGCTGCAAATCGCATGGCAAGGGGTGCTTGCAGGTACTTTGGGGATCGCCGCCTACGGCTACGCCATGAGGGTACTGGGGCCGGCCCGCCCAGCGATGGTAGGCGCACTGGTCCCCGTAGTGTCTTCTATTGGGGGAGTGTGGGTGCTGGGCGAGGCGATGGACACTGCCGCTTGGTGCGGCGTGGCACTTGTCACTGCGGGCATTGCAGCTATCACGATGACCAACTCTACCCAACGTGCCGATCAATACACTAAATGACTGCGCGCAGCCTGACAGCCAGACCATTCACCGCACACCATCACCCCAGGCGGTTGCTATTTCTGCAGCGATGGTATTTTTAAGCCTTTCAGGCTTCCAGCGCTTTAAAATTTTGCGGGAGAAGCTACAACTATGATGGTGAAATGTTACTCTACGAGGTACCAAAAAATGCACCTAGCGCGTTACCACAATCACCAAACCACTAGCCCACGCCAACTTGGTCATCGTTAAATCAATGCGTTGCTACACCACGACGATCAAGGTCGCCGCCTTTACTCCATGGCCTTCGGGCCAATCTGAGCGAGGCACCATGTCGTCGACGACATAAATGCCCGAGGGCTGGAGCAGCGCTAGCGTCTCTTTGACTAACCGGTACTTAACTGTCCAAGTATCTGCAAAAATCAAATCAAATACCAGCCCTTTGATCGATAGCGCGTATTCGTTCCCTTCAGCACAAACTACATGCAACTGCCAGTCGGCACCCGAAGTACTTACGCAAAACGTTGAGCACTGCAGGATCATGGTTTACTTTGGTCAAGCGAGACTGTGCGTCCAGACCGTCTGGTAACCAAGTCGTTGACACACCCAGGCCAGAGCCCAGCTCTAGAATCTTGGCAACGGGTTTAGTAGCGGCAAATCCGCGCAAAATCGAACACCCCAGTGGCTCGGACGCCATCTTAAAGCCCAGCTCTTGGGTGTCTCGCCAAGTGGCTGCCAATACAGTCGGTTCGCGCAATTTAGAGCACTCTTTCATTGCGTTAGCCCTGCGCAGCCACCCTCTCTGCTTTGCTGTGCAGCTTGTTCAGCGCGCTGATGTAGGCCTTGGCCGAGGCAACAACGATGTCTGGATCAGACCCAACACCGTTGACCACGCGGCCTGAGTTTTGCAAGCGTACCGTCACTTCCCCTTGGCTCTCTGTGGAACCGCTTATGGCGTTCACAGAATAGAGCACCATCTCTGCGCCGCTTTTGGCATGCGTTTCAATAGCCTTGAGGGATGCGTCGACCGGGCCGTTGCCGTCCGAACTGCCTTTGACTTCTTTGCCCTCCACGGTGAACACGACGCTGGCCTGAGGCCGCTCGCCAGTTTCACTGCGCTGGGACAAAGAGACAAAACCGTAATGCTCGTTGTCATGGGTAACGGACTCGTCACTGACTAAAGCCAAAATATCTTCATCAAAAATCTCACTCTTCTTGTCGGCCAGCTCCTTGAAGCGGGCGAAGGCGGTATTGGCATCGGCCTCGGACTCGAGCACCACGCCCAGTTCCTGCAAGCGCTGTTTGAAGGCGTTACGGCCGCTGAGTTTGCCAAGCACGATTTTGTTGGCCGTCCAGCCAACGTCTTCGGCGCGCATGATCTCGTAGGTGTCGCGCGCTTTGAGCACTCCGTCTTGGTGGATGCCCGATGCGTGGGCGAAGGCATTGGCTCCCACCACCGCCTTGTTAGGCTGCACTACAAAGCCGGTGGTCTGGCTCACCATACGGCTGGCGGCCAAAATTTGCTTGGTGTCGATACCCATGCTGAGATTAAAATAGTCTTTGCGTGTTTTCACGGCCCTGACAATTTCTTCCAGGCTGCAATTACCTGCGCGCTCACCCAGGCCGTTGATGGTGCACTCCACCTGGCGCGCGCCGCCAATTTGCACCCCCGCCAAGCTGTTGGCCACTGCCATGCCCAAGTCGTTATGGCAATGCACTGACCAAATGACCTCTTTGCCAAAATTCGTGCGCATGCGCAGGTCCTTGATGAAGTTCCCGTAGAGTTCTGGAATCGCGTAGCCTACGGTGTCGGGGATATTCAAAGTGGTAGCGCCCTCCTCCACCACAGCAGTTAAGACTTGGACCAAAAAATCAGGGTCGCTGCGGTATCCGTCTTCGGGGCTGAACTCAATGTCGGTGCACAGCTTTCGCGCAAAGCGCACGCTTTGGCGGGCTTGCTCCAGCACCTGGGCACGCGTCATGCGCAGCTTTTTTTCCATATGCAAATCGCTGGTGGCCAAGAAGATGTGAATACGGCCACGCTGCGCACCCTTGATGGCCTCGGCCACGCGGGAGATGTCTCGGTCATTGGCGCGTGCCAAGCCGCAGATGACCGAGTCTTTGATGGTGTTGGCAATCGCCTGCACACACTCAAAGTCACCGTTGGAGCTAGCCGGAAAGCCCGCCTCGATCACGTCCACCTTCAATCGCTCCAACTGGCGGGCAATGCGCAACTTTTCATCTTTGGTCATCGACGCACCTGGGCTTTGCTCGCCATCGCGCAAGGTGGTGTCAAAAATGATGAGTTTTTCTGGGGCTGTGGCGGTATCGGTCATAGTGTGCTCCTGAAGTGGTTGCAAATGATAAATGGAAATGAACAAGACAAAGAAAAAGGCCCGATGTGTGAACAGCGGGCCTTAAGAGAGGATATGCGCGTGCGCTACCAACTCCGCCCGTGTGGCAGTAGTAGTAGAGCTAGCGAAATTCGATTCATGAGATTAAATGTAGCACAGTTTGTTAGCTGCTACGGATTAATGCAGGCCGCGTTCTTCCGGCTCATCCTTAGACGTAGCAATCACGCTGGTTTGCAACCCTTTGGTTTTGCGATACGCGTACACCACATAACCGCTTAATCCGTAGGCCACAAAAACACTGAACAGCACAATAGGAGGATCAATCGTGATCACCGCGAAGCCCAGCGCAATGCCAACCACGACAATAAAAGGCACCGATTTTTTAAAGTTGATATCTTTGAAACTGTAATACGGCAAATTGGTCACCATCGTAAGCCCAGACAGCAAGGTACAAGCAAACATGGCCCATTTGGCGCTGGCCGCTGTGATCTCTAAATCCGTCATAAGCCAAATGAACCCAGCCACTAGGGCCGCCGCCGCAGGACTAGGCAAGCCCTGGAAGTAACGTTTGTCGACCACTGCGGTGTTGACGTTAAAGCGCGCCAGACGCAAGGCCGCGCATGCACAGTAGACAAACGCGGCAATCCAGCCCCAGCGACCTAAATCTTTCAGCGACCAAGCGTAGGCAATCAGGGCAGGTGCCGCCCCAAAGCTGACCATATCCGACAAGGAGTCCATCTGCTCGCCGAATGCGCTTTGAGTATTGGTCATGCGTGCCACCCTGCCATCCAGGCTGTCGAGCACCATGGCGGCAAACACACCAATAGCAGCCTCGGTAAAGCGCCCGTTCATGGCCATGACGACGGCATAGAAGCCACCAAACAGCCCTCCCAAGGTGAATAGATTGGGAAGGATGTAGATACCTTTTTTACGCGGCTTATTGGGCTGCAAAGGTGCGGGAATAGTGTCGTGTCCATCGTGCATGTTGAGAGTGTAAAGCACAGCGCAAGAAAAGCAAAACCGCCAACAACTTGCGCTGTGGCGGTTTTTTATTCTGGGAGCCACTCGCGTGGCTCGCCTAAGGTGTCTTAACTTAGTTGCGGGTCTGGTCAACTAGCTTATTCTTCGCAATCCAAGGCATCATGGCGCGGAGCTGAGCGCCCACGATCTCTATGGAATGCTCAGACGTCAGACGGCGACGGGCCGTCATGCCTGGGTAGTTGGTGCGACCTTCCAAGATGAACATTTTGGCGTATTCGCCAGTCTGAATACGCTTGAGAGCATTGCGCATAGCTGCGCGCGACTCTTCGTTAATCACCTCTGGGCCGGTCACGTACTCACCGTACTCGGCGTTGTTGGAGATCGTGTAGTTCATGTTGGCGATGCCGCCTTCGTAGATCAGGTCAACGATGAGTTTCAGCTCGTGCAAGCATTCAAAGTAGGCCATCTCAGGAGCGTAGCCAGCTTCGACCAAGGTCTCGTAGCCCATTTTAATGAGCTCTACCGCACCGCCGCAGAGCACGGCTTGTTCACCGAACAGGTCGGTCTCGGTCTCTTCTTTGAAGTTGGTTTCAATGATTCCAGCCTTGCCGCCACCGTTGGCCATGGCGTAGGACAAAGCCAAGTCGCGGGCCTTACCGCTTTTATCTTGGTGCACTGCCACCAAGTGGGGCACGCCACCACCTTGGGTGTAGGTATTACGCACGGTGTGACCTGGGGCCTTAGGGGCGACCATCCACACGTCTAGGTCAGCGCGCGGCACAACTTGGTTGTAGTGCACGTTAAAGCCGTGGGCAAAAGCTAGGGATGCGCCTTTTTTCAGGTGCGGCTCGATTTCCTTGTACACGCTAGCGATGTTTTCATCAGGCAACAAAATCATCACGACGTCGGCAGAGGCAACTGCCTCATTGACTTCCGCGACTTTCAGGCCAGCTTTGGCCACTTTGTCCCAGCTTGCGCCCCCTTTACGCAGACCGACCAGCACTTTCACGCCGCTGTCGTTCAAGTTCTGCGCATGGGCATGGCCCTGGCTGCCGTAGCCAATGATGGTCACGGTCTTGCCCTTGATCAGGCTAAGGTCGCAATCTTTATCGTAAAAAACTTTCATTTGTGTTCTCCGGTTTGGGTTGGGTTAAATGTAAATGGTGAAAAGGGGATGGTCACGGGGGAGGAAACGGGGAGTTTGTGAACGCCGAGGGCGCAACGGTTTCGCAAAGAGCGCAGAAGAAGAAAAAAATAAATACAAAATTTTGAAAATAGCTTCACAAACTTGATTTTCTTATTCTGACTTCCTGCTGGTTTTCTTTGTCTTCTGCTGCGTTCTCTGCGTAATCTTCTCACCCTCTGCGTTCAAAAAATTCTTCGGCACTAGATCATCAAAACTCAGACACGCAGGATTCTCTCACCTCGGCCGATGCCGCTGGCGCCAGTGCGAACTGTTTCGAGGATGGCTGTGCGGTCTATGGCTTCTAGGAACGCATCGTTTTTACTGTGGTCGCCCGTCAATTCTACGGTGTAACTCTTTTCGGTTACATCGATGATGCGACCACGGAAGATGTCGGCCATGCGCTTCATTTCTTCGCGCTCTTTGCCGACGGCGCGGACTTTGACCATCATCAGCTCGCGCTCTGTATATGAGCCTTCGGTGAGGTCAACCACTTTGACCACTTCGATCAGGCGGTTGAGGTGTTTGGTGATCTGCTCAATCACGTCGTCGGAACCAATGGTGACGATGGTCATGCGCGACAGGGATTTGTCTTCTGTGGGCGCAACGGTCAGCGACTCGATGTTGTAACCGCGGGCTGAAAACAGGCCGACTACGCGGGAGAGCGCGCCAGGTTCGTTTTCAATAAGTACTGCAATGATGTGTTTCATGGGATTCCTCTTTTCTGAGCCCTCCTCTTAGCGCGGTAACGCTAGGACTTGGCTGCAAATAGATTTATCTAAAAGTTAGTGAGAGTTCAGGAGTGGGAGAGCACTTTTTGAACGCAGAGGACGCGAAGATTACGCCGAGATCGAAGAAGGGAGAAAAATAAATATCAAATTTCTAAAAAGAATTCAAAACTCTATTTTTTTCCGTATTCCTTTTGGCTCTCTTTGTCTTCTTCTGCGCTCTTTGTGTAACCGCCGCGCCCTCTGCGTTCAAAATCTCTTCGTATTGGTATTAGGGATTAAAAATCAAAGATCTTCCGAGCTGAGCAACATCTCGTTGATGCCTTTACCCGCCTTGACCATCGGGTAAACGTTCTCGGTGGGGTCCGTGCGGAAATCCATGAATACCGTGCGGTCTTTGAGCTTGCGGGCTTCGCGCAGGGCGGGTTCCACGTCTTGCGGCTTTTCGATCAGCATGCCGACGTGCCCATAGGCCTCGGCCAACTTCACAAAGTTGGGGAGCGCGTCCATGTAGCTGTGACTGTAGCGGCCTTCGTAGTCAAGCTCTTGCCACTGGCGCACCATGCCCAGGTAGCGGTTGTTCAGGCTGACAATTTTGATCGGCGTGTTGTACTGCAGGCAGGTCGAGAGCTCCTGGATGCACATCTGCACCGAGCCTTCGCCGGTGACGCAAAACACCTCTGCCTCGGGCTTGGCCAGCTTGATGCCCATGGCGTAGGGAATGCCCACGCCCATGGTGCCCAAACCGCCGGAGTTGATCCAGCGCCTAGGTTGGTCAAAGCGGTAAAACTGGGCAGCCCACATTTGGTGCTGGCCTACGTCCGAAGTGATATATGTATCGGCATCTTTGGTCATGTTCCATAGGCTTTGCACCACGGCCTGCGGTTTGATCACGTCTTTATTGCCTTTGTCGTAACCCAAGCAATCACGCTTACGCCAGCCGTCAATGGTCTCCCACCAGGCACCCAATGCATTGGCATCAGGCTTGGTAGTTGACTCTTTGATCATGGCGATCAACTCGTTCAGCACATCTTTGACATCGCCGACGATCGGGATATCTACCTTGACGCGCTTGGAGATGCTGGACGGGTCGATGTCGATATGAATGATCTTGCGTTCGTTTTGCGCAAAGTGCTTGGGGTTGCCAATCACGCGGTCGTCAAAACGCGCGCCGACTGCCAGCAGCACGTCGCAGTTTTGCATGGCTTGGTTGGCCTCTACGGTGCCGTGCATACCCAGCATACCCAGGAACTTGCGGTCGCTCGCCGGGTAAGCACCCAAGCCCATCAAAGTGTTGGTCACTGGGTAGCCTAGCATGTCCACCAACGTGCGCAGCTCGGCGCTAGCGTTGGACAGAATGACTCCGCCGCCGGTGTAGATGTAGGGACGCTTGGCGTTCAGCAGCAACTGCAATGCCTTGCGAATCTGCCCTCCATGGCCTTTACGCACAGGCTGGTAGCTGCGCATCTCTACGGGCTTTTTGTACTCAGCGGCGTCGTAAGGCACTTTGTTAAAGCTCACGTCCTTCGGAATGTCCACCACCACAGGGCCGGGGCGGCCAGTGCGGGCAATGTGGAAGGCGCGCTTCATGGTCTCCGCCAGGTCGCGTACGTCTTTGACCAAAAAGTTGTGTTTGACGATGGGGCGGGTAATGCCCACGGTGTCGCATTCTTGGAAGGCATCCAAGCCAATCGCGTGCGTGGGCACTTGGCCGGTGATGATGACCATCGGAATGCTGTCCATGTACGCGGTGGCGATGCCGGTGACGGCATTGGTCGCACCGGGTCCCGAGGTGACCAAGGCTACGCCCACGTCACCCGTGGCGCGCGCATAGCCATCAGCCGCGTGTACGGCGGCCTGCTCATGGCGCACCAAAATGTGCTGCATGGTGTCTTGCTTGTAAAAAGCGTCGTAGATGTGCAACACCGCGCCTCCGGGGTAGCCCCAAACGTATTTCACGCCTTCGGCTTGCAGGGTTTTGACGAGGACTTCAGCGCCACGCAGCTCAGGCAAACCGCCCGCTGATGGGGTGGCAAGGGCGGGGGGCGAGGACGAAGCGACAGAGGCGATTTCAGCCTTAGAGATTTCCATATTCAACCTTTCAAAGTTTCTCTAACGAAACCTGAGTGTTACCCCTCACGCGCTCTTGCGAAGCCGTTGCGGGACTTAAGCGCTCTAACTATGGAGATGCCACTGCATCCCGAATCAGAACCCGTTTGCTGGTTTTGACAAGCAAGCGGGAATTATCTCACTGCAAGACGCGATTTTTACGCGTTAGAGACCAAAAATGCTGGCGAAAACCTGAAAAGCCCGGCCAAAATGCCATAATTTGCGAATCCCGGGAATGCTCTGAGGCAAGGCCGGACAGCATTACAACAGAGACATTTATCAGCCTTGGCTACCGCGCAAGAACTATCCGATTTTTTGAAAAGCGTTGAAAAACGCGCCTTCAAGCGCTCGGTTTACCACGTCCGCGACGAAGACGCGGCCCTTGATATTGTGCAAGACAGCATGATCAAGCTGGCCGAGCACTACCCTGACAAACCTGCGGCCGAGTTGCCCATGCTGTTTCAGCGTATTTTGTCCAATACCACCCTCGATTATTTCCGCCGCCGCAAGACCCGCAACGCCATTTTTTCCAATATGAGCGACTTTTCTGTGGCTGGCGAGGACGGAGAATTTGATTTACTGGAAACTTTAGAGGCTCTGGAGAGCTCAGAGGGAACTGAAAGCGCTCAAACCAGTACCGAGCGGGCTCAGACCTTGCGTGAAATAGATGGTGAAGTTCAACAACTGCCAGCACGTCAACGAGAAGCCTTCCTCATGCGTTACTGGGAGGAGATGGACGTGGCCGAAACGGCTGCGGCCATGGGTTGCTCCGAAGGCAGTGTCAAAACGCACTGTTCTAGAGCGGTTCACGCGCTGAGTAAAGCACTAAAAGCTAAGGGAATTTCGCTATGACAAACGCCACGACATTGCACCAAGAGGCATTGCTGGACCGCTTCGGCCTCAAGGTCACCGCCCGCCTGGACGACCAGCCTCTCTCCCACGACATTTCCGAGCGCCTGCGCATCGCGCGCCAGCAAGCCTTGTCGATGCACCAAAAGCAAACCAAAACCCACACTGCATCCACCACCTCAATGTCCGGCGGTGCCTTGGTGCTGGGCGGCGGTGATGGCCTCAACTGGTTTAACCGCATCGCGTCAGCCCTGCCCTTGCTGGCTTTGGCCGCTGGATTAATCGCCGTCAACGTGATGACCAGCGACGACCGCGCCCGCGAACTGGCCGAAGTCGATGTGCAACTGCTCACCGACGACCTGCCTCCCTCTGCCCACACCGATCCCGGTTTTGCCCAGTATCTGAAATTCGGCCCTCCAGGTCAGTAAGGCACGCTAGCCATGCCAACCAGTTCCTCCGCCACGCCGGTGGGCCGCAAAAACGTGGTCTTAGGGGCGCTCGCGCTGGGGTTGCTGGCCGCAGCCTGGGCCGCGTGGGCGCAAACTGCTGCGCCTGTAACTCCAGGTAACATCGCAGCAGCGCCCAGCACAGCGGCTAAAAGTACTGCGGCCAAAACCACCAAACCCGAGTGGAAAGAGCTTAGCCCGGAGCAACAAACCGCGCTCAAGCCTTTGGCCGCCAACTGGCAAACACTCAGCGCGGCCCACAAAAGCAAGTGGTTGGAAGTATCAAGAAACTACGCTTCTATTGCACCCGCCGAGCAAACCAAGCTGCATGCACGTATGGCCGACTGGGCCACGCTGAGCCCGCAGCAGCGCGCACAAGCCAGAATCAACTTTGCCGAAAATCAGGCATTGACGAATGGCTTAACCCGCGAGCAGCGCAAGGTGCAGTGGCAAGCCTACCAACTTCTCAGTCCGGAAGAAAAGAAAAAGCTGGCTGCCAGCTCAGGCAAGACGACGGTGGGTACGGCCACCAACCCGAAGCCTACCGACACCTTGAAAAACGCACCGACGCCAGAATTTGGCACCGCCAAAGTGCTGGGCCAGCAAAGCAATCCCCCAGCGCGCAAAATTGCCGTCGCGCCGCACCTGCAAAACAGCAACAGCCTCATGCCAAAAACCTCGGCCACCGTGTCGGCCTTGGATCCGTCTGGCCAACCAGCTAATGCGGCCGCCACAACCACACGGTAAGCGGCGTTTAACTGCGTTAGATGAGCAAGCAAAGCCACGACATTTTGAGGCCTGCGCATAGGCTGAGCAAACAGCACCCTGGCCCCAAGCGCTTGTGTTTCTCAAAGCACTCGTACACTTCTACTGTCTGCATCGCGATGCTTTTACAGCATATTGATCGCGTGATAAAACCGTTGCAGCGCAATAAAGTAGTGCTGGAGCGGCTATGTATACCGTAGCAAATAACCATACCATTATGCAGCCTAACCCCAGTTCCATCTCTATGACTACGCCCAGCCTGCGCCGCCGTATGGCCTGCTGGATGTACGAAGGCATGCTGATGTTTGCCGTGGCCTTTATGGCCACGTGGCTGTTCAGCACGCTAGGCCAAATGCACAACGCCATGGACGCGCGCCACCCCTTGCTGCAAGGCTTTTTGTTTGTAGTCTTTGGCGTGTACTTTGTGTGGTTTTGGCACCGTGGCCAAACCTTGGCAATGAAGACTTGGCACATTCGTGTGGTGGACTTGGCGGGTCGACAAATCAGCCAACTGCGCGCCCTCGCCCGCTACGCCCTGAGCTGGCTATGGTTTTTACCGCCGCTAGCCGCGGTGCTTCCTTTTAAACTCTCTGGCGGCGAGATGGGCATCATTGTCATAGGCTGGGTGCTGTGTTATGCCTTGCTCAGCCGTTTTCACCCCCAGCGCCAGCTGCTGCATGACGCGTTGGCGGGTACCCGCTTGGTCGACCACGCGCCAATGAGCAAATAGCGCCGTGGGCACGGCGTGGCCAGTTTAGTAAGGCCATCTTTCGGCGACAATCTACGGATGACGCAAGCATCCTCAGACGAAGTTAATCCTCAAAAATCTCGCACCGGCCTGAACCGGATGTGGCATGCCACTGGTTACTCGATGCACGGCTTGCATGCCGGCTGGGGTGAGACGGCTTTTCGCCAAGAGGCTTTGGCCAGCTTGGTCCTGCTACCTGCGGCTTTTTGGGTGGGGCGCAACTGGGTAGAGGTGGCGGTTCTGGTGGCTGTGGTGGTGCTGGTGCTGATCACCGAGCTGCTGAACACCGGCATTGAAACGGCGATTGACCGCATAGGCCCCGAGTGGCACGACCTGTCCAAGCGCGCCAAAGACATGGGCTCGGCCGCTGTCCTGCTGAGCATTGTGTTGTGCGCTGGTGTGTGGGTGGCAGCGCTGTACCACAGACTTGGAATTTAAACCTATGGCCAAGCCTACTTTTTCCTTGTGTGTGTATTGCGGCTCGCGCACTGGTGAGCAACCCGCGTTTGCCTACGCCGCTGGAGAGGTGGGCCGTTGGATCGGTAGCCATGGCGGTCAACTGGTGTACGGCGGTGGAAAAAACGGCCTCATGGGCATCGTGGCGCAAGCCACACTGGAGGCGGGCGGCTCGGTAGTGGGCATTATTCCCAAGGGCATGGTCGAGCGCGAATGGGCCAACTCCGACTGTACTGAGCTGCATGTGGTGGACACCATGCACGAGCGCAAAGCGATGATGGCCGAGCGCGCTGACGCATTCATCGCATTGCCCGGCGGCATTGGCACGTTTGAAGAATTTTTTGAGATCTGGACGCTCAAACAACTGGGCTACCTGGACAAACCGATTGGACTGCTCAATCTGAACGGTTACTACGACAAGCTCACCGAATTTCTGCAAACTTCAGTGGGCGAAGGTTTTGTGAGCGACTGGCAAATGGACATGGTGCAGGTGGAGTCCGAGGCCGAATCTCTGTGCGCGCACCTGATCGAGGCGGCTGGCATGAACCCGGAGTCACGCGCGCTCGATTAGTAAACTTTTTTCCTTATTTAGGGAAATCGAGCTACGACCTGTGTGACGGATCCGCTACACTTATATTTTAAATCGTACCTATTTCACGATATTAGAACTAATTTATGCTAAGCCGTAGAACTTTTTCAGTATTTTCATCCGCTACTGTGGTAGCTGGTTTTCAAACCGCCCAAGCCCAGTCAGAGGCCAAGATAGTTTTGGGCCAATCTGCGCCGTTCACCGGCGCTGCGGCGCAGTTGGGCATCCAGTTCAACGCTGGCGCGAAAGTGTATTTTGAGCAGATCAATGCGCGTGGCGGCATCAACCGCAGGCCCATTGAACTGCTCGCCATGGACGACGGATACGAGCCTGACCGCTGCGCTGAGAATACGCGCAAACTGATTGCACAAGATGCGTTTGCCTTGTTTGGCTACATTGGTACACCTACCAGCTTGGCAGCCCTGCCCGTTGCCACCCAAGAGCGAGTGCCATTTATCGCGCCCTTCACCGGGGCCATGAGCTTGCGCGAGCCCATGAATAAAATGGCCTTCCATCTGCGCGCATCGTATGACGACGAAACCGCGCTGATCGTGAAGCAGCTGCACAATTTGGGTTTGAAAAAGATTGCCGTTTTTTACCAAAACGATGCGTATGGCAGAGCGGGTTTGAGTGGCGTGACCAAGGCCTTGGACAAAGAGGGGCTCAAGCCTGTCGCCCTGGCCACGGTAGAGCGTAATTCGGTGGACGTCGCCGCTGCAGTCAAGACTTTAGTCGCCGCTGGGCCGGATGCGATTGTGCAGGTCAGCGCCTACAAGTCTTGCGCCGCGTTCATTCGCGAGGCGCGTAAGGCCACGTTTGGCGGTACCTTTTTTAACGTGTCGTTTGTTGGCACCCAGGCCTTGGCCGATGAGCTGGGCAAAGAAGGTGCAGGTGTGGTGGTGTCGCAGGTAGTGCCCGCGCCTAGCAGCTTGGCCACGGGCATTGGCCGTGAATACAACGACGCGATCAAAGCCTATGGCAAAGGTGCAACAGCCAATTATTCCAGTCTAGAGGGCTATCTGGCCGCGCGCATGGTGGCGGATGGCTTGCGAAATGCGGGTGGTAAAACATCGCGCGACGCTTTGATCAGTGGCTTGGAGGCTATCGGCAACCAGTCCTATGGCGGCTTTGCGGTATCGCTGTCGTCCACTGACCACGTGGCATCGAGTTTTGTGCAACTCTCGATGTTGACGGGCGACGGCCGCGTACGGGTGTAAACAGATCAAAGGCTTGGCGCACAAACTGCGTCTAAGCCGCTACGAATTGGCTAAACCGCTGCTTCGTCTTCTTCACCAGTACGGATGCGCACTACGCGCTCTACGCTGGTGACAAATATCTTGCCATCGCCAATCTTCCCGGTACGGGCGGCCTTCACAATCGCCTCCACGCAGCGGTCGACGTCCACGGTTTTTACGGTCACTTCGACTTTAACCTTCGGCAAAAAGTCCACCACATACTCGGCGCCCCGGTAAAGCTCGGTATGACCTTTTTGGCGGCCAAAACCTTTGACCTCGGTGACCGTCAGACCCGTCACGCCACAGTCGGCTAGGGCTTCGCGGACTTCTTCCAGTTTGAAGGGTTTGATGATGGCGGTGATTTGTTTCATGTCTTTAGTCTCGCTTTAATAACTAATTCAGGGGGATTGGAAGAGGGAAGTTTATGAACGCAGAGGGCGCAAAAGAGGTCAAAGAAAAAGAATACCAAAATTAAATTCGAAATGCAGCAAATTCAAAAATAAAAATTCTCTTCCTTTTGTGTCATTTTCGTATTTTCTTTTTTGTGCCCTTTGCGTATCCTTCGGGCCCTCTGCGTTCACAAACTCCCCTCTTCCTCCCCATCTTGAAGCCTAAGCCCAAAATTTGGAAGTTATAGGATACCGCCAATCCTTACCGAAGCTCCTATGGGTCACCCTGATACCCACCGGTGCCTGACGGCGTTTGTATTCGTTGATTTTGATCAAACGGGTGACGCGCTCAACGTCGGCTTTATCAAAGCCTGCGGCAATGATTTCTTCGATGCTTTGGTCGTTTTCCATATAGCGCTCCAAAATCGCGTCCAGCACCTCGTAGGGTGGCAGGCTGTCTTGGTCTTTTTGGTCGGCTCTGAGCTCAGCGCTGGGCGGGCGGGTGATGATGCGCTCGGGAATCGGGTTGACACAGGTGCCATATGGGTCATGCGCGTTACGCCACCAGGCCAGCTTGAACACCGCGGTTTTAGCCACGTCTTTGATGACCGCAAAGCCGCCTGCCATGTCGCCATACAGGGTGCAATAGCCAGTGGCCATTTCGCTCTTGTTGCCGGTGGTGAGCACGATCGAGCCAAACTTGTTGCTCAGCGCCATAAGCAAAGTGCCACGTATGCGGGCTTGGATATTTTCCTCGGTCGCGTCCTCTGCCAGCCCCTTGAACTCGCCCGCCAGAGAGGCCTTAAAGGCTTCAAACTCGGGCACGATGGAGATCTCGTCGTAGCGCACACCCATGCGCTTGGCCATCTCGCGCGCGTCGATCCAGCTGATGTCTGCGGTGTAGGGGCTGGGCATCATCACGGTACGCACCTTGTCTTTGCCCAGTGCGTCTACTGCAATGGCCAATACCAGAGCCGAGTCGATACCGCCCGAGAGGCCCAGCAAGATGCTGGGAAAGCCGTTTTTACCCACGTAGTCGCGCACGCCCATCACCAAAGCGTCCCACAAGTCAGCCTCATCGCTACGCTGGGGCTGCTTTGTAGCTATTATTTCTATAGCTGTTCCCGCATTATTTTGTTGGTCTACAGGCCGCTTTACTTCAAAAATAAAGCTGTCTTCGACAAAACTAGGCGCATTGCCAGCCAACGAGCCATCGGCGTTTAAAACAAAGGATGCCCCGTCAAATACCACCTCGTCTTGCGCGC
>JAYWHJ010000246.1:0-7821 GCA_043777795.1 Polaromonas sp. | reverse complement strand
GGGTGAGCTGTGGATCAACGGTGGACAGCCTGTGGGTGTCTCACATCGTGGATTTTTTAGCCTGCTTTATGTCTAAAATCCGCTGAGCTAACCCTCTTATTCTACCAAATTGGCCCGTTCCACGCAAGTTAGCATGCGCACACTAACTTTTTATAAACGTAGTTGCACCATGATACAAGATGCCCAGTAGTTGTATTTAGGCTAATGCCCCACTGCAATAGCGGGTTTTTTGAACAGTTATCCGCCCGCTTGCAAGACATTTGAAATAGGCGCACGATCTGGTTTACTCAACGGAGAGCAAGCATGACCACACAGCCCCGGCCTATTCGTTCCTCATTTTTGTGCCGCGCAATGCTACGGGCCTGCACGGGCCTCGTGCTCTGTATAAGTGTCTGGTTGCCCAGCCAGGCAGCCACCGCACCACCGGCAGGTAATGCGGCGCTCAGTACCCAAGAGACGATGGATGCACTGACCCGTGCCAGCCTGGCAGTCGTAGGCGTGCAGGTGGAGGCCGCACAAGGCGCACGCTCCATCGAAACCTTGGGCTCGCGGCGCAGAGGCTCGGGCGTGGTGATCGGCGCGGACGGCTTGGTGCTGACCATTGGCTATCTGATGCTGGAAGCACAAACCATCCAGATCATCACGCAGGACAACAAAACTATTCCTGCCCGCGCGGTCGCCTACGACTTGGCCACCGGGTTTGGCTTGATCATGCCGCTGCTGCCTCTGCGCGGTGTCACACCGGTAGTGCTGGGCAGCTTGAACGACAGCAAGACAGGCGATGCGCTGATGGCCGGCATTGGCGCGCAGCCGGGCAAGGACGCCGATGTGACCATGACTCAGCTGGTCAGCAAGCGCGCGTTCACCGGCTATTGGGAATACCACATCGACACTGCGCTGTTTACCAGCCCGCCGGTCGATAACCACTCTGGCGTGCCATTGTTCAACCAACGCGGCGAGTTGCTGGGCATTGGCAGCTTGTTCATGCAGGACGCTATGGGTACCGCCGCGGCCACACGCCGGCCGGGCAACATGTTTGTGCCGATCGATTTGCTCAAACCGATCATGGCCGAGATGACACAAACCGGCAGCAGCAAGCCCTCCAAGCGGCCTTGGCTGGGGCTCACATCGAGCGAACAAGCCGGCAAAGTGCAGATAGTGCGGGTCAATAAAGAAAGCCCCGCCCAGGAGGCCGGCCTGCAAGCGGGCGACGTGGTGCTGGCGATTGACGATGCCAAAGTCGCCACCCTGGAGGCCTTCTATAAAAAGCTATGGGACCGCCCAGCACCCGATGCGCAAGTCAAACTCACGGTGCAGCAAGGCTCCGAGATCAAAACCATTGTGCTCAAACCGGTAGACCGCATGAGCACACTGCGCAAGGCGACGGGGATTTGAGGCCGCCTTGGCTCAAGCGTCCAAAGCCTTCGCCACATCATCGCGCAAATCCAGCGCCCACGCGCGCCTGTCGCGCCCCTCGGCCCGCTGCAATGCAGAAAAACTCACCACGGCCGCTACGGGCGGCGCAGCCAGCAGGCGCCAGACTGACGTGAGCAAGGTATCGTCGTCTACATACGCTGGCACCATACTCAAGGCCCCTGTGACAGCATCTTGGTAGCGCAGCGCCACCGCCTGCACAGGGGCATGGGCAGAAATAGCCGCCTGCACCAGATTGGCATGAAACGGCAACACCGAGCTGCCATCGCTGGTGGTGCCCTCGGGAAACACGGCGATGATGCTGGCTGTGTGCACAGGCGTGCCTGCTGGGGCCTCACGCAGGGCTTCGGCAATATGGTGCACCACGCGCAGCGCATCGCGGCGCGAGGCACGCTCGATGTACAGCGTGCCGGCATGGGTTGCCAGCCAGCCAACCAAGGGCCAGTGTTTGACATCCGACTTGGACACAAAGCGCACGGGCTGCACCGCCAGCATCACAAGAATATCCAGCCACGAGATATGGTTGGCCACCACCAAGAGCGGCCCGCTGGTCACAGCGCTGCCAGTGGTGCGCACTTGCACTCCCAGGATGCGCAAAAAATCACTCGCCCACTGGGCAATGTGCTGCGCCTTTTGCTGCGCTGTGGCTTTGCCAAAAAACCGGGCAACGGTCAACATACCGTGCAGCAAATGCGCCACACAACGCGCAGCCTTACAAAAAGCGGCGGTATGTGCGTACAGTGGTGAGGGCATGGTATTTTTAGTGCTAAATCAGGCTACGACCCAATGGAATGTTGCGGGAGCAGCTATAAAATAAATAGTGATTACAAACTGCACAATCGCTGACTTAGCGCTCGAAAGCGACATGCCCTGACACCACGGTGCAACGCACGCGGCCCTGCAGCGGGGTGCCGCCCATGTCGTGGGCAAACGGCGTGTGCTTGCCTTGGCTTTGCAGGGTACCGTCGTCCACACTCCACACCTCTTGCGGATCAAACACGCACACATCGGCTACGCCACCGGCCACCAGTTGACCCAAGCTCGCTTGCAGCGTACCCAGCGATGCACCCAACACAACAGCGGGCGCACTGGTGATTTTGGCCAAAGATTGCAGCAAGCTCTGACCGCTGGCCTCGCCCCATTTGATGGCCAGGCTGAGCAGCAGCTCCAGGCCCGTTGCGCCAGGCTCGGCCTCGGCAAAGGGCAGGTTTTTAGCGTCGGCCTCGACCGGGTTGTGGTCGCTCACCAACACGTCGATGGTGCCGTCAGCCAAGGCGACGCGCAGCGCGTCGCGGTCACGCTGCTGGCGCAGCGGCGGGCTCAGGCGGGCGCGACTGTCAAAGTAGCCAATGTCCGCGTCGGTCAGGTGCAGGGAGTTGATACTCACGTCACAGGTCACGCGCAGGTCGTCTGCTTTGGCGGCGCGCACCAGCTCGACACCGGCGGCGCTGCTGATGCGGCACAGGTGCACTCGGGGGCCGGCGTGGCCGCCCAGCGCCCGCATCAGCTCAAAAATGGTGTGCAGCGCAATCGTCTCAGCCGCTACCGGCACACCCGCCAATCCCAGACGCGTGGCCAGCGCGCCGCTGGCGGCCACGCCTTTACCCAAATGCTTCTCTTGGGGGCGCAGCCACACGGTGTAGCCAAAGGTGGCGGCGTATTGCAAGGCGCGTTGCAGCACCTGGGTGTTGGCCAGTGGCACCTCGGCCTGGCCAAAGCCGATGCAGCCAGCCTCGGTCAGCTCGGCCATCTCGGTCAGGGTTTCGCCTTGAAGGTTACGGGTTAATGCGCCCAGCGGAAAAACTCGGGAGCGGTGCAGCTTCTCAGCGCGAAACTTGAGCATTTCTACCAAACCCGGCTCGTCCAGCACGGGGTCGGTATCAGGCGGGCAGACCAGCGAAGTAATGCCCCCTGCCACTGCAGCACCCAGCTCGCTCTCAAGCATGCCTTCGTGTTCGTACCCCGGCTCACGCAGGCGGGCGCACAGATCTATCAAACCGGGGGCTACAACGCAGCCGGTGGCATCGATAGTTTTGCTCGGGGCAAAGTCTTTGGCAATATTTTTTATCGCAAGGATGCGCCCTGCTGCAATAGCGATATCGGCTATCTCGTCGAAACCTGTGGCGGGGTTGATGACGCGGCCACCTTGGATCAGTATTTTCATTGTTTATCCCTCAAGCCTCATTGCCAGCCACAATGCCCATCACCGCCATGCGCACTGCGATACCGAAAGTCACCTGCGGCAAGATCACGCTTTGCTTGCCGTCTACCACGGCTGAGTCAATCTCCACGCCCCGGTTGATCGGGCCGGGGTGCATGACGATCGCGTCGGGCTTGGCAAGCTGCAGTTTTTCAGGTGTGAGGCCAAAGCTCTTGAAATACTCTTGGCTCGACGGCAGCAGCGCGCCACTCATGCGCTCGCTTTGCAGGCGCAGCATGATGACCACGTCGGCACCTTTGATGCCCTCTTCCAGGGTGTGGCACACCCGCACGCCCATCTGGCTCAAATCGCTGGGCACCAGAGTTTTAGGCCCTACGGCGCGCACTTCGGCGCAGCCTAAGGTCGTCAACGCATGGATATCCGAGCGGGCCACGCGCGAGTGCAGCACATCGCCCACAATGGCAACCGTCAGATTGGAAAAATCGCCCTTGTAGTGGCGAATGGTGTACATGTCCAGCAGCCCTTGCGTGGGGTGAGCGTGGCGGCCGTCTCCGGCGTTCACCACATGCACATGCGGCGCGACATGCTGCGCTATCAAGTAAGGCGCGCCTGACTCACCATGCCGCACCACAAAGATGTCAGCCGCCATGGCGCTGAGATTGGCAATGGTATCCAAGAGCGACTCGCCTTTGCTTGCCGAGGAACGGGCGATGTCCAGGTTGATCACATCGGCAGACAGACGCGTAGCGGCAATCTCAAAGGTGGTGCGGGTGCGGGTGGAATTTTCAAAAAACAGGTTGAACACCGATTTGCCGCGCAACAGCGGCACTTTTTTGACCTCGCGGTCGCTCACACTGACGAAGTTGGCTGCGGTGTCCAGGATGTGGGTGAGGATGGCTTTGGGCAGGCCTTCGGTGGAGAGCAGGTGAATCAGCTCGCCATTTTTATTGAGCTGGGGGTTGCGTTTGTAGAGCATTGTTATTTGCCTCTTATGGTTTTTCAGCGCTTTGCACTTTGAAACTGAGTTTGCCGTCCTCGCTGCGCGCCAACGCCAGTTGCTGCTCTGCGGGCAGCGTGATGCGGGCGGCGGCAAAGCTGGCCTCGATGGGGAGTTGCCTGCCGCCACGGTCTACCAGCACGGCCAGCTGCACGCGGGCGGGGCGGCCATAGTCAAACAGCTCGTTCACCACGGCGCGGATGGTTCGGCCGGTGTAGAGCACATCGTCGAGCAAAATAATGTCGGCACCGTTCACGTCAAATGGAATTTGCGTTTGCGCGCTGCTGGTCAGGCCGCGCTGGGCAAAGTCGTCTCGGTGCATGGCCGAAGAGATGATGCCCGGCTTGCCTGCTAGCCCCAAGTCTTGGTGCAAAGCTTGCGCCAACCATGCGCCCCCAGAGGTGATACCGACCAAATGCGTACCGGCGCTGCGCAGGCCGCGTACGCCTTTGAGCAGCTCTGCGTACAGTGCCTGTGCATCTAAAAACAATTGGCTCATGGAATATCCCTCAAAAATTGCTCCAAGATGATACGCGCAGACTCAGCGTCCAAATCTCTAGCGCCTTGGGAGGCGGCTTCGACGCTGCTATAGCGCTCGTCCACCTCATGCACCGGCAAACCAAAGCGCCCGGCCAACTGTCGGGCAAAGCGCTGGGCTCGCGCGGTCATTTCATGCGGGTTGCCGTCAGGGTGGCGCGGCACGCCCACCACCAGCGCGTGGGGCTGCCATTCTTTGATCAACGCGGCAATGGGCGCAAAGCGCGCATCGCCTTCGGCCTTCACAGTTTTAATCGCCTGGGCTGAGCGCGTGACGCGGTTGCCTACGGCCACACCGGTACGCTGGGTGCCAAAGTCAAACGCCAAAAAAGACTGCTGCGAGGCGGGAACGGGGAGAGGAATGCAGACAGATGGAAGGGGAGGAATAGGAGCGGCCATAGCACCAGCCACGCTCATGCCCGCCCCGCCGTCGGGGAGATCATCCATTCTTGCAAACCGAGCAGGCCGAGGGCTTTGGCATAGCGCTGCTCCACAGGGGTGTCAAAAATCACGCTGGCATCGGCCTCCACCGTGAGCCATGTGTTTTCTGCCAGCTCGCTCTCCAACTGCCCCTCACCCCAAGACGAGTAGCCCAGCGATATCAGCACCTTGCGCGGGCCTGCACCGTTGGACAAGGCCTCCAGCACGTCTTTGGAGGTGGTCATCTCCAGGCCACCTGGAATCATCATGGACGATGCATAAAAAGATGCTTTGGGCTCGTCTTCGGCATGTACCAAGGGTGCTGGGCCGTCATGCGGCGTCAAAGGCACCGCCTTCATATCTGAAAAGGTCACGCTGTGCGCGGCTTGTTGCTCATGCAGTACAAAACCGCGCTCGGTGTGCACGGGGCCGCCTTCGTACACCGGCAGCTCTATCAAATCTTCACGGCGCAGGGGCAGGTCTACTTTGGCAAACAGGGTGGGCAGTTTCAAGTCGCTGGGCTTGTTGATGACCAAACCCAACGCACCGCGCTCGGTGTGCTCGCACAGGTAAATGACCGATTTGGCGAACGTGGCATCCACTAAAGAAGGCATCGCTATCAAGAAGTGGTGCGTAAGGTTGATAGGGTGCGGCTCGGAGGACATAAATGCAATTTTACGCGCTCATTGCCCCTAGGCTGAGTTAAAAACCGCCCTGCAGCGCAGGAAACGAGGTAATTATTTGCCAGCTGGCTGCGCGTAACAAGATCCGTGCTGTTTACGAAACTCGCGTGGGTCCACCGCATTGGCTGCCGCCCACAAGCCGCGTTTGGCCGCACGGGCCCTGCGCTCCTGTGCGGCATAGGGTCCGGGGTCATTGCGGTAGTGGTAGCTCCAGGCGTGGCCTTGCTCGACCATCCAGGCGCCCAAGTCATCTCCGTCGATGCGCACATGCACAATCAGGCGGCCGAAGTCATCGCGTGCGCGGGTACTGAGCATGACCATTTGGTTCAGCGCTTTGGCCTTTAGCGCTTGGGTCGCTTGCGGGCCCCATTCTTGGCAAGATTCGGGTGCATCCAGGCCTTGAAAGCGCACCTTCACAGGCTCACCGCCCTGAGGCAGGCGCACCCACAGCGTGTCGCCATCACTCACATGGGTAACGACACCTGCCATGACTTTGGCGTAGGCGGCGGTGCTGATGAGCAGGGTGCAGAGCAGAAGGGCAAAATGAGTTTTGAGTTTGGACACTTGGCTGGTATTGCTTTTTGGAGTGATCTTGCTGCCGGGTGGTGATCTTAACTGGCGGGCTTTGTCGGTCTCGTACGCACAGTTGGGTGTTTATCGCCAGCCCTCATACTGGAGTACCAGAAATCGGTCAGTCGATAAACACCCAACTGTGCAGCGACCATAGCAGCGCGCTACCGGTAGCTTCCCTCCAACCTTCTCAGGACACTACGGGTAGCGCTCCAACCGTATGTGCAGGTGGGAGAGCGTGTGCAAATTGACCGATTTCTGGTACTCCAGTATGAGGGCGATTTGCATACGCTCTCCCACCCGCAGTGAAGAACCCCTGAGACAGAACCTTATGCAAGCCAACCAAAACACGAATCACTTGCACAACGAGCCAGAAAATCTCCCCAACCAACGCGACACCCCAAAACCCACCTCTCGAACAAACGTAAGATAATAGTGTTCCCCCCTTCCACCCACCCCTTGAGAGAGACCGATGAGCTACAACAATACCCAACTTTTGATCGACAACCAATGGCGCGATGCACAGGGCAGCAAAACGCTGGCCGTGGTCAACCCCTCCACGGGCAGCGAAATTGGCCGCGTGGCACATGCCTCTATCGCTGACCTGGACGCAGCACTCATTGGCGCGCAAAAAGGCTTTATCGTCTGGCGCGCCATGTCTGCCGTCGAGCGCAGCAAGATCATGCGCCAAGCCGCCGTGCTGATGCGCGAGCGCGCTGACAAAATCGCCATGCTCATGACCCTGGAGCAAGGCAAGCCACTGGCTGAAGCCAAAGTCGAATGTATGGCATCTGCCGACATCATCGAGTACTTTGCCGAAGAAGGCCGTCGCATTGCAGGCCGCATCGTCGCGCCGCGCGCTGCCAACGTGCAGCAGCAAGTGCTGAAAGAGCCCGTCGGTGTCGTGGCAGCGTTCACGCCATGGAATTTCCCCATCAACCAAGTGGTGCGCAAAATGTCGGCCGCGCTGGCCACCGGCTGCTCCATCATCGTCAAAGCGCCCGAAGAAACCCCCGCAT
>JAYWHJ010000245.1:0-2833 GCA_043777795.1 Polaromonas sp. | reverse complement strand
GAGGGCAAAAAAGCGCATGCACAGGTGCTGCAAGAATACTCAGCGCTCAAAAATCCTAAGTTGCAGGCCTATGTGAACGAGATTGGGCAACGGCTGGCCAAGCAGTCGCACCGGGCGAATTTGGTCTGGACCTTCACGGTGCTAGACAGCCCGGAGATCAACGCTTTTGCCCTGCCCGGCGGCTATGTGTATGTGACACGCGGCATCATGGCCTATATGGAAAGCGAGGCGGATTTGGCTGGTGTGATTGGGCATGAGATTGGCCACGTGACGGCGCGCCACGGGGCGCAGCGCGCCACCCGCCAGCAAAATGCTGGGCTTGGCGTGTTGGCCGCTAGCGTATTGGGCGCGGTGCTAGAAGCCAAGGGCGTGACAGGCGCAGGGCAGATGGCCAGCGACGCTTCGCAAACGGTGGCAGCTGGCTATGTGGCCAAGTATGGGCGCGAGCAAGAGCTGCAGGCCGACGGGCTGGGCGCAGAGTATTTGTCACGCAGCAATTTTGACCCGCGCAACATGATTGATGTGATCAATGTATTGAAAAACCAAGAGCGCTTTGCCGCTGACTTGGCCAAGGCTGAAGGCCGCCCCGCGCCCGAACAAAACAGCTGGCTGGCATCCCACCCCAGCAACGACCAGCGGCTAGAAATCATCACCAAACTGGCCGCGCAATACAAAGACGCCGGCAAATACCAAGACGAGGGACGCGCGCGCTATTTGCAGGCCATGGAAGGTGTGGCGTTTGGCGAAAGCCCTGAGCAGGGGCTTTCACGCGGGCGCAATTTCTACCACACGGATTTGGGCTTTGCCATTACCGCACTGCCTGGCTGGCGCATACAAAACGAAGCAGATAGGCTAACCCTGGTGAACGCTGCGCGCGATGCCGCCTTGGTGGTGCAAATGGCACCGCCGCAAGCGGGCAAAACCCATGATGAGATTGTGCGCAACCTCATCAAGCCTGAGCAGGGTGACATGCGCCGCATCCAGCTCAACGGTTTGCCTGCCTCGCATTTCACGGGTGTGGCCATCCAAAACAACCAGCGCCAGCAGGTGGAGCTCACGGTGGTGAGTGGGCCAGGCGCTGCGAGCTATATTTTGGGCTACTCAGCCAAAGATACTGCTGCCATGCAGCGCGCCAAAGGGCAAATCCTGGAAGTGGAGGGCACGTTTCGCGCGCTGACAGCAGCTGACCGCGCTGCCGCCAAAGCATGGACGCTGAAATCCACGCCCTACCCGCGCGGCGGTTTTGCAGAGCTGGCGCGCAGTTCACCTCTGGCAAACGCTGAGCGGCAGCTGCGCCTGATCAACGGCGTGTATGCCGGTGGTGAGCCAAAGCCGGGGCAGCTGGTGAAAGTGGTGCAATAAACCCCGTTTTACTCGTAGCTCTCAGCCTCTGGGTCAGTGGCCTCTAGCTCGTAGCTGGCCGCTAGCATGGCCAATCGGCCAATCACGCCATACATGTAAAAACGGTTGGGCACACTTTGGCCTGGCTTCACGCCCGGCTGTGGCAGGTGCGCACTGTTGGCAAATGCTAGGGGTACAAAGCTTGATCCTGGCGCGTTCAAATTCTCATCCACACCGCGCTCGGCGTGCACGCGGTAAAAGCCGCCCACCACGTAGCGGTCCATCATATACACCACCGGCTCGGCCACGGCCTCGTTCATGCGCTCATAGGTGTGCACGCCTTCTTGAATGATGACTTCGCTGACCTCTTGGCCATCTTTCACCACACTCATTTTGTTGCGGGTTTTGCGGTTGAGCGCTTCCAGCTCTTTCACGTCGCGCACCATCATGATGCCCATGCCATAGGTGCCGTTGTCGGCTTTCACCACAGCAAAGGGTTTTTCGTTTATGCCATATTCTTTGTATTTGCGCCGCGTTTTGGTCAAGATCGCGTCCACATGGGTTTGCAGCTTGTCCATGCCCGTGCCGTCAGCAAAATTGATGCCGTCGCATTGGCTGAACATCGGGTTGATCAACCAAGGATCCACGCCAATGAGTTTGCCAAACCGCTTGGCCACTTCGTCATACGCAGCAAAATGCTTGGTTTTGCGGCGAACATGCCAGCCCGCGTGCAGGGGCGGTAGCAGGTATTGCTCGTGTATGTCTTCTAAGATACCGGGCACGCCTGCCGACAAATCGTTATTGAGCAAAATCGTGCAAGGGTCAAAATCTTTGAGTCCCAAGCGGCCGCGCCCGCCTGCTTGGGAGCGAATCACGGGCTCTAGCAGCACGCTCTCGCCATTGGGCAGGTCGATGCGCGTGGGCTCTTTGATGTCGGGGTTGATCGAACCCACTCGCACATTGAGCCCAGCCATGTTGAATATGCGAGTGAGCTGGGCGACATTGGTGAGGTAAAAGGTGTTGCGCGTGTGGTTTTCGGGAATAAGCAGCAGATTGCGCGCTTCGGGGCAGATTTTTTCAATGGAGGCCATGGCCGCTTGCACAGCCAGTGGCAGCATTTCGGGGGTAAGGTTGTTCCAGCCACCGGGAAATAGGTTGGTGTCCACCGGAGCTAGCTTAAAGCCCGAGTTGCGCACATCTACCGAGCTGTAAAACGGCGGGGTGTGCTCCATCCACTCTAGGCGAAACCAGCGCTCAATGGCTGGCATTTGGTCAATGATGCGTTGCTCTAGCTCGTTGATAGGGCCGTTGAGTGCGGTGATGAGATGGGGAACCATGGTAGGCAGCCTTTGCTGATTGTTTTCGTTAGATTTTAGGCATATGCGGGTAAACCTGTATAAATCAAGGGCGAATTATGCGGGCGCGGGGGTTTGACCAGCAACCCACTGTGTCACCACAGCACGGGTATCGCCACGCGAAGCCTGCCACAACA
>JAYWHJ010000244.1:0-7875 GCA_043777795.1 Polaromonas sp. | reverse complement strand
GCATGGCATGACGCTGGAAGCGATTGTTAACGCACTGGCCGAACACTACGGCTGGGACGAACTAGGCCAGCGCATACCGGTGCGCTGCTTTACGCACGACCCCAGCACAGCATCCAGCCTGAAGTTTCTGCGCAAAACGCCGTGGGCACGCGAAAAAGTAGAAGGCTTGTACCTCTACATGCTGCGCGAGGCGCGCCGCGCAGGCACCAAACCAGTATCCGAAAAAAGGGATTAGCAGCAACACCAATCGCAGAAATAGCTCTTATTTTAATAGCTACTCCCGAAATATTTTATTGGGCTACAGCATGTTTTTTCAAAAATTTGACGACCTGCAGGCACTGTCCCGCTGCATAACCGCAGTGGCGCGCCAGTGAAGTTCGCCAGGCCTTGCCGGCTGCGCGGAGTAATGATCCTGCGAGTTTGATCGCCCCAGGGTTCACTCCAGCTTGATACCCGCCGCCAGGATAATGCGCTTCCAGAGGGCAATGTCTTTTAAATGCATCTCGGTGAATTTTGGGGATGTGAGAGGTGCCAACTGCGCGCCCGCCTTGGTCAATCGCTCGCGCATGGCTGGGTCATCCAGTAGCTTTAGCACACTGCGCCCGCCAATGGCAAGGTGGGCACGCGCAACTTCATTGGCATTTTGTCTACCGTCAATGGCTCGGCTAGTGTGGTGAAAAAAATTGCCGGATGGCTTACACCGGAACGCTTGGCCGCGTACCCCAATGTCGATGGCATAGTAGCCTTTAGCCATTCGATTGGCAGCGGTATGGAGATGACCGGCGAGCCCATGCAGCTCTTGCGCCGCACCATGGCCGGCTAGATCCGCCAACCCAACTTAGCCGCCGCCATGATCACTGGCCTCGGCTGCGAGCGCAACCAGCTTACAGGCCTGCTTGAGCAAGAAGAGCTGGCCGCCAGCCCGCACCTACACACCTTTATCATGCAAGAAAGCGGCGGCACGTGCCAGACGATTGCTGCAGGCATTGAAGCCGTCAAGGCCTTGCTGCCCGAGGCGAACAAAGTCAAACGCCAAACCGTCTCGGCCAGCCACCTGAGCGTGCGCTTGCAGTGCTGCGGCCCAGACGGTTTTTCGTCCACCACCGCCAATCCGGCGGTGGGCGCAGCGGTAGACATTGGCAAAAAACTCATCGAGCGCATCCGCTGATGGAAAGATGAATACTCGGTATGCCGTGACGTTCAGATCAACGGGCAAGTTAGCCCTGGCAACCAAATATGCGCCTTGGCCAATCTCTTTGAAAAATCCTCAGGTTCATCCATGAAAGGCGGCACTGGCCCGTTGATGAAGCTGTACAAATACGCCGAGAGCGTCACCGCCAAAGGTTTTGTCTTTTTGGACAATCCGGGGTTTGACTCAGTATCGGCCACCGGCCAAATTGCAGGCGGTGCAAACCTGATAGCCTTCACCACCGGGCCCGGCTCGATGTTCGGCTCCAAACCCGCCCCCTGCATCAAGCTGGCAACCAACAGCCCCATGTTCCACAAGCTGCAAGAAGACATGGAGATCAACTGCAGCAGGATTTTGGACGGCACAGTATCGGTGCAAGAGATGGCGTAACATCCCTTTGAACTTTTTTTGCGAACGGCCTCGGGCGAGGCATCCAAGAGCGAAGGGCTGGGCCTAGGTGACGATGAGTTTGTGCCTAGGCAGATTGGGATTACGAGTTGAGTCTGCTCGACGGCTCTCCATTCGCTCTGCCGCTACACTGTACACTTTATGGCATTGACCTCCACAGAGCAAACACCAGAACGGCTACACGCCCTGGACGCCATCCGGGCGACGGCTTTACTGCTGGGCATTGTCTTGCATGCCTGCCTGTCATTCGTTCCGGGCATCCCGCCCGAGCTGTGGCCAATCAGCGATGTCCAAAAAAGCCCCGCTCTGGCCGTCACGATGTTCGTCATCCATACCTTTCGGATGACGGTATTTTTTCTCATTGCAGGTCTACTGTCGCGCGCACTGCTTCAGCGCTTAGGGCTACCGGCGTTTTTTCGCAACCGCGCATCGCGTATTTTGGTACCGTTGGCGCTAGGGTGGGTAGTGTGTTTCGCGCTGATCATTGTCGTGGTTTTCTGGGCGCTGGCAAAAGCCAATCACGGCATCATGCCGCAGACCCTGCCCAAGGCCATGATGGATGCCGGGCCTAACTTTATTCACCTGTGGTTTCTGTATCTGCTGCTCTGGCTGTATGCCATCGCGTTGCTTGCACGCAAGCTACTACTTGCCTCGGGCCAAAAAGACGCGATCACCGCAATCGCCGACTGCTGGCTTCGCACTGTCGTCACACTGCCCGTGGGTTCACTGATCCTGGCCGCGCCCGTCGCTGTCGCCCTTTTTCTGATAGCCGACTGGATTGGTGCCATGGGTGTACCTACACCAGCCTACACCCTGCTGCCTCCCGCGATACCCCTGTTTATCTACGCCTATGTCTTTGCCATGGGCTGGCTGCTAGATCGCCAACGGCACTTGCTCACTGCGCTGGCGCGCCATGGGCTGCTTAACTTTGCCATGGGCTTGGTAGGTACGCTGGTGTGCTTGGTTATTTTGGGCGCGCAAGCACCAGCCACCATGATTGAAAACTACAAACTGCTCTATGCAGCGGCCTACGCCATCACCTCGGTTTGCTGGACGCTGGCCTTTGTGGGCGTTGGCGTAAAGCTCCTGAGTCAACAAAACGCCACCATCCGCTACCTTGCCGACGCATCGTATTGGATGTACATCATGCATCTGCCCCTGGTGATGGTGGTTCAGACATCGCTGATGCTGCTGAACATCCATTGGGCAATCAAATTTTTAACCATCAATGTAGTCACCTGCGTGGTCTTGCTCATCACTTACCACTACGGGGTGAGGTCATCGTGGATTGGTCAAATGCTCAATGGAAAAAGACGAACGCACTGAGCGCCTCAAAAAAGTTGCACCGTAAACCCCACGCCCCGCCCAGCCAATCCGGGGCCGATGCGCACACTCGCGCCCAGGCGCAGAACGGCCTGCTGCACGATAGCCAGGCCCAAGCCTGAGCCGGTAACTTCGTGGCCAGCGCCACGATAGAAGCGTTCAAACACTCGCGCATGCTCGTCTGGCGCAATACCCGGACCGTCGTCCTGCACACTCAGACTCAGACCTTCCGCTTCGCTGAGCAGAGTCACTGCCACCGTGCCGCCTTGCGGCACATAGCGCAAAGCGTTATCCAGCAAATTCTGCACGATGGATTCGAGCGCAGACACTTCTACGGTGTGCACCACACTATCGGGCGCTTCCAATGACAGCTCAATATGCCGCGCGATGGCACCGGGCGCTGCTTGTGCGAGTAACTGGCGCAACCACTGTGCTATGTCCATGGTGCGCGCAGGCGGGCGTTTGGCATCGTCCAAAGCGGCCAAGTCCAACAACTGCTGTGCCAAATGCGAGGCCCGCGTGATGGCGCCGTCCAGGTGCTGCTGCGCCAACAGGCGCTCCTGTGCACTGTGGGTGTGCGCCATCACATGCGCTTGGGCGGTGATCACCGCCATGGGGGTTCTAAGCTCATGCGCCGCGTCTTGCACAAAAGCGCGCTCGCGCGCAACTTTGTGGCGCAGCTGCGCGAGCATCCTGTCCAGAGAATGCACCAAGGGTTTAAGTTCTTGGTGTTTGGCATCAAAGTCAATCGGGCTTAGTTCGTTGTCTTTGCGAACGGCAATACGCTCGGCCAACTGCTGCAAGGGGCGCAAACCATGCAGCACTGACAGCCAAACCGCCAGTAGCACGATGGGCAAAGCCAATAACAGATAGGGCAGCAATGCGCGTCCGTTGTAGCTCAAAATAGCCGCATCGCTACGCTTAGGCTCTGCGATGTGCAGTCGCCACTGGGGCGTGTCACCCTGGTAGATGCGGTGAGTTAGCCCCAGCACCTCCTGCTCCACAAGCTGCCCTCTGGTACCCGCCAGTGGCTGGCTGCCAATCTGCGCGCTTGCAAAAATTCTCTGGCCATCACGGCTGAGCAGTTCAAACTGCATCACGCCCGGCAGCACGCCTATCTCGGCACGCCGGATATTCACCCACTGCGCGGTGCCAGCAATCAGTGTGCTGGCTTCATCGCGTGTACCCACCTGCGCCAAAGTCAGCGTCAGAGCATTGCCAAATTTTTGAAAACCAGAGTCATTGGCGATCGTTTGTTTGATTTGAAAGTACTGATAGCACAGCAGTACAGCCCATACCACCACAAACGCGAGCAAGACAGACCCTACCCCGCGCCGCACCATGCTGGGCTGGCTCAGAAATGACCGTGCTGGCTTGATCCAAGGCGTCATAGCACCACCATATAGCCAACCCCACGCACCGTGCGGATACGCTCTGCGCCAATCTTGCGGCGCAAATTGGACACATGCACTTCAATGGCACCAAAGTCCACCGGGTCACCCAGCGGCTCCAGCTTTTGTGCCAATACGCTTTTCACCACCACCGCGCCCGGCTCGCGCGCAAGTGCCAGCAGCAACTGAAATTCCCGCGGCGATAGGTCTAGCGTTGCACTAGCCAAGTGCGCGGTGTGTTTGCGCGGCTCTATCACCAAGTCGCCCAAGGTCCACACTTCGCTTGACTGGCGAGCGGCGCGGCGCAGCACCGCGCGGATGCGGGAGATCAGCTCCGCCGTGACAAAAGGTTTGACCACGAAATCATCGGCTCCACCGTCCAGCCCCATCAACCGGTCGTTCACCGCACTGCGCGCTGTGATCACGATGACGGGCACCGTCACACCCGCACTGCGCCAGCGCGCCAGCAAATCAAAACCAGACCCATCGGGCAAGGTCAAGTCCAACAGCACACAGTCCACCACGCTGGCATCTACCAGGCCAGGCGCATCCACCACGCGGCGCAGCCACTCACTGGTCAACCCCTCCACCTTGAGGGCAGCCTGCAAGGCCCGGCCTAGGTCAAGATCGTCTTCAATCAACAATATATGCATGGCGCGATTGTGCCTGCGCCAAGCTTAAGCGGGGCTAAAGGCTGGCACCTTAGATCTGAAGGAATCTTTGGCTGGGCTTAAGCTTGCAACACGCACAATACACCCAGGCACTCATGAAGGGATTTTGCCAATGACTACACAGCCCATGCTGAACTTGCGCATTACCATAGCCAAATCCATCAGCGCCTTCGCTTTCACTATTTTTTGCGCTGGTGTATCCGCACAAAGCGCAGCCGACCCCCATCTTTGGCTGGAAGACTTAAAAAGCCCTGCGGCCACGCAGTGGGTAGATGCGCAAAGCACGCGGGCGCTGGACAGCATCCAAAAAATGCCGGGGTTTGATGAACGGTACAAGGCCAATCTACGCGTTCTCACGCAACGGGAATTCAACATCCAGTTTCCCACCACGGTGGGGGATTTCATGTACAACCATTTCCGCACCGCGAACCAACCCTCGGGCGTTTGGCGCCGTGCCATGCTCGACGAATACCGCAAGCCCAGGCCAGACTGGCAAACGCTGCTCAACATCGATGCTTACAACAAAAACGAGCCAGTGAACTGGGTGTGGGGTGGAGCAGAAGTGCAGCCCGTGAGCTTGCAAAACGTTAGCCAAAAGAATGTACGCGCAATGGTGCGCTTGAGTCGCGGCGGCAGTGACGCTGTAGTCCTGCGCGAGTTTGACCTTGGCTCCCGAAGCTTTGTACCCGCCAGCGCGGGCGGATTTGAAGTGCCTGAAGCCAAAGGTTGGGCGCAATGGTGGTCGGCAGATGAGCTGCTGATAGCATCCGATTTTGGGGCAGACAGCCTCACCACCAGCGGATATCCGCGCGAAGTGCGGCTATGGAAACGTGGCACGCCATTGACCAGTGCGGCCCTACTCTTCAAAGCAAAGGCCACTGATGTGGGTGTCAATTGGTCTGTTGACTTTGCTAAAACCGGCAGCAAGCATTTGCTGATAAAGCAGCAGACAAGCTTTTTTCAGCATGCACATTACGCGTGGAACGGCGAAGCGCTCACAGCGCTGGAACTGCCAGCCGACAGCACGGTGCGCGTGCATGAAGGCGCATTGGTCATCCAACTTCGTAGCCGCTGGCAGCACAAGGGGCAGACTTATGCTGCGGGAGGCCTGTTGATTGCAAACTACAGCGATTTCACGGCCGGCAGTGCTGTACCGCGCGCCGTTTTTGAAGCCGCAGAGCGCAAAACCCTGCAAGGCTACTCCGTCACGGCGCAGCATATCGTGGTCAACGAATTGCGTGACTTGCAAAGTAAAGTCGTGGTGCATGACATCAATGGCGCAGCGCCTGCGCGGGAAGTGCAGGCGCTTGGTGATTGGGGTCTGGTGCGGGTGTGGCCGCACTCAGCGCAGGCCAACATGCTGTGGCTATCGCACCAGGGTTTTCTTGAGCCGCAAAGCCTGTATCTTTTCAATGCCGCCAACCTCGCACTGGAGAAGATCCACACCCAAGGCCCTGTCACGGATGCCAGCGTCTACCGTGTCGAAAAGGGTACAGCCCGTTCCACTGATGGCACGCTGGTTCCCTACACGCTGATTCAGCGCAAAGACGCGCAGCGCGATGGGCAACAACCCACCCTGCTCTATGGCTATGGTGGCTTTGGCATCTCTTTGCTGCCCGAGTACCAACGCCTGCCGCTGCTAAATTGGCTGGATTTTGGTGGCACCTACGTACTGGCCCATATTCGAGGGGGCGGTGAATTTGGCACTGAATGGACAGAGGCAGCAAAAGGCTTGAAGCGGCAAACAGGCTTTGACGATTTTGCAGCGGTAGCGCAGGCACTTGTCGACGCCAAAGTCACACAAGCGTCCAAGCTGGGTATTTATGGTGCCAGCAACGGTGGTTTGCTAGTGAGCACTGTTTCCACGCAGCGGCCTGAATTGTTTGGCGCCGTCGTCAGCCGGGTGCCATTGACTGACATGCAGCGCTATACCCGGCTGTTGGCCGGCCCCTCGTGGACCGAGGAATACGGCAATCCCGACAATCCTGAAGACTGGTCTTTTCTGGCGCGTTACAGCCCCTACCACAACCTCAAAGCCAGCGCGCCCATGCCGCCCACGCTCTACATTACCAACCGCAACGACGACCGCGTGCACCCAGCGCATGGCCGCAAGATGGTGGCCAAGCAGCTGGCCATGGGCTACCCCACATGGCTGTATGAACCCGCAGAAGGCGGACATTCTGGTGTAGCCACACCGCAGCTGCAGGCCGAGCGCGAAGCGCTGCTGTACACATTTTTGATGCACCACCTGAAGGGGAGCAATGAAAAATAGCATCCACCTGCCCAGCGCCCCTCCCCTTCCTGGCCTGCGCTTTCGCCGCTTTCAAGGTGACAGCGACTTTCCCTTAATGGTGCCGGTAGCCAACGCCTGCTTTGCAGCCGATAAAACCGAGATCGTGCGCAAAGTGGACGAGATGCGCAAAAGCTATGCCGAGCTGGTCAATTGCGGTCCCTACGAAGACATGATTTTGGCCGAAGTGCATGGCCAACTGATTGGCTACGTGCGCGGCTGGTGGTGGGCAGAGCTGGCCGGGCCGGTCATCTATTGCCACCTGGGCTTCGTACTGCCAGCGTGGCGGCGCAAAGGCATTGGGCGCGCTATGCTGCACTGGATGCAGGGCAGGCAACGGGTTACAGCGTCCACGTCCACTAGTGGCGCGGAGCATATCTTCCAAGTCAGCGCTACGCAGTATGAATTGGGTTTGACGGCCCTGCTGCGAACAGAAGGCTTCCAGCCCACGCGCTATTTCTTCAGTATGGTGCGACCCCATTTAGACGATATTCAAGACTTCGCGTTGCCAGCGGGCGTAGAGCTGCGCGCTGCGCTGCCAAAGCACTACCGCGCGATCTGGGATACCAGCCGGGCCGCGTTTGCGCAGCATTGGGGAATGGG
>JAYWHJ010000243.1:0-7885 GCA_043777795.1 Polaromonas sp. | reverse complement strand
TGCCCCTTGATTGACCACGAAACCCCATTCGCTATATTTTTAATAGCAAATAGCCTAATAAAATTTTGCGCTGAAGCCTTGAAAAGCTTGAAGTGCGGCCTAATGTCCAAAAAAGCGCTACCAAATTGCAGTCATAAACTTGCCGCCGGAGAAGTAATACACCATGGACTCAATCTGGACACTGCGGTCTTGCGCTATGTCGAACAAACCATAGGCTTGCGCAAAGGGATTTGAGGGCGAATAGACAATGCTTTTCAAAGGAGCTTTACTCACCAAGGTCTTGGCCGTAATGTCTACCTCCAAGCGTTGCAGACCTTGGTAGGTGGGCTGGTAAAAAGTCTGCGGCCCTACGATCAGGTTGGAAGGCGTTTCATTCACCCGAACTGGCACCGCAATGCGGTACACATTGCCTTGCTGGAACACGTTGATGCCGTGCGACGTGTAGTCCAAGGTTGCGCTGCTCCCGCGTTTACCAATCACTACAGAGTTGACCAGGCCAGGCGTGCTCGGGTCGGTCACATCCATCAACGCAACTTTGACGCCACCGACAAATCCCGCGTCAGTAGCGTCTTTGCCCACGCCCAAGAGCAGCTTGTCACCCAACGGGTACAGGTAGTCAGAAAAGCCAGGCATGGACAACTCGCCCAAGGCTTTGGGGTCGGCGGGGTTGCTAACGTCCAGCACATACAAGGGATCGGTTTGCCTGAAAGTGACCACATAGGCGCGGGGGCCGACGAACTGCACTGCGTACACCTGCTCACCCGGATGACCGAGCGCCGCAGGGCGCTGGGCATTGGGCAGGCTACCCACGGCCTGCAGGCCTTTGCCACTGACCTCGCGCAGGATGGTGAGTGTGGCGGGCGATGCGGGTGCTGTACTGATAGGCGTGGGGGTGGCGCTCACAGCGGTGCCGCTGCTGGTCGTCACAGTCACCGTTGGGGTGCCGCCCACTGCGGTGGTGGTAGCGATGCCCGGCACGGGTGCAGGAAACGCCCAGCCAGTTTGCCCCGTAAAACTGAGTACCCGCAAGTCGCCTTGGTATTCACTCATGCGGTAGGCCAGCTTGTCTTTGCTCCAGCCCAAATGCCCTGGCACTGCGCCCGAGCCTTTGTAGCTGATCGTCTGGCCTTGCAAGCCAAACTTGTGGATATCGGTGGTGGTCTCTGACCTGAACACCGCATTGGCCAAACCCGTTGTGCTGGGGTCGTAGCTGTAGTAGCGCGAGCTGGTAAGGTACACATTGGCAGGCGACATGTAAAGCGCCTCTGCACCACCTACAAAACAACGGCTGCTGCGCTGCAGTGTGGCAGACGATAAGTCAAACGCCGTGATCGAGGTGATTTGCACGCGCAGCGCCGCATTGCTGGCCTGCACATAGCAGTCCGAGTCGGCTAGCAAAGGCTCCGAAGGACCATTGTCCGTCTGCACCCTAGGCAGCACCTCGCTGGTACTCAAGCTGGCCAGCGTGGCATCCTGAACGCTGGCAGTGGCATTGGCAGGCAACGCGTACTTAAACAAGTTGGGCGACCAGGTGCTCACCACGTACAAGGTATTGCCGATCATGCGGCTGCCCACCAACTGCCCGTCGATGCGCACGCGCTTGGCTACAGTCAGCGTGCCAGGCACATCCAGCGCAACGATATCCAAGCCAATTTTGTCGTTCATCGGCAAGGGCATCATGGACAGCCCCGCAACGCCGGGGGTAGGCGCTATCGGATCGATCGCCACCGAACCCATATAGAAATTGAATTGCTGCCCCAGGAGCGCTATGCGTTTAGCGCTACTTGCCAGGTAAAAGCCGCTGCGGTTTTCCGACCCGAGCGACAAGGTGCCAACGGGGCTTAGTTGCCCATCGGTCAACCTGCGCTGGGCTTGCAACTGGGCAGGAAAGCTGGTGGTGCCGCCCCCATAAGACTTGGTCAAGGCGTACAGCATGCTGCCATCCGTCTTGACCACATCGTCCTCGTCCACGCCCAGCTCTTGCAGGCGGGTGCCCGAGAAATTGGCCGCACTGTCTGAGCCAGACGTTGCTGCCGTGGGCGCTGCGGCGGGCGATGGCACCCCCGCTGCCGTAGTGACGGCACTGGTATTGAAGTTGCTGCCCTGCAGGGCACCTTGTTTGAGCTTGGTCTTGACGTATGCCAGCAAGTCCCCTGGTGAGGAGGCCGTCAATTCTGCCGAGGTAAGCACGATCGGCTCAACGGCGGTGACGGGCGACGCAGGGGTGCCGGCCCCCCCACCCCCGCAAGCTACTACCAACGCCGCGCCTGAGCAGGCCATCGCGGCTACGAGAAGCAACTTCCCGGGGCTGTGGACTAAATTTCCGGTTCGAGAATACTTTGCCATGGTGCGTCCCTGGTGAATCAAATGCACAGCTGGGTGGGTTATTTTTACCCGTTCGATTTGATTTTGTGGAATAATATCCCACAATTTCTTTTCTGTCCAACATTTTTTGTCAAATAATTTCCACCTAAACTCCCAGCATGCCAAGCCGCTCCGCCATCATCCTAGAAGCCGTGTTGGGGCTTCTCAAGCCATTGGCGCGGCTATTGCTACGCCATGGAGTGGGCTACCCTGCCTTTGCTGCCGCGCTGAAACCGGTTTTCATCGCAGCTGCGCAGGACGAACTCAAAAGCGAGGGCCATGCGCTGACCGACAGCGCCGTAAGCCTTCTGTCCGGCGTGCACCGACGCGACGTGCGCAACCTGACTCGCTTGTACACCCTACCCGATCAAGCGGCTATCGCCCCCATGAACATGGCCGCCCAAGTGGTGGCGCAATGGCTCACCCAGCCGCACACCCTGGATGCGGACGGACAAGCTCTGCCCCTCGCCCGCACCGCTCCTGCCGGTGGTTTTGACGCATTGGTCAACAGCATCAGCACCGACGTGCGCCCCCGCGCCGTGCTCGACGAGATGCTGCGCCTGGGGATCGCACAAGAGACGGAGGCGGGCATTACCCTGTTGGACGCAGGCTTTGCGCCGCGCCAAGGCTTTGCCGAGATGGCGCAACTGCTACAGGCCAACGCACATGACCACATCGCTGCCGCAGCACAAAACCTGGACAAAGGCGGCAACTTTCTAGAGCAGTCCATTTTTGTAGATCAAATCACCGCGCGTTCTGCCCAGCACCTGCACGCCGTGTCAGCCAAAGCCTGGCGCACCGCGTTTAAAACCGTCATGCTGGAAGCGGCGCTACGGTTTGAGGAAGATAAAGCCCATGCCACGCCCGAAGAACGCAGCCACCGTGCCCGCTTTGGCAGCTATTTTTACGCACAAGAAGAGAGCCCTCATGCCAACGATTCACCAAGCCATTAAACGCAGCTTAACTTGCCTATTCTGTATCGCGGCAATCGTGCTGAGCGCCTGCGGGCCGGGCACGGGCGGCACGGGCACTGGACCCAGCGTGACAGGCAGCCCAAACTTTACCAGCAGCCATTTCACTAACCTCGGTACAGGAACCGGTACACCCCCGCCCAATCCGGTCACGCCGCCCACCGGCACGGCCACGGCCACGGCCACCGCCACCGCCACAGGCACCCTCACCACCAGCCCCAGCTTACCTGCTTCAACCTGCACAGCCAGCTGCGCCAGCAACCTGGATACCCAAAGCCTCAGCCTGTATTTGCAGGCAGATACCGTCACACTCAGCAGCCCTTGCGCCACGTTTAAGTTTGCCGGCCCATGGAGTATTTCGGCGTCGGGAGACACCACTTTACTGGGTGTGTTGGAGAGCACGGTGACGGTAAACGGCCAAATCAGCCGTACCAGCCAGAGCGCCAATTTGATACTGAGTTTCGCTGGCAATGCGCAAAGCAGCGCGAGCGTCCGCGTGCGCATCACAGACAGCACTGGTGGCGTGCTGCTCAGCCCGGTCACTCTGCTACGCACTTCCGATGCACCGGCTGCCTTAACTCCTGTCTTGAGCGCTGCAGGATGTTAATGGCTAGGTTTTAGATACCAACAGAGCTGCACCGCAATAATTCAAGGCGGTGGAAGCTACTAAAATAATAGTGGAAGTGTCGATGTATTGCCTATGCGGCAGCACAACAGTTAGGTGACATTGCAGTTGCGCACCAACAAAGCCAACGCGTCTTGCAGCGCGTAGTCGTAGTCGCTTTGCAAGGTGGCTTGCGCATCGCCCCAGAAGTCTTTCCACAAGAGAATGCAATCTTCCTGGTCTTGCATGGGGGCGTGGGCCAAGATGTATTGCACGGCCAACTCGGGTTTGACGCCGGTTTTGCGGATTTTGCGGATCAGGCTGAGGGCGGTTTTCTCGGTCAGCAGGGTTTTGGCTGGAGCGCTGGTGGCGATGCACAAAAACAGGGTGAGTAAGGAACTATCGTCGGTGTGGCCACCGGTGGCTTTGGTCCAGGCGGCGCTGGCTGCGCGGTCGTAGTGGTCTACCTCGCTCAAGGGGTCTTCCAGCCAAAAATAACGGCCTATGAAGGCGGGCGTGTGGCTAAAGAGTTTGCGCACTGGTATTGCGGCGTCAAGCAACTTGGGCAGGTCTGCCAGGATGGATGTGCGCGCGGCCTCCACCACTGCTTGGTAGTCAGTTGGCAGGTTTTTTGGCAGATTAATTTGTAAAGTGCCCGTTGCAGCTTTTGCAACTGCTGCGCCATTTGCAAGCACAGCACCCTTTGCTCCGCTATCACCCGCATGCTTTTTGCGCAGCGCCGTGACCATTTTTTCAAACGCTACCCAGTCGGGCATCTCCACGCGCTTGCAGGCCTGTGCCAGCAGCGCTGTGCGAATGACGGCGTGGGCATCGGCCCCGGCCTCTTCCAGCTCGTCGGGGTTCAGACCTAGCGCGTCGGCCATCCACAGGGCGGCATCTACCACTTGGGCCACTTTACTGCGCGCAGCAAGCTCGGCCTGGTAGTCGGCCAGGCTACGCAGCGACCATTTGGCCAACTGGGGAATGTGCTCGTCTCTAAAGCCGCCATGCTCGTTCATGCCAAAGTGGCTGTTCTGGGGCATGGCAATCAAAGCTTTAAGCATGTCGGAGCCGGCCTTGGAGCGAGACATGAAGGAATGGTCGCGCAAGGATTGCGCCGCCTTGTGCAGGTCACCCGCGCAGCTGCTCTCCAGGTGCAGGCTGACCAGATTGATAATGCGATCTTTGGCGCGTTCTATCTCGGGGCGCAAAAACTCGCTGCCAAAATAGCGGGCTATTTGCACCATGCCTTTGGGCGCGTCGGTGCAAATGGCGTCCAGCTTGGCCTGGTCGATCAAGCCCTGCTCCATGCCGTAGACCAAGGCCTTCTCAAAAAAAGGCCGCTTGTCGTAAAGCGATACGGTAGATGCCACAGTCACCGCCATGCTTAGATGGCCGACTCTTCGTCTGACTCGCGCGCAGCAGGCGTAGCCTTGCCGCGGTCGGTGTCGCCGGTTTCGAACTTGCCGTCGTCCTCTTCTTGCTCGCCCTCCTCGCCCAGACCCATATCGTGAGCGCGGGCTTTGGCGCGCAGCACCAGCAGCATTTCGATGAACAGATCTTGGCACTGGTGGCGCAGCAGCCAAGCCAGCTCCATCCAATCCTGGTCAGCCACCTCGTCTTGCTCCACGCGGGGCTTGACATAGGCGCTGGCTAGCAAGGCTTGCTCAGACAGCATCTCGCCATCGTCCTCCATGCCGTCAAAGGTGCCGCAGCGGGCAAAGGCCTCGATGCGGCTCCACTTCTCGGAGAAGTAGTCGGCCAGCGCCTCAGCGCCGCCTTCCAGATCACCAATCGCAGTTAAAAACTCCACCGGGTCTGCACCCTCACGAAAGATGATGGAATTCATCATGCCGCGCAGGTGGGTGCGACTCAGGTCTTTGTACTGCTTTTCAATCACCACGGCGCGGGCGAACTGGCCGGGCGTGACCAGCAGGTTGATGACCGACTCTTTGGAATTGTCGTATTCGCGGATGACCGCCAAAATATCTTTGGCCGGCAACTGCTCCAGCACCACCATCAGAGCCTGGTCGCCCTCAGCGTCGGCCAGCTCCACCAGCGCATGCTCTGCACCGACGATGTCGCCAGAGGCGATGAGGCTTTGGGTTTTGGTGATAAGAGCTAAATGGTTATTCATACTAGTCTTTGCGATCAAAGCCTTGCTGCTCCATCCAGTCGGCACCCGCATCGTCGCGGGCGCGGGCATCGCGCAGCTCTTCTTTGTCGAATTCGTCCAGGCGCTCATCACCCTCGTCTGCACTGTCGTTGTCGTCTGCAGCATCACCCGTCGCCAAGGATGCGTCATGCTTGCCGTACATGTACTCCAGGCCTGCGGCTACTGTGAGAAACCAGTCACCCATGGGCTCTTTGAGCACTTTTTGGGCCAACTCTTGCGCCCACGGGGCCAGCTGCGCAGCGGGGGCGATGGTGTCCCACTCGGGGAACTCGTCAGACTCGTGCGTGAGCAGGTGGTCCATCACGGCGGGCTCTAAAAATTCGAACGCCTGGTGGAACACGGGGGCTACCATTTCAGGGCTTAAGGTGATCATCGTGAGCAAGAAGCCAATTTCTTTGCGCTGCTGGGCCAAGCGCTGGCGCAGCACATTGTTGCCTTCGGAATCGAAGCTCAGGTCGTCAATTTCGGCTTGGTAGGCGGAGCGAAGGTCGGAAAAATAGTGGGAAATGCTCATGCCGTGGGGGTTTTCATAGTGGTTGTTAGCTAAGGCGGGGAAAGTGCTTTGCAAGGGCGCAAGGGTCTTAAGCGTCCAATTTGGAGCGCAAAGCGCTAAAGTAGTTCTGCCAAATTTCCTGCGCAGTCTCCAGCGGGCTGTCCAGCAGGTTGCGGCGGCGGTTGTCGTCATAGGCTTGGCGCTGGTCCGCGTCGGCCAGTACGTCGTAGGCTTCCTGTACGGCGCGAAAACGCGCGGGCGCATCCTCAGCCGTGTTTTTATCGGGGTGGTAGAGCGAGGCTTTTTGGCGAAAGGCTTTTTTAATGTCCGCCAGTGTAGCTGCGCTGTTCAGCCCTAAAGCTGCATAGTGGTCGTTCATTCGGTCAAATCACCCGCACCCGGATCACGTTCGCCACCGCTGCAATGGCGCTGAGCACGTCATCGCCAGGCAAGCTGGCCACGTCCATGATGTTAAAGGCCAGCTCACCCCGGCTCTTGTTCACCATGTCAATCACGTTCACTTGCTTGCCCGCCAGCACCGACAGCACATTGCCCAGCACACCGGGCACATTGTCGTTAGAAAAGGTAATGCGCGTCGTGCCCATTGTTCGGCCCATGCTGACTGATGGGAAATTGACCGAATTGACAATGTTGCCGTTTTCCAGATAGTCCATCAGCTGGTTGGCGGCCATCACGGCGCAGTTTTCTTCGGATTCTTCGGTGCTGGCACCGATGTGCGGCATGGCGATCACCTTGGCATGGTTCAGTAAAGCGGGCTCAGGAAAGTCACACACGTATTTTCCGAGTTTGCCGCTGTCCAAGCTGTTTTTGACAGCGACGGAGTCGACAATGGTTTCGCGCGCAAAGTTCAGCAGCACGGCACCACTCTTCATCTGCGCCAAGGCGGCATCGTTGATCAAATGCCGGGTAGCGTCCATGGCCGGAACGTGCAGCGAGATGTAGTCAGAGCGGGCCAGCAGGGCTTGCAGGTTCTCCATGCGGGTGACTTCGTTGGACAAACGCCAAGCCGCGTCAATCGACAGCGCGGGGTCAAAGCCCACTACCTTCATACCCATGGCCAGGGCCATGTCGGCCACCATCGAGCCGATAGCGCCCAGGCCGACAATGCCCAGCGTTTTGCCTTTGATCTCGCCACCGGCAAAACGCGATTTTTCTTTCTCCAGCAGGGCCGACATCTCGGCGGCATCCTGCATCTGCGTGAGGGTGTTGACATACGCCATGCCAGGCAATATGCCCCGCGTGGCCAGCAGCATACC
>JAYWHJ010000242.1:0-7898 GCA_043777795.1 Polaromonas sp. | reverse complement strand
AGGCATGCTGCTGGTGGACCGGCAGGCGCGGGTGGTGTGGGTGAACGAGCAGTACAAGCGGTTTTTGCCTGCGCTGGGGTTTGCGAAGGTAGAGGATTTTGTCGGCCACCCGGTGGCCAGCGTGGTGCAAAACACGCAGATGCACCAGGTGCTGGAGACCGGTAAACCGATCTTGATCGACCTGCTTACCAACCGGGCTGGCACCTTTGTGGTCAGCCGCATTCCGCTGCGCGATAGCGCTGGCGAGGTCATTGGTGCACTGGGCATCGTGCTGTTTGACCATGCTGAGACCAACCTGCAGCCCTTGATGGGCAAGTTTGCGCTATTGCAGCGCGACCTGGACGAGGCCCGGCGCGAGCTGGCCAGCCAGCGCAGCAGCCAAGGCGGCCAGCGCCAGTCCAAATACACTTTTGCCAGCTTTGTCGGTGCCAGCCCTGCGGCGGTGGAGATAAAACGCCAAGCCCGGCGGGCGGCGCAAACGTCTAGCCCGGTACTGCTGCTGGGCGAGACCGGTACCGGCAAAGAGCTGCTGGCGCACGCCATCCACGCGGCGTCTGCGCGCGCCAGCGGGCCCTTGATCAGCCTGAACATTGCTGCGGTGCCTGATACCTTGCTGGAGGCCGAGTTTTTTGGCGTGGCACCCGGCGCCTATACCGGGGCCGACCGCAAAGGGCGGGAGGGCAAGTTTCGCCTGGCCCATGGCGGCACGCTGTTTCTGGACGAGATTGGCGACATGCCCCTAGGCCTGCAAGCCAAGCTGCTGCGCGCGCTGCAAGAGGGCGAGATAGAGCCGCTGGGCTCAAACAAGCTGGTACCGTTTGATGCCCGGGTGATAGCCGCAACATCCCGCGACCTAGGGCGGCTGGTGCGGGACGGTAATTTCCGTGAAGACTTGTTTTACCGCCTGAATGTGCTGCCCCTGCGCGTACCGCCCTTGCGCGAGCGGCCAGGTGACATAGCCGCGCTTGTAGAAGTGCTGGGCGAAGACATGGCCTTGCGCAATGGCAGCCAGCCGCCCGAGCTGAGCGGCGAGGCGCTGGCCCTGCTGGCAGCCCAAGTGTGGCGCGGCAACATACGCGAGCTGCGCAACGTGCTGGAGCAGGCGCTGATGCGCAGCGACACCCACCGTATCAGCGCGCAGCAGCTGCAAGCGGTGCTGGCGGAGGCGGGCGTGGAGTCGGTGCCTGTACAACCTGCAAACGCACAAACTGTTCTAGCACCCCTGGCCGCAGCGCAGCCTGTGCCCGGCATCGCACTACGCCCGCTGGCTGAGCAGGTAGCCGCGCTGGAGCACCAAGCCATTGCGGCCGCCATGGTGGCAACCCAAGGCAATAAGGTGCTGGCGGCCAAAATGCTGGGAATTTCACGGGCTACGCTGTATGCGCGACTTGAAGAAAATGCCTGATATTTATACATATGTATGAATAATAGGCAAAATAATTGTATTAAAAATAGGCGTACTGAAGCAGCCGAAAATTAAACTTCAATGAAATCAACAGCTTGCGGCTTGGCACACTAAGTGCATACTAAGGCCGGATAGTTACCCATATTGGAGACATATATGCACCACAGTTCTTGGGCTACGCGCATTGCGCTGGCCGCCACCGCCCTTAGCTGCGCGTTCGCATCCCCGCTGGCATTGGGCCAAAGCAAAGAAATCAAAATTGCCCACATCTACAGCAAAACCGGCCCGCTGGAGGCCTACGGCAAGCAAACCGCCACCGGCTTCATGATGGGTCTGGACTACGCTACCGGCGGCACCATGATGGTGGCAGGCAAAAAGCTGGTGGTGATTGAAAAAGACGACCAAGGCAAACCCGACCTGGGCAAAAGCCTGCTGGCCGCCGCCTACGGCGACGACAAGGCTGACCTGGCCGTAGGCCCCACGGCATCCCCCGTGGCACTGGCTATGCTGCCCGTGGCTGAAGAGTACAAAAAAATCCTGCTGGTAGAGCCGGCAGTGGCTGACTCGATTACCGGTGACAAGTGGAACAAGTACATCTTCCGCACTGGCCGCAACAGCTCGCAAGACGCGATATCCAACGCCGTAGCGCTGGACAAAGCCGGCATCACCATCGCCACCATGGCGCAAGACTCGGCTTTTGGGCGCGACGGTATCAAGGCGTTTAAAGAAGCCATCAAAACCAGCAAAATAGTCCACGAAGAATATTTGCCCCCTGCCACCACCGACTTCACTGCCGGTGGCCAGCGCCTGATCGACAAGCTCAAAGACCTGCCCGGCCGCAAAGTGATCTTCATCATCTGGGCCGGTGGCAACCCGTTCAAGATCGCCGACATGGACCTCAAGCGCCACGGCATCGAGATCGCCACGGGCGGCAATATTTTGCCCGCCATGGTGGCCTACAAGCAGTTCCCTGGCATGGAGGGCGCGGCCTACTATTATTTTGGTATGCCTAAAAACCCGATCAACGAAGCCCTGGTCTCGCGCCATTACAGCCAGTTCAAATCACCTCCTGACTTTTTTACCGCCGGTGGTTTCTCTGCAGCCATGGCCGTAGTCACCGCGCTGAAAAAGACCAATGGCGACGCGACGGCCAACACTATGATCAGCGCCATGGAAGGCATGGGCTTTGATACCCCCAAAGGCCGCATGACCTTCCGCAAAGAAGACCACCAGGCCATGCAAAGCATGTACCACTTCAAGATCAAAGTAGACCCGGCCTTTGCCTGGGGCGTGCCCGAGCTGGTGCGCGAGATCAAAGCCGAAGAGATGAATATTCCGATCCGCAATAAGCGCTAAGACCGAGATTTGAATACCCATTCGGGGTCAATTTTTGAACGCAGAGGGCGCGAAGGTTTCGCAAAGGGCGCAGAGGGAAGAAATGAATACAAAAAGGAATACCAAAAAGAAGAAATTGAACTTCGCGCCCTCTGCGTTCAAAAATTGACCCCGCTCCCGCTCCCGCTCCCGCTTTTGCCTCCTAACTTCGTAGTCGCATGCTCACAACCAAAGACCTGACCATTCGCTTCGGCGGCCATGTGGCGGTCAACAGCGTCAGCTGCGCGTTTGAGCCCGGCACCTTGACCGCTATCGTCGGCCCCAACGGCGCAGGCAAGACGACCTATTTCAACCTCATCTCGGGTCAGCTCAGAGCCAACGCGGGCAGTGTCCATCTGGCGGGCAAAGACGTCTCTACCCTCAGCGCCTCGGCGCGCACCCGCGCGGGGCTGGGCAGGGCGTTTCAGCTCACCAATCTTTTCCCCAACCTGTCTGTGCTGGAGAACGTACGTCTGGCCGTGCAAGCCGCCCAAAGCGGGCCGCACCGCCGTGGGCTGAACCTATGGAGCATTTGGAGTGACCACACGGCTTTGACCCAGCGTGCCCGAGACATTTTGGAAACTGTCGCCATGCAGGATCAGCAAACCACGCCGGTGGCCAGCCTGCCGCATGGCGACCAACGCAAACTGGAGGTGGCGCTGCTGATGGCACTGGACCCCCTGGTGTATATGTTTGACGAACCCACCGCGGGCATGAGCCACGACGAAGCACCCGTCATCCTCGATTTGATTCGCAAACTGAAAAGCGATAAGGCCAAAACCATTCTGTTGGTTGAACACAAGATGGACGTAGTACGCGAGCTGGCCGACCGCATTATCGTGCTGCACAACGGTGCCCTGGTAGCCGATGGCGAGCCCGCCCAAGTGATAGCCTCGCCTGTGGTGCAAGAGGCGTATTTGGGTATTGCAGCGCCGGTCAAGGAGGCTGCATGAGCGATGCACTGCTCACCCTCGAAGGCGTGCAAACCCATATCGGCGCGTACCACATACTGCATGGCGTCAACTTGGCTGTACCGCGTGGCCAGCTCACCATGCTGTTGGGCCGCAACGGTGCAGGCAAGACGACCACACTGCGTACCATCATGGGGCTGTGGCGCGCATCTACGGGGCGCATTAGCTTCAATGGACAGGACATTACCCAGCTGCCCACCCCCGCCATTGCTGGGCTGAACATTGCCTATGTGCCAGAGACTATGGGCATATTTTCAGATTTGACGGTGAAAGAAAACATGCTGCTGGCTGCGCGCAGCGCCAAGCATGCTGGCCAGATGGACGAGGCGCGCTTGCAATGGATATTCAAACTCTTCCCCGCGGTGGAGAAGTTTTGGAACCACCCGGCGGGCAAGCTCTCGGGTGGGCAAAAGCAAATGCTCGCCGTGGCCCGCGCCATCGTGGAGCCACGTGCGCTGCTGATTGTGGACGAGCCCAGCAAGGGTCTGGCCCCCGCGATCATCAACAACATGATCGATGCGTTTCAGCAGCTCAAGGCCAGTGGTGTGACCATTCTGTTGGTGGAGCAAAACATCCACTTTGCCAAACGCCTGGGCGACCATGTGGCCGTGATGGACAACGGCGCAGTAGTGCATGCGGGCGCGATGCAGGCGCTGGCCGAGGACGAGGCGTTGCAGCGCTCGCTGCTGGGGTTGGCCTTATGACGGTTTTTAAGCTAAATTGGCCTTTGGCTCAATGGAATATTGCGGGAGCAGCTATTAAATATGTAGTCATTGGTGTGACAAGGAGCGCAGTATGAAGGCGCTGGAGTTTGACTGGAAACCGTTGTTGCTGGTGCCCTTGTTGGCCTTGCTGGCGCTACCGCTGGTGGGCTCGGGCTCTACCTGGCTCACGCTCACCGTAGCCGGTTTGGCTATGGGCATGATCATCTTCATCATCGCGTCCGGGCTCACATTGGTGTTTGGTTTGATGGACGTGCTCAATTTTGGCCACGGCGTGTTCATTGCGCTGGGCGCCTTTGTAGCCACCACCGTGCTGGGCTTGATGGGCGACTGGACAGGCTCGCCAGACCTGTGGCGCAACTTGGTGGCCATCTTCCCAGCCATGCTGGTGGCCATGCTGGTATCGGGCGCGCTGGGCCTGGCCTTTGAGCGCTTTATTGTGAGGCCGGTGTACGGCCAGCATCTCAAACAAATTTTGATCACCATGGGCGGCATGATCATTGGCGAAGAACTCATCAAAGTCATTTGGGGCCCAGCGCAAATCGCGCTACCGCTGCCTGAGGGCTTACGTGGCTCCCTGCTGCTGGGCGATGCCGCGATTGAAAAATACCGCCTGCTGGCCGTGGTGGTAGGCCTGGTGGTGTTTGCCGTGCTGGCCTGGACTTTGAGCCGCACCAAGATTGGCCTGCTGATACGCGCCGGTGTACAAGACCGCGAGATGGTCGAGTCGCTGGGCTACCGCATCAAGCGCTTGTTTATTGGCGTGTTTGTTGTGGGCAGCGCGCTGGCCGGGCTGGGCGGGGTGATGTGGGGCCTGTACCAGCAAAACGTCACGCCGCAAATGGGCGCGCAGGTCAATGTGCTGATTTTTATCGTCATCATCATTGGCGGTTTAGGCTCTACCGGCGGCGCGCTGATAGGCGCGCTCTTGGTGGGCCTGATGGCCAACTACACCGGATTTTTGGTGCCCAAGGTGGCGCTGTTTTCCAACATTGCTTTGATGGTGGCCATTTTGCTCTGGCGACCGCAAGGTGTCTATCCGGTGGCGAACCGATGATGATAACGCCCCCACGCTCTTCACTTTGTGTAATCGCTGCCCCCCGAGGGGGCGCGGCCTTCCTTGGGGCGGCCCGGCGGGCGGCCTAGCCCCATGTTAAACAGGCTCTTATCCAACGACCTCCCGCGCAGCCGCGTGCTGGCGGTGGTGCTCGTGGTGCTACTCATCGCGTTGGCATTTGCACCCTTCATTTTCCCCGGAGTGAAGGCGCTGAATGTGGCGGCCAAAGTACTGGTGTTCATCGTGCTGGTGGCCAGTTTTGACTTGCTGCTCGGCTACACCGGCATTGTCAGTTTCGCGCACACCATGTTTTTTGGCATCGGTGCGTATGGCATCGCCGTGGCCAGCACCCGCATGGGCGCTACATGGCAGGCGCTGGGGGTGGGGGTGGGTGCCTCGCTGGCCATCTCGTTCGTGTTGGCCTTACTCATCGGCTTATTCTCGCTGCGCGTGCGCGCTATCTTTTTCGCCATGATCACCTTGGCTGTGGCCTCGGCGTTTTTAACCCTGGCTTCGCAGTTGTCAGACATCACGGGCGGTGAGGATGGCCTGAGCTTTAAAGTACCCGAGCTGCTGTCACCCAGCCACGAGTTCATGAGTACACCTTTGCTGGGTGTCATGCTGGACGGGCGCTTGCTGTGCTACTACCTGCTGTTTTTCACGGCGCTGGTGCTTTTGCTAGCCATGCTGCGCATTGTCAACTCGCCGTTTGGCCGGGTGCTGCAAGCCATTCGGGAGAATGAGTTTCGCGCCGAGGCCATTGGTTACCGCGTGGTGGCGTACCGCACCACGTCCAGCATTTTGTCAGCCTTGTTTGCCTGCCTGGCCGGGGCCATGCTGGCGCTTTGGCTGCGCTACAACGGGCCGGACACGTCGCTGTCGTTTGAGATCATGATGGATGTGCTGCTGATAGTGGTGATTGGCGGCATGGGCACCATCTACGGTGCGGCGATAGGTTCTGCACTGTTTTTAGTAGCGCAAAGCTATTTGCAAGATGTGCTGCGTTTGGGAAGTGAGGCCACTACCGCGCTGCCATGGCTGTCTGCGCTATTGTCCCCAGACCGTTGGCTGCTGTGGCTGGGCGTGCTGTTTGTGCTGTCGGTGTATTACTTTCCCACCGGGGTGGTGGGGCGGCTGCGTGCCAGCGCTGCAAAGGGCAAAGCATGACGCAAACCATGACGCAACAGATGTCACAAGCCACAGGTTTCACGTCCCACTACCTGAGCTGCGCTGGCCGCGAAATCCATTACACCGATTGGCAACCTAGCCCTGCTGCGCCTCAGCGCGGCACCGTCATCGCCTGGCACGGCTTAGCGCGCACAGGCCGCGACATGGACGAGCTGGCCACCCACCTGGCCTCGCGCGGCTACCGCGTGGTCTGCCCCGACACCATTGGTCGCGGCCTGAGCCAGTGGAGCCCTGATCCGGGCAATGAATATTGCTTGGCGTTTTATGCGCGCATTGCGCGCGAGCTGGTCGACCAACTAGGCATCGACACCATGCATTGGGTCGGCACGTCGATGGGCGGCGCGATTGGCTTGGTGTGCGCGTCTGGCCTGGCTGAGCCTGCCTTGAAAGGCCGCATACAGAGCCTGGTGCTCAACGACAACGCACCGCAGGTGGCGCAAGCCGCCATAGAGCGCATCAAATCCTATGCAGGCAGCCCGCCCGCGTTTGACACAGTGCGCGAGCTGGAGGCTTACTTTCGCAAGATCTACATACCGTACGGCGCGCTAACTGACGCTCAGTGGCGGCGCTTGACCGAAACTTCCACCCGCCGCCTGCCCGATGGCCGTGTCACTCCGCATTACGACCCGGCCATGGTGCAGCAGTTTGCGCGCGAGCAAGATGACTACCTCATTTGGCAGCACTACGATGCTCTGACCATACCCGTGCTGTGTTTGCGCGGGGAAAATTCTGATCTGGTGTTGCCCGAAACCACACGCGAAATGGCTCGACGTGGCCCAGGCGCCGTGGGGTTATTGCAAGTCGTAGAAGTAGAAGGTTGCGGTCATGCGCCCGCGTTGAATGTGCCTGAACAGCTAGACACAGTCAGCGCGTTCATTCAATCCGCGCTTTAAAAAACGAAAATCGTTTTGAGATAAAAGTGAAAATCGCAATGCGCATGAGAGGCAAGTAAAATCTCTCATGCTTGATACACCCGACACAGAAGACACCCCCACCGTCCAAGAACCCCGCCTCTGGCAAGGCGATGGCTGGACGGCCAGCGTGATGAAAAACGAAGACGACGATGGTTGGGCCGTAGCTATGACCAAAGACGGGGCCGTAGAGCCTGCGCTGGTGGGCCCCTGGACTATGGGCCGCGACAAAAAGAATCCCAAGCCGCTGGACGGCTTTGCCTTTAGCAC
>JAYWHJ010000241.1:0-7963 GCA_043777795.1 Polaromonas sp. | reverse complement strand
CCTTGGCCGACAAAATGGTGCTGCAAGCTGAGTTGTCGGTAGCCGCAGGTGCCAAGTTGGCCGGTATGCCCTATGCGCGCTACTTGCAGCACCTGGGTGCGCTGGGCTACAGCATGTTGGACGAATCTGCCGACATGGCCGCAGAGTTGGCCACACTGCAAACCCATCTTGCGTCCCAACCCAAGAGCAGTTCAACACCCTCAAAGCAATGAGCCCCAAGCTCATCGTGGCTGATGCCGGGCCACTGATAGCGCTTGCCATTGGCGGCGTGTTGCCAGCGTGTGTCGCCATGCTGGGCGGCCTGTATGTACCAGAGGCAGTGCTACACGAATGCACTAGCGATCCATCAGCCCCCGGCGCAGCGGTGATTGAAAGTCTCTGCACTGCGGGCGATGTGCACATCGTGCCTCAAAGCGTCCTTATCCTGCTTGATGCAGCACTGGCGCAGGGCTTAGGCACAGGGGAGCTTGCCGTACTGTCCTACGCAGAGCAACACGATTTGGTAGCCCTCATCGACGAACGCCGTGCACGCCGCATTGCGCAGCATTTAAAAATACCCTGTATCGGCAGCGGTACTTTGGTGGCTCAGCTCAAACAGCAAGGTTTGATCGACAGCATCGAGCCGATATTTGCTGCATGGCAAAAGCATGGGTACTTTGTGTCGGATAAAGTAAAGCGAGATATTCTGATGCTCAGTGATATTGGTCCGGCCCGATGAAGTTGGAGCGTTTCGACGGGTGCCTCGGGTAGAGAAGGCGGTCACAAGCTGAAGAGTTACTCCGGCACGCACAGCGCGCGGCTGGAAGCCCGACTACCTCACCACCCGCCGACAAGCCGATCTGCAGCCGCCGCTACCGGGCGATGCGCCTGCTGCGCTGGTGGCACTGGGGGCAGTCAAGCTGGGCACTACGCGCTTGATTGATAACTTGGAAATTTCGGCGATGTGTGACGCCGCAAGATGAGCCCATCGACGACGAACGACGTCTTCTAACCGTAAGTGAGCCAAAGCCTCAACGCACGAGAAATGATGTGTAGGCAGCATACTTTCATGACTAAATCAGTCGCTGGCGCAATAAAATATTGCGCCAGCAGCTATAAATTATGTAGTGTGAATACCCATCTTCATCTCAATCTAAGGTCGCAGAGAGCCTAATCGGCCGCGCCCCAGCTAGGCCTGTCCTATGTCGGTAAACAAAAAATCTCACCCAATACAGGTAATTTTTTTCAGTGCTTAAGCTATAGTGCATGTAACGAATACGCTCCCGCACTTGGTCTAAAAGCCGAACAGACTGCACTGGAGCGTTGCTGGGTTTTATGAGATTTTTATAGCTGGATAAATAAACAGTATATTCGCTGGAAATCCATACTGCAAGCCACTTTCAGGAATATTTGATGTCCAGATTAGATTGCCACAGCATTTGTAGACCGCAGGTTTTGCGGTCTACATTACGTAGACATCACCAACTCGCTCAGCTTGCCTTCAGAGCATTCTCCCAACATGTTTGACTCGATCACATTCAAAAACACCGTCGGGCCGGGGCCGCTACTTGACATCGGCGCGATTGCTGAGGCACTCCTTTTTTATAGACGTGTCTCTATTGTTGGAAATTCAGCAACGCTGAAGGCGCTTCTATCCGGCATTCCACCCTTTGTGGCTTTAGGACTGCTCAGAGACAAGAGACTTGAATTCCAGTATTTGGCCGATCAGGTTGGGGTATCCAGTACACCCACAACTACCGGTCGGAATCTGCACGACCTGATGCGATTCTCGTCGCCTCAACACACAATCGAGAAAGTTGGTCCGGAGACGTTCCGCGCGGCTGCAGGCAATACGGGACAAGCTCGAGTTGGATCAAGTCAGTTCACTCGCCTGCTTCAACCGCTCGATCACGAAGGCTTCGACCAGAAGGCCGTGCTGGCTTCGTTCCTAGATCATCACGCGACAGAACATTCTGTGAGTTCCCTTCTCTCGGTGGCAGCCCCCGGCTACACGACTGGTGAGCCACTCCGATTTCGTATTGAGCAGCAGAATCAGGGCTTCTTCGTCGATACGAATCTTGACTTTGCCGATGTTAACGCGATCTACCATAAGACTGTTCCCCCAGAGCATTCAACGCTCACGGAGGCGTATCTGCTAGCGCTTATGCAGGGTGCGTATGAAGCAACATACTACGCAGCAAAACTGAATACCGAGGTTGCAGTCGCTCCGATCGAGCGGGTGGTTCAATCTACCGCTGTCGAAGCTGTAGTTCGACGCCGAACACAGAGCGAACGCGAGATAGGGAACTTCGTTGATTTGACAATGAACGATGCACGAAGAATCCGTGAAGCTGTCAATTCCGGAAGAATCTCGTTCACGCAAGTAGTGAAGCTACTTGATTCTGCAGACAAGTTTCGCCACTGGTTGCAGCAGCAACCAGTCGATGCTGAACTGGTTCGGACATACTACCAAGAGGTAGTCAAGGATTCCTGGGCGGACAAGTTGCCCGGCAAGTCGGCTCGCTGGGCGGTCTTCACGGGTCTTGGGTTAGCGGCGGACGCATTAGGAACGGTCCCGTGGGGGACTCTTGGCGGTGTCGCGATTAGTGCCGTTGACTCATTTTTATTTGAGAAATTACTTTCAGGCTGGAAACCCCACCAGTTCGTAGAAGGCGACCTAAAAACTCTATTCGTCACTTAACAAAGTGCGCCCAAAACGAAGAAGGGTAACGTCTAACCCCTCTGTCGAGGCGAGAGCCAACAGCCGGCCGCGCTCTATGGCGTGTCTATTCACCATTCCGCGCGGCCGTCTGTTGCCACCGCCTCACCCCGAACGTTAGACCGCAAAGGAGAAATCGTGTCCAGACCAGTTATCCAAAATATGCGGCTCTGGCCGCGCAATCTCAGTACGTCGCAAGGTGGCGGCCTTTCTACGTCTCAATACGGCGGCATGTCGACATCGCAATACGGAGGCATGTCAAGCTCGCAGTACGGGGGCATGTCAAGCTCGCAGTACGGGGGCATGTCGACCTCCCAGTACGGTGGTATGTCCACTTCCCAGTACGGCGGACTCTCGACCTCACAGTATGGCGGTATGTCCACTTCGCAGTACAGTGGCCTCTCCACGTCCCAGTACGGTGGTTTATCGACTTCGCAAGGCGGCGGCATGTCAACGTCCTCGATCGATATCTACATGAGAAACATTCCTTCTTGGCCCGTGTTTGTCCGAGAGCTAGAGGCGAGGGGCTATCAGGCCAAAGCAAGCTTGATCAGGCAGCATCTGCCAAAATTCCTGTGGCCGGAAAACTTTTTCAAGCCATGAGGCCTAACAAGTTGTTTGACACGAAGGTCAAGGGTGGTTCGCGCCTGTGGCGCTCGGTTCCATTTACCGCCGGTCAACGCCGACGTAAGGCATCAGAATTCAATGTTGTTAGCCCACCTACAATTAGGAAGCCCGCCAGTGACAGTTCACACATCCAGATTGAAACGAACCGCGCTCTTGGTCTGCGCAATTGCGGCGCACGCCAATGCAATGTCGCAAACTCTATCTTGGCGTCCTGACTTTCAATTTGCGGGGACCTTCTTCCCTTCGTATGCACTATCAGCATCAGGGCGAGATAGGAGTGGACCTACAGAGAACGTGCAAGCGTACGGATATATAGGATCAAGTTCACTGGCAGTTCTTGTAAAGGACGCACCAATTGGAACGAAAATTAGGGTAGAGATTGAGATTCCGGAAATAGGCGTTTCCGGAAAAATTGAGACACTCGCCTTTCAAACTCAAAAATACATTGTGCCGCGGTTAACCTGGAGCCAGTCTCGACTTGCATCTATTACCCAGCCCCTAACAGCAGAAGCAGTTTTTCGAGTCTTCGTTGATGGAACTCTTGATAGAGAAGATCGTCAAACTATCCGCGTTCGAGCTATTACAGATGCTCCGCTATCGGCATGCAGGTCCGACAAGTCATGTCAGGACTTCTCTCCTTACATGGCAGCATTTGTCAACGAGAACAGCCCAATAATAGACGGTGTATTGCGAGCTGCATTGGACATACCCGCAATGCCGGTAAAGGCCTGGACAGGGACCCAACAAGGAGCAGACGAAGCACTCAGGCAAGTCTGGGCGCTCTGGTATCTATTCCAACGAAACAAGGTCACGTACTCAAGCATTGCGACCGTCTCGGAAGAGCGCCCAGATATCACATCGCAAGCAATTCGACCGATATCTCAAACCCTTCGAACATCACAAGCAAACTGCATTGATGGCACCGTACTATTTGCGTCGATTCTTAGAAAAATAGGCATTGAACCCGCAATTGTTTTGATTCCAGGACATGCATTTCTCGCCTTCTATACGGATCAAAATCGTCAATCGCCAGTTTTTCTGGAAACAACGATGATTAATGCACAAGGAATAAATCCTTTCTATAGCCAAGGTCCGTCGAAGATAGGTGAAGGAATGACACGCGCACTTGGCAGCGACATTCACATGAAGCAAAGTTGGACGGGATTCATGGCTGCCGTTTCAGAAGGCGGACGGAAGTACTCTTTAGCCAAACCAAAGTTCGGAAAGGAACGTGGGTATCTATTCATTCCAATTTACAAGGCGCGTGAAGCTGGAATTCTCCCGCTCCCGCTGTAGCGCGCACTGATGCCTAACCCCTCGCTCAAGCTGAGCACCAACGGCGTGTCACGCTGGTCGCCTGGCGCAGGGCCTGCGATCCATGTTGCGCCAGCCGCCCAGCGCGCTATACCGTCGGTGCCCCCTTAGCTCGAACGCCAGGCTTGCCTTCCCCGTCACTGGTGAAAACTCGACCCCTCAGCGCATCACTTAACGAGACAACGCCAGTCAAGCGGTAGTTCGGCGTGCTTGGGATGAAAAATATGGAGAAAGGCGCGGTGACCATCTCCAGATGGCTACCAAGTTGCCCGCGTGTTTTCGCAATATTTTTGCAGCCCAAGTTCCCGAGCTGCCGCAAGCTAACCAAGGCAGCCTAGCTCTCTTCAAAGCAAGCTGCTAAGGTACATCTTCTTGAAGTGAGCAAAAGCACCATCCTACTCCTCCCCTCCGAACGCACCCAACTCCTCGTTGTCACCGATTATTCGTTTTCATAAAACGGAGACAACCATGTTGCGCAGAAATGTAGTTGCAGCGGGCATTGCCGCTGCTGTCAGCCACCTTGCCGCATATGCGTGCGGGCAGCGTGCGGGCGCTTGCGGTAACGGGCACCAAGCGCAGCCCGCTGCTGCCTGATGTGCCCACCATGGCCGAGGCCGGGCTGGCCAACTATGCGTTTACCACTTGATTTACCGTGTTTGGCCCGGCCAATATGCCGCGCGACGTGGTGCTGCGCATTAACGCGGCGCTCTGAGCTTTGCGCTAAGCGGCACTCTCTGCCGTCGGTTCGCGCCCCATCAGCATGGCCACGGCCTGCGCGGGTGCAATCGCACCGTCCAGCAAGGCCACCACGCACTGTGCAATAGGCATGTCCACACCCAGGCTACGGGCGCGCTGCACCACCGCGCGGGCGCACAGCACGCCCTCGGCTACGTGGCCCAGGGACGAGGTGGCCTGTGCCAGTGACTGGCCTTGCGCCAGCAGCAGGCCTACCTTGCGGTTCCGGCTTAAATCGCCTGTGGCGGTAAGCACCAGGTCGCCCAAACCGGACAGGCCCATAAAGGTCTCTGGCCTGGCGCCTAGTGCCACGCCCAGGCGCGTCATCTCTGCCAGGCCGCGGGTGATGAGCGCGGCGCGGGCGTTCAGGCCCAGTTGCAAGCCGTCGCACAGGCCGGTGGAGATGGCCAGCACGTTCTTCACTGCACCGCCCACTTCTGCACCGACGATATCGTCACCTGCATACACGCGCAGGCTGCTGGTGTGAAAAGCCTCCACCAGCGCGTCGCGCACGGCGGCGTGCTGGCTGGCGGCTACCAAGGCGGTGGGCTGGCGGTGAGCTACTTCTTGCGCAAAACTCGGGCCGCTGAGCACACCCGCTACTAAACCGGGAGCTGCTTGGGCACATATTTCATGCGCTAACAGGCCGCCGTTCTCAAAACCTTTGCACAGCCAGGCCACTGGCTGGCGGGTAGTAGCCAAGACGCTAAGCCACTCTCGCAGGCCCGCTAACGGGGTGGCGATAATGACCAGATCGTGCGCGGCGACGAGTTGGTGCAAGGACGAAGGTGTTGCGTCGGGTGCGCCAGAGAGTGGGGCGGCCCAATGGTGCGGCAGCGCTGTCACGGTGACTGCAGCTGGCAGCGGCACGCCAGGCAAGTAGCGCGCATTGCTGCGGCTGGCCTGCATGGCACTGGCCTGCGCTGCGTCGCGCGCCAACAAGGTGATGGTATGGCGCGGCGCGGCGCTGATGGCCAAGGCTGTGCCCCAAGCGCCTGCACCGATCACTATGATTTTCATAGCTGCTCCCGCAATATTTTAAAGCGCTAGAGCACTAAATTGCATGCAAACTAGGTTTGCAGCGCATCAAAATTACTGCGTAATGATGGGCGAAGCGGGTTGTTGCGCTGCGTTTTGCGCCTGCTGCGCTTCGTACATCGCCTGGAAGTTGATCTCGGACAAATGCACTGGCGGAAAGCCTGCGCGGGTGATCAAATCAGCCACACTGGCGCGCAGGTAAGGGTACACAATCTGCGGGCAAGCCACACCCAGAATAGGGCCTAGATTGTCAGCGGGCAGGTTGCGAATCTCAAAAATACCGGCTTGCTTGGCTTCTACCAAAAACACGGTTTTGTCTTTGATCGTGGTCGTCACTGTAGCCACCACGCACACCTCGTACATGCCGTCGGCCACTGGCAGCGCTTCTACGCCCAACTGAATGTCGATCTGTGGCTGCTCTGGATCCAGCAGGATAGCGGGCGAGTTGGGCTGCTCTAGCGACATGTCTTTCAGATATACGCGCTGGATGGAAAACACGGGCGCGGCATTTGCGTCAGGAGCGGTGGTGTCAGGGGTATCGGCCATGGTGGGGTCTTGGTTAAAGTTACAAAACAAAGCCCGCTTTTGCGCGGGCATCTTCAGATTATCTCAGGGAAAGAGGGGCTTAGCCCTGCAAAAGAGGCACCAGCCCGCCCTTGCTGTCCAGCGCCATCAAATCGTCACAGCCGCCCACATGCGTGGTGCCAATGTAGATTTGTGGGACCGTGCGTCGGCCGGTGGACTCCAGCATGGTTTTAAGGGCTTCGGGGTTGGTGTCGATGCGGATTTCTTCGATCTGCTCAACGCCTTTGCTTTTCAGGAGTTGTTTGGCGCGAATGCAGTAAGGGCAGACGGCGGTGGTGTACATCTTGACGGCTTGCATAACGGGGTTCCGGTGGGTTGTCTAAACGGGACGGGCTTCGGATTTTTCAATCGGTAAATTGGCGGCTTTCCAGGCCTTCAAGCCTCCCGCCATGGTTTGCACGTTGGCAAAGCCCAGCTTCTTAGCCGCAGCTTCTACGCGCTTGGCGCGTGCACCCGTGGAGCACACCAGTACCAGAGGCAGCGCCTTGTTTTTTACCGCGCCTGCCAGTTTGGCATCGATGTCGTTGACCGGGATATTCTTGGCTCCGCCAATATGTCCAGCAGCAAACTCTTCTGCTTCGCTCACGTCAATCACCACGGCTTTTTCGCGGTTCATCAGTTGTACCGTGGCATCGGGTGACAGCGCGCCACCGCCTATGACAGAGTCTTTGACCATGGGCCAAAACAGCATCGACGCCGAGCCAAAGGCTACAGCTAACAGCATCCAGTTATCCACAATAAATTTCATTCAAATTCCAAAAAAACAGCCTGCGCTGGCCAAAAACGGCGCTGCGCCCAAGCCGCTATTCTAAAATGGAAGCTGCTTTAAACCCGGCCGAGCGGTTTTTAACCACTTTTACGCTTCTATTCTTCACTTTTCCACCACACAATTTATGTACAAACTCGTGCTCATCCGCCACGGCGAATCTACCTGGAACCTGGAAAACCGCTTTACCGGCTGGACCG
>JAYWHJ010000240.1:0-2878 GCA_043777795.1 Polaromonas sp. | reverse complement strand
GCTCTGCTCGGGCAAAGACGCAGGTGCGGTGGTGCCAGGCGCCTTGATCGCCCGTGGCGATTACGCCAAAGAAAATCCACAAAACGTGGCCAAATTCTTGGCGGTGTACCTGCGCGCTTGGAGCTGGATGAATGCCAACAAAGCCGAGTCTATCAAAATGATGCGCGACTTTTATGCCAAAGGCGGCGTGAGCTTAAGCGATGGCGCTATGCAAAAAGAATTTGATACCCGCCCCACCTTCTCATTAGCCCAGCAGCTAAGCATGATGGATCGCAAAGGCAGCGGCTCTACAGTCGATGGCTGGTTTGGCGAGTTGTCTAACTTCATGAAGGAAACCGGGGCAGTACAAGAGGTGCCCAAGGTGGCAGACTATGTTACCGACGAATTCATGAAGCTGGTGAACGCCGATCCAAAGCTGCGTGAGTTTGCCAACAGCACCAAATAAATCCCTTTCAACTGAGCCGAGCAATTGTCCATGACCATTACCTATCTTAAAAAAGCCGATAAAACTCCAGAAACTGAAACCGCCAGTGCGCAAAAGGTGGTCTCTGACATGTTGGCAAAAATCCAAAGCGGTGGCGAGCAAGCAGTGCGCCAATACGCCTTGGATTTAGACAAGTGGCAGGGAGAGATGGTGGTGAGTGCAGCGGAGATTGCTGAGAATGCGCGCAACGTGCCGGCCCAGGTCAAACAAGACATTGATTTTGCAATCAAGCAGGTGTTTGACTTTGCCATGGCGCAGCGCAAGTCTTTGTCAGATTTTCAGGTGGAGCTACACCCGGGCGTGATTGCAGGGCAGCGCGTGCTGCCCGTGAACGTGGCGGGCTGCTATGCGCCGGCTGGCCGTTACGCACATATTGCCTCGGCCTATATGGGCGTGGCCACGGCCAAAGCGGCAGGGGTGAAAACCATCATTGCCTGCTCGGGGCCGTTTCGCGGCGGGCCTATGCACCCGTATTTGATGTATGCCTTTAACAAAGCTGGCGCTGACGTGATCATGACGCTGGGCGGCGTGCAGGCCATTGCCTCTATGGCTTATGGCTTGTTCACTGGCAAGGCGGCTGATGTGATTGTGGGGCCGGGTAATAAATTTGTGGCTGAGGCCAAGCGCACCCTGTTTGGCAAGGTGGGCATCGATGTGTTTGCGGGCCCGTCTGAGGTGGCAGTGATCGCGGACGAAACCGCCGATCCAGCCATGGTTGCCAGCGATTTGGTAGGCCAGGCCGAGCACGGCCATGAGTCACCTGCCTGGCTGTTTACCACCAGCCACGCCTTGGCCCAAGAGGTGATGCGCCTTGTGCCCCTGCTGATTGATGCTTTGCCACCCACGGCACGTGATGCGGCGGGCTGTGCGTGGCGTGATTATGGCGAGGTAATTGTATGTGACACCCGCGAGGAAGTGGCTACCATATCGGACCAATACGCCTCTGAGCATTTAGAAGTACACGCAGCCGACTTAGACTGGTGGCTCAACACCTTGACCTGCTATGGCTCACTGTTTTTAGGTGAAGAAACAACGGTGGCCTACGGCGATAAGGCCAGCGGCCCCAACCATGTGTTGCCCACCAAGGGCGCGGCGCGCTACTCGGGCGGGCTGTCGGTGCATAAGTTCCTAAAAACCTTCACGTGGCAAAAAATGAACCGCGAAGCTGCGCGCGACATTGGTTTGGCCACTGCGCGCATCTCGCGTCTAGAGGGCATGGAGGGACATGCCCGCACGGCAGATGACCGACTGGCCAAGTATTTCCCTGGTCAAAAATTTGACTTGGGCATACCAGTGACGGTATGAGTGCGCTTGCGATTGGTCAACTCTTTGGCCTGAAGGGCCGCACAGCGCTGGTGACGGGGGGCAATTCTGGTATCGGTGAGGCCATGGCCTTCGCGCTAGGAGCAGCAGGCGCAAAACTGATTTTGATGGCTAGACGCACCGATGCGCTCGAAGGTAGCGCGCAGCGCTTGCGTGCACAGGGCATGCAGGTGCAAACGGTATCGTGTGATTTGTCAGACATTGAAGCTACGATAGCTGGCGCAGCCCAAGCGCTGTCCTTGTCGCCGATCGATATTTTGGTGAACGCAGCAGGTGTTAACACGCGCGAGCCATTTGACAAAGTAAGCCCGCAAAGCTGGCAAACGCAGATTAACTTGCATTTGTCGGCGCCTTTTTTTCTGACACAGGCTTTAGCGCCCCACATGAAAGCGCGTGGCTGGGGGCGCATCATCAATATCGCGTCGCTTCAAAGCTACCGCGCATTTGGTAACAGCGCGCCTTACGGCGCTGGCAAGGGCGGCGTGTTACAGCTCACCCGTGCCATCGCGCAGGAGTGGTCGGCACACGGCATCACGTGCAATGCGATTGGCCCCGGATTTTTCCCCACCGCGCTCACCGCTGCGGTGTTTGCCAATCCAGAGCTGGCCGATAAAAACGCAGCACAAACCTGCATAGGGCGCAATGGGACTTTAGAAGATTTGCATGGCGCAACCGTGTTTTTAGCCAGCAATGCCAGCGCCTATATCACTGGCCAAACCTTGATGGTGGATGGCGGATTCACGGCGAAGTAAAGTAGATCTAACACCACCCAAGACATCAACCAAATGGTTGAGCGCATGCACACCCCATCAACATGACCCATACGGACTCGCTATGAAAGCCCTTGTTTACACCCAGCCCAATGAAGTGCAACTGCTGGAGCGCCCACAGCCCGAGCTGGAAGCGGGTGAGGTAGTGCTAAAAATTGATGCCGTGGGCATTTGCGGCTCTGACATGCACGCCTACCATGGGCATGACCCACGCCGCAAGCCGGGCTTGGTGTTAGGCCATGAGTTTTGCGGCACGGTGGTGCAAAGCGCTGCGCCCGCCTACACGGTGGGTATGCGCGTG
>JAYWHJ010000239.1:0-8004 GCA_043777795.1 Polaromonas sp. | reverse complement strand
ACTTCTACCATGCTCTCTGGTCCGCCGGGCAGGCAAAAGCCACAGCTCATGGGCACAGAGGTAAGCAAAAAGTGGCGTTGTTTCTCGCCTGGCTCCAGCGGCATCATGAAGCCTTGTATGCGCTGGGACTTTTTATTCAGCGCCATCTGGTCCATGGTGTAGACCGGGATGATTTTGTTTTTCTCGGTTTTGGTTTTGATAGAAGTGAGCACGGCCCAAGGCACTACGTCGGCCCGTTCTTTCAAGGGTGCAAACGGACTGTCGGGGCTGTGCACACCTGCGCCCTGCCCGGCTGGCAGCGCCGGTGCCGCCGTCGCTGGCGCAGTCGTCGCTGGGGCTGCGGCCGCAGCAGGCTTAGCGCCAGGAATAGGCGAGCTGAGCTGCGCGTGAGCCGCTGGCGCGATCAGGGCTGTGGCGAGCAGCGCGGTGACAGTGAAAAGTTCAATGTTCATGCTTCATGCCGCAATATTTGCCAATACCGAGACCTTTGCAGGCGGCCTGAAGTTCCTTGACACAGACATCTTCCTTTTTGCCGCTCTCCAGGCATTTCGCTGCAGCTTCGTGCGCTGCCGCCATGGCGCGGTGGCGCTGAATGTCTTTTTTAGTATCGGCAGCAGAGTGCTGCGCTACGCTATGCATAGCTGCTCCCGCAATTAAAAATAGGGCCAGCGCCTGTTTGATCTTAAAAAATGAATTCAATTTGAACATGTGTTTACCTCGACTGCAAAATTTTCAAAACGTCTAAACGGTAGGCCGCCAGCACGGGCAACAAGGCAGCCCCTAAGGCTAATAGTACCGCGCCCGCCAATACCCACGCTTGCTCAGGCAGCCAGATCCAGCCCGTAATGGGGATTGACCGGTCTGCCGCCAGCAGGGATCCTACCAAACCGGTTAAGCCATGGCCTAGCGCCAGCCCTAAAACCCCGCCCGCCAGAGTGAGTATCAGCGCCTGCCACACCAGCACGCTGGCCACCCGCGCGGGGGACGCGCCCAGCAAGCGCAGCATGGCCCAGTCGGCTTGGCGCTCGCGCAGGGCGTTCCATAAAGCGATGAGCAGGCTGATAGAGGCTATCAGCAAAAGTACCGCTGCAAAGCCGCGCAGTACCTCAGCGCCCACGCCCAGCATGCGGAACAAGCGTGTCATCTCGATCGCAGGTGCTGCGGCCTGCATCTCGGTGGTGGTGTTGACAAAGCGCGGAAAGCTCACTGCCGCCATAGGGGATTTGTATTGGATGAGCGCCATGGTGATCTCACGGGCCTCTTCCAGAGCCTTGCGGTCAGACTCGTCCAACGCGGTGGTTTTTTCATGCACCTGCCAGACTGACTCGGTCATCGTGAGCAGCAGGCGGTCGAGCACGCAGTCGCATTTTTGTAGCGTACCTACCAGCGTATACGGGGTCTCGCTGTGGGCATGGCCCTTCGCGCCCAGGCCGTGGTTGCCTGCGAATGTTTTGCCGAGTTGCAAACCTTGCTGGTTCATGGCCCGCCCTACATCGTAGCCTGCCACTGCCTGCATGGGCGCAGCCCACATTTGGCCGACGGCTACTTTGGCATCGTAAAGTTTGAGGTAGTCCACCGTCGTACCCACAATGCGGTAACCCGCAAAGCTGTCGCCCAAGCTAATGGGGATCAGCGTTTTTACCTGCGGGTTTTTGGCCAGCTCTTGCGCATCGGCCAAAGGGATGTTGCCCGACGGTACGTCGATATGGAACACGCCCGCCAAGATCAATTGCAATGGGCTACCCTTGGCACCCACCACTACGTCAATGCCCTGCAGGTCACGTTCGAACGAGGCTTGCACCTGGTGCTGTACCAGCAGCAAAAAGTTGATCGAGGCCAAGCCCAACGCCAACAGCAACACATTGAGCGCTGCTGCCAGCGGGCGGGCGCACACATATTTCCAAGCGAGGACTATGGATTTCATAGCTGCTCCCGCGATATTTTAATGGTCTGCAGGCCGTTTTCATGCTTAAAGTGCTGCGCCAGCACCGGCTCAATGCGCGCATCATGCGTCGCCACCACCAGCGTGGCCTGGCAGCGCTGCGCCGCCTGCGCCAGCAGTGTAATGGCGCTGTGCGCAGCGTCATCGTCCAAGCTGGCCGTCGGCTCGTCCGCCAAAATCACACGCGGCTGCATCAGCACCGAGCGGGCCAACGCCACCCGCTGCGCCTGCCCACCCGACAGCGCATGCGGCTTACGCTCTGCCAAATCCGCCACGCCCAGCGCGTCCAGGCTGCGCAGTATCTGCGCTTTGTCTGTAACCTGCCCAAGAGCAAAGTAAGCCAAGGCCAGGTTGTCAAACACTGTGAGCGCATCGCTCAAATGCAGGCGCTGCGGCAAAAAGCCAATGACCGTTCCGCGCCACGCATCGCGCTGGGTAGCGCCCAGCAGAGCCGGGTTTTGCCCTGCCACTGTGATGCTGCCCGAGGCTGTGGTTAACAAACCTGCTGCCAGCGCTAAAAAAGTGGATTTGCCGCCGCCCGAGCTCCCGCGAAGCAACAACGCATCGCCTTGCGCAACTGCTAGGTCGGGCAGCAGCAGTGTGGGGCCGCCAAGGTACTGGTAGCCCAACTGGTGGCTGGCAATCATCCGGTCAGCGCCTGCTGGCTGGTAACGCAGTCCGCGCACACGCCGCGCACAGCAAAGTCCATGCTCATGCCTTGGTAGCCTAGGGCTTTCAGGGCTTGCAATGCCGTTTGGGCGGCTTTTTCAAGGTCCAGTGCATTGGCCTTTAATGCGCCCGGCAAAGGCCGGTCTTGATGGCAGCTTTGGCATTCAAAATGGGGAATAGCGTGCACACTGGCGGGCATAGCTTGGTAGCGCCGCACGCGGTTCGCATCGACCCGGCACAGCAACAGGCCCGCCAAAGTGAACCTGTCAATTAAGCGGTAGAGCGTGACCCGGTCAAGCTCTACGGCGTTGTCGGTTTGCAAAGCGCATTGCAATTGCGCATGCGTGTAGGCAGTGTCATGGTGGGCCAGCAGCCAGCTTAGTACCCTGCGCGCAGCGCTGGTGCGGCGCAAGCCGCGAGTCTGCAGCAAGGTATCGATGGCGTCTTCGGCACCCACATTGCCTGTGACCTCACGCGGCATAACTTTCAAAGATTTTGAGTACACCATGGTCTTTTGGAAAAAAATTAGTTAGCGCAACCAAGTTGCAATATAATTTAGCGCAATTAGGTTGCATTATGACGGCAACTCTTTCTTTACTTGCTATTGCGCTTCGTATTTTTGTAAAAATTAATGGCGTTATTTTCTTTTCTCACCGCTCGGCTCAGCCCACCGCCGGTATCCATGCCAAACCAGAACTATAAAAGTAGCTTGCTTAGCTGGCCCGCTTGGCGCAGGGTGCTGGCAGTGCTGCCTGTGCTGCTGCTACTTTGGCTGGCGGTTGCCTGGGCTAGCCAAGAGGCGGCCTTGTGGTAGCGCTGGATAACATCACGGTAAGCTACCGCCGGCACCCAGCCTTGCACCATATTTCGGGCCGCTTTGAGAGCGGCTCCTTGACCGCTGTAGTCGGGCCCAATGGCGCAGGCAAAAGTACCTTGCTCAAAACCATCATCGGCCTGCTGCCTATATCGGGTGGACATGTCGCTTTTGCTAAGCCAAAGGCGCGTATCGCATACTTGCCGCAGTTGGCAGAGATTGATCGCAGCTTTCCCATCAGCGTGCAAGACTGTGTGCTGCTGGGCTGCTGGCCCAGCGCGGGGGCTTGGGGCGGCTTGGGCAGCACACTGCAAGCGCAGGGGACAGCCGCTTTGCACAGCGTAGGGCTGATGGATTTTGCACACCGGCCGGTGCAAACCCTGTCATCTGGACAACTGCAGCGGGTGCTATTTGCTCGCCTGCTGGTGCAAGATGCCGACATTATTTTGCTGGACGAACCGTTCAATGCGATCGACAGCAAAACTACAGCCGATTTACTAGGCCAAGTGGCACTGTGGCACCAGCAGCGGCGCACCGTGGTGGCCGTGCTGCACGACGATGCGCAAGTGCGCCAGCATTTTCCGCACACCCTGCTGCTGGCGCGGGAAGTAATTGCTTGGGGCGAAACCGCACAGGTGCTGACCGAGCCGCACTTACAGCGTGCCCGCGCCATGGCAGAAGCTTGGGATGAAAGTGCTGAGTTTTGTCGCCAAGACAGCGCTGGCAATGTCAGCACTCCTGCGCACCACCGGCAAGCGCTGGCGCACAAGAGCCAGGCATGAGTCCCTCCAGCTGGCAAGCTACCGCCATGGTCTACGACTTTGCCATCGCACCGTTTTCCGAGTTTGCCTTCATGCGCCGCGCTTGGGTAGCCACACTGGCGTTATCGCTGGCCGCCGCGCCTTTGGGCGTGCTGCTGACGCTGCGCCGCATGAGCCTGCTGGGCGATGCGCTAAGCCACGCTGTGCTACCAGGTGTTGCCATTGCCTATATGGTGTTTGGCCTGTCGCTCACGGCCATGGCGGTGGGCGGCGTATTGGCGGGCATGTTGGTGGTGGCTGCCGCTGGCTTGGTCAGCCGCTCTACCGCGCTTAAAGAGGATGCAAGCCTCGCGGCCATTTATTTAATTGCACTGGCTTTAGGTGTCACGCTCATCTCTGGGCATGGCAGCCAGCTAGATTTGCTGCATATTTTGTTCGGCAGTGCACTGGGTGTGGACTCTGCCGGCCTGGGCTTGGTCGCCTCTGTGTCCAGTGTAACTCTGCTGGCGCTGGCAGCGGGCTACCGTGGCTGGGTGCTGGAGAGCTTTGACCCGGTGTTTTTAAGCACTACTTGCCAGAGCAGCTTGCGCACAGGCTGGTGGCATATAGCGCGTCGAGGCTGGGTCTGGCAACAGGGTTTTTTAATGCTAGTGGTGCTCAATCTGGTCGCTGGGTTTCAGACTCTGGGCACGCTCATGGCCGTGGGGCGGATGATGCTGCCTGCTGTGTCGGCCCGCCTGTGGCACAGCACTCTGCCCGCCCAGCTGGTTAATGCCAGCGTACAAGCCATGCTGGCGAGCTCACTTGGGCTGCTGCTCTCCTACCACCTCAACACTGCTTCGGGCCCCACCATTATTGGCTGTGCTGGTGTTTTCTACGGCATCTCTCTATTGATAGCACCCGGCGGGTGGCTTCCAAGAGTATGGATCCAAGTTTTTCCGCAAAGCCACCGCGTGGCTTGAACTTCTTTTTGACCTACGCTAACTAAATGAAACATCTTGTCTCTATGCTATCTCAGCTCATCGCTGTTCTCGCGATTGGCACCAGTGCATTGCCAATTACCAGTCAAGCTGCAGACAAACTTCCCGTGATGGCCAGCTTTAGTATTTTGGGCGATTTAGTACAAGTCGTCGGGGGTGACCGTGTCGCAGTCTCAACCTTAGTAGGGGCCGACCAAGATGCCCATGTATTTGAACCCAAACCCCAAGACGCTAAAAACCTGCTGCAGTCCAAGCTGCTGGTGACCAACGGCTTGGGATTCGAGCCGTGGGCGCAAAAGCTGGCCAAATCTGCCAACTACAAAGGGGCTACTTTGGTAGCCACGCAAAGCCTTGCCAGTCGCTCCATGCAAAACGAAAAAGGCCAGGCTGAAACCGACCCCCATGCTTGGCAAAATCCCAACAACGTCATCGTGTATGTGCGTAATATTGCCGCCACGCTGACCAAGCTAGACCCTGCGGGCGCTGCAATGTTTAAAGCCAATAGCGAAAACTACATCGCCGAACTGACCGCTCTGGACACTTGGGCCAAAGCGCAATTTGCCGACCTGCCCCCAGGTAAACGTAAAGTCATCACCTCGCACGATGCCTTTGGCTACTTTGCAGCCCAGTACCAAATTACTTTTTTAGCCCCTCAAGGCATTTCGACTGAGGCAGAACCCAGCGCCAAACAAGTCGCCCAGCTGATTCGCCAAATCAAGGCTGAGAAAATCAAAGCCGTCTTTGTAGAAAACATGAGCAGTCCCAAGCTGCTTGCGCAGCTGGCAAAAGACGTCGGCATCACCCCGGGCCCTGCGCTGTATGCCGACGCGCTCTCTGGCGCTGACCGCGCGGGCGCTACCTACCTCAAGATGATGCGACACAACGTGGCTTCGATTGCGGCGGGTATGAAGCAAAACTAAAGCCCATTGCACGTTACCAAAGGACACTCTATGAATCTTATTCCCGTTACTATCCTCACAGGCTTTTTAGGCAGTGGTAAAACTACATTACTCAACCATATTTTGAAAGCTGACCATGGCTTTCGCATCGCTGTGATTGAAAATGAATTTGGCGAAGCGGGTATTGACAATGAACTGTTAGTCCAAGACAGTGATGAGCAAATCATTGAAATGAACAATGGTTGCATTTGCTGTACGGTACGCGGTGACTTAGTGCGCATACTAGGCGAACTGGCAGCCAAAAAACAAAGCGGTGCACTGCACTTTGATCACATTGTCATAGAAACTACTGGCTTGGCTGATCCCGCGCCGGTGGCCCAAACATTTTTTGTAGACGAAGAAGTTGTTCAACACTACATGTTGGACGCCATCGTCACCTTGGTCGATGCTGTACATGCGCCCATGCAATTGCACGAGCACCATGAAGCGCAAGAGCAGGTAGGCTTTGCTGACCGTATATTAATTAGCAAGACTGACTTAATAGACAGCACCGCGCTGCAGTCCTTGCGTCAACGCCTTGTGCGTATGAACCCACGTGCTACTGTGAAAGAAGTGCACCATGGTGTTGCCGCGGTAAAAGATTTGATGGACATTCGAGGTTTCAATTTAAACGCCATTCTTGAGATCGAGCCGCAATTTTTAACTGATGTAGACCACGAACACGATGACGACGTCACGTCTTTCGTATTTGTTGAAGACCGCCCGCTAGATATGGCCAGGGTGGAAGACTTTCTCAGCGCCATGGTGCAAGTTTACGGCACCAAGATGATGCGCTATAAAGGCGTACTCAATATCCACGGTGAAAACCGACGCATTGTTTTTCAAGGTGTACACATGTTGATGGGGGCCGATGCAGGAGCCGCATGGTTAGAGCATGAAAAACGCAGTACAAAAATGGTATTCATCGGGCGCGAGATGCCGCGCGACGTGCTGCTACAGGGTCTACGGCAGTGCGCTGTAGAACTTGGCGCGGGTCAAGCGCAATGACTTGACAGCCTGCTAGGTAAATCTATAGGTTAAAGTTCAAGAAACCAAGCTTTTAATTTATGGCAGTATCTACCGCTTTTTTACGCACACACCAATTTGTCGCCTTGCAACCAGGCCCTAAGCTCATCGTATTGGGTGCTGTGCACGGCAACGAGACCAGCGGTACAGCGGGTCTCATGCGTGTGCTGGCAGATATGGAGGCCAGTACGCTACAGATGGTGCGCGGCACGGCGACCTTTTTGCCCATTACCAACCCGCTGGCTTACAGCAAAAAGCAGCGTATGGGTGATCGCAACTTAAACCGTAACCTGTACCCCAACGCTACGCCACAAGACTACGAAGACCGTATTGCCAATGTGTTGTGCCCGCTGTTGGCGGCGCACGATGTGCTGCTCGATTTGCATTCGTTTCATACGGCTGGCCAGCCTTTCGTGATGATTGGCCCGCTGGACAATACTGACGCGCTAGAGCCGTTTGCGCACGCTGCCAAAGAAGAAGCCTTGGCTCTGCGCCTGGGGCCACAGCGCATTGTCGAGGGGTGGCTTAGCGCCTACGCCGATGGCGTTAAAAAGCGCCTGGCCCGCGCCGCGCCCACAGAGCGCGCCCACCTGCTCAGCACCGACCCGCGCTACGGCGTAGGCACCACCGAATACATGCGCACCCAAGGCGGCTGGGGTATCACGCTAGAGTGCGGCCAACATGACGACCCGGCTGCACCAGCGGTGGCCTACCGCGCAATAGTGAACACCATGTCGCACCTGGGACTGATCGACCAGACGGTGAATTCGCCTGCTCCCGCACCGCGCGCTGACACATTGCTGCTCAATCTCATAGAAGTCACGGACCGTTTGCACGCCGACGACAAGTTTGCCAAGCCGTGGGCAAGCTACGA
>JAYWHJ010000238.1:0-8021 GCA_043777795.1 Polaromonas sp. | reverse complement strand
CTGATTTCCCGGCCACATCGGCAATTGTCAAGGGGCCGCTTAGATTCTTGATCGAGGCTTCTCCTATCAGCATCTTGCCCATCATGCGCAGAGTCAATGCAGAAATCTCCCACGTCTTCACAACGCCGCGCCACAGGCCATCCAATGGGCCGTAACGTGTTTGAATCATTTCCGGTGGCGCGCCCACATAAGCACCTATTTTGCCTACCCATATCGCACCTTCCTGCACCGCTGTTGACGTGACTTCGATAGGCAGAGTTTGACCCTGCCGCCGCACTTGCCACAATTGCATCAGGGGCTGGCCAGCAGACACGCTGGCACGTATCAGCTCGCGCAACTGCATGCCGTCTACCACGGCTACGCCAGCAACGCTCTCCACTATGTCGTTCTTTTTAAGCCCCGACACGTCAGCCGCGCCTCCGACGACCAGCTCGCCTAGCACCGGGCGTGACCAAGGCGCGCCAATACCGATCTTGCGAAACATCTGTGCATCGGCTTCGCGCACATCCAAGTAGCTTAACGGCAGCAGCACATTACGAACAGAATTGCGCGCGACATCGCGGACCTCCAACTGCAAATCTTTACCGTCTAAGGCGGCCTGGGTTGTGATCCATCGCAGATCTTCCATCGAGCGTATTTCTTGCAGGGTGTCCCCACTGAAAGCTGCCGCCTGTACCTGCTCGCCCCCACGCAGTCCAGCCTGGGCCGCGATAGAGCTGGCGATCGGGCTGGCGATAATCGCGCGCGGCTCTTGCACACCCAGCCAGTTGACAATGGCATATAGCAGCACTGCCAATAGCAAATTGGCTATGGGTCCCGCCGCCACGATCGCAGCGCGCGATGCGAGGGGCTGGGTGTTAAAAGCCACATGCCGCAGCTCAGGGGGCACCATCGCCTCACGCTCATCGAGCATCTTGACATAGCCGCCTAATGGCAACATGGCCACAACGAATTCAGTATCTTGGCCGGGGCGCTGCTTTTTGGGCTTCCAAGTGAAAATGGGCTTGCCAAAGCCCACCGAGAAACGCAACACCTTCACACCGCAGGCCACAGCGACGCGGTAATGGCCGTACTCATGGATGGCAATCAGAAGGGCCAGCGCGACGACAAATGAAACAAGGGTCAATATCATTTAAAGCTTCAAAGTGGCTACGAACTGCCAAGCGACTGCACGGCTTTGCACATCAATTGCCAACAAATCACCCAGACAATCTGGCTTGGACGGCGCACTGCGGCTTAAAGTTTCCATGTTGACCGCGTGAATCTGGTCAAAACGGATTGTGCCGTCTAAAAATGCTTGCACCGCTACTTCATTGGCGGCATTGAGCACGGCGGTGGTGCCTTCAGGGGCTCGCATGGCATGCCATGCCAATTGCAAGCCAGGAAAGCGTTTGTCATCTGGCGATTCAAAAGTCATAGCACTCATGGTTTGCCAATCTATGGCCTTGGCACCACTTTGTATGCGCTCCGGAAAACCCAGTCCATATGCAATGGGTACCCGCATATCGGCATTGCCCAACTGAGCCACCACCGACGTGTCACGGTATTGCACCATCGAGTGAATGATGGACTGCGGATGCACCACCACCTCGATTTTCTCTGGCGGCATGCCAAAAAGGTAATGCGCTTCAATCACTTCCAAAGCCTTGTTCATCAAGGTTGCAGAGTCAACTGAAATTTTTCGCCCCATGACCCAGTTCGGGTGCGCCACCGCTTGTTCGGGGGTGATCGTGCCGAATGTAGCGGCATCGCGGGTACGGAAGGGGCCGCCGGACGCCGTGAGGATAATTTTCTCTACTCTGTCGGCCCACGTATGACGGTCTTCGGGCAAGCTTTGCAGCACCGCCGAGTGCTCACTGTCAATGGGCAGCAAAGTGCCGCGACCTTGGGCTACTGCCTGCATGAACAAGGCACCGCCTACTACCAGCGCTTCTTTGTTTGCCAGCAGCAGGCGCTTGCCAGCACGGGCAGCTGCCAAACTGGGCGCAAGCCCCGCCGCACCCACGATAGCGGCCATCACCACATCAGTTTGGCTCGATGATGCTATCTCATCAATAGCGCCTCGCGCGATATTTACCTGGGTGAAACTACCTTTTTCTTTAAGCCTGAGGGCCAAGGTTTGCCCTGCCACAGGGTCAGCCATCACCGCCACCTCCGGCTTGTATTGCAAACACTGGGCCAGCATCCCATCCACATCCGTGTGAGCGGACAAGGCAAACACCTCAAAGCGCTCGGGGTGGCGCCCCACCACGTCTAATGTGTTTTTACCCACCGAGCCTGTGGAGCCCAATACCGTCACGCGTTGTTTGGTCATAAATCCAGTGTGAATCAGATATCAAGCGAGCATTAGGCCAGTAAAGACACCAGCATCAAGGCCAAGGGCAAAGTAGGTAACAAAGCATCCACTCGGTCTAGCACGCCGCCGTGGCCAGGTAGCAGATTGCTTGAGTCTTTCGCACCGGCGCTGCGCTTGACCAAGGACTCCACCAAATCACCCACCACGCTCATGCCAGACAAAAACAATGCGCCTACCGCAAGCAGTAACCAGCCCTGCGCAACCAAACGGGTATAAAGGCTGGCCACGCTGGCTTGGTAGTAAGTATCGCCCCACACCCAAGCGCCAGACAGCACCAGCACGCCAATCATGCCACCCCACACTCCTTCCCAGCTTTTGCCTGGGCTAATACTTGGTGCCAGTTTCCGTTTGCCATAGGCCTTACCCGCAAAATAGGCAAACACATCGGCCGCCCACACGAGCACGAGCACAGATAGCAAAAAATTAATTCCCATGACTCGCGCCCGTGCCACGGCCAGCCAAGCCACTGCCAACGCCAGTACACCGCCTGATATGCGCAACCAACGGGGAATTTGCGGCCAACCAGCAACGCCCTTGCTCATCAACAGCGCGCCACCCAAGATCCATGCGGTACCAGAGATTACCCATAACATCGGGCTGCTTCGGTAAGGCAAACCAAGCTGCCAGGCCAGTCCACACAAAACCAAACAAGCCAAGGCAACTGGCCAAGAGGCCGATTTGCTATAGCCATTCAACTGGCCCCATTCCCACGCTGCAAGGCACATCAGCACCAAGGCCAGCGCCATAAACCATTCCGGCGTGGCGGCAAACAAGGCCGGCAACAAAATTGCGAGCAATGCCAAGGCAGTGATGATGCGTTGTTTAAGCATAGAGGTGCATCATCAATAGGTTTGCAGCGTGTCGATCAAGCAGCAGCGGCAGTGGTTGCTGGACGCTGGAGGCCAGGGGTTGCGCCCACTTGCTCAGAGGTTTTACCAAATCGCCGCTCGCGCCCGGCGAAGTCGGCAATCGCGGCGTCCAAGGCTGCTTCGTCAAAATCAGGCCACAAAGCATCCGTAAAGTACAACTCACTGTAGGCACTTTGCCATAACAAAAAATTACTGATCCGATATTCACCGCCCGTGCGGATAACCAAGTCTGGATCAGCCGCATGCGCCAAAGCCATCGCCGCGTCCAGATTAGACTCGGTAATAGGTTGTCCAAGCGCCGCCAGTTTGTTCGCTGCTTGCACAATGTCCCATCGCCCACCATAGTTAAAACAGACATTCAGCATGATACGGGTATTTGCCTGTGTGTCCAGCTCCGCTTGGGCAAAACCGGCACGCACCTTGTTCGACATCCGGCTGCGATCGCCGACAAAGCAGATGCGAACACCACTCTCATGCATCGGCTCGACCTCACGTGTTAAGGCCCCGGCCAGTAAATCCAAAAGACCAGAAACCTCTTCGTTGGGACGATTCCAGTTTTCAGACGAAAACGCAAATACGGTGAGTACTTTTACCCCGCGGTCGCTACAGGCCCGTACACAGCGGCGTAGCGACTCCACACCCTGTCTATGGCCTGCCACACGCGGCAAATAGCGCTGCTTGGCCCAGCGGCCGTTGCCATCCATCACGATAGCGATGTGTTGGGGGATAGCGGTCATGGCAGTCAAAAAGATGATGCCAACACTGGGATTAGACGGAAATACATCACCATTAAACCGACAAAATTTCTTTTTCTTTGTCTGCCACTAGTCGGTCCACTTCGCTGATGAATTTATCTGTCACTTTTTGAGTATCGGCTTCAGAGCGTTTCTGGTCGTCCTCGGAGGCCTCTTTGTCTTTCACAAGTTTTTTTACACTCTCGTTGGCATCGCGGCGCAGGTTTCGGATAGCAACTTTGGTATTCTCGCCCTCGTTGCGCACCAGCTTGGTCATTTCTTTGCGCCGCTCCTCGCTCATAGCCGGCATCGGTACGCGAATCAAGTCACCCATGGCGGATGGGTTGACTCCCAGATCGCTGTCACGAATGGCTTTTTCGATTTTGGCAGCCATGCCTTTTTCCCAGGCTTGTACGCTGATGGTGCGCGAGTCCAGCAAGCTCACGTTGCCCACTTGGCTGATAGGCACCATCGCGCCATAGTAGTCCACTTGCACACTGTCCAAAATAGCGGGGTTGGCACGCCCGGTGCGAATTTTGCCCAAATTGCTTTTCAGCGCTTCGATAGACAGACCCATCTTGCTGTCGGTGGTTTTTCTAATGTCTGCAATACTCATAAATTACTCCACATAACTTGCTTTATACATCTGATAATGTTCAACGTTGACCCCATTTAGGGAGAGAGTTAGACATGCACCAAGGTGCCTTCGTCCTCGCCCAGCACAACGCGCTTAAGTGCGCCGTTCTTAAAAATACTGAATACTCTGATGGGTAGCTTTTGATCTCGGCACAGCGCAAATGCAGCGGCATCCATGACACCCAAGTTTTTGCGCATGGCCTCATCGAAGGTCAAGCTGGTGTAGCGGGTTGCAGTGGGGTCTAGTTTAGGATCTGCCGTGTACACGCCGTCCACTTTGGTCGCTTTGAGCACGATCTCAGCACCAATCTCCGCACCGCGCAATGCCGCCGCGGTATCCGTCGTAAAAAATGGATTACCCGTTCCGGCTGCAAAGATAACCACCTTGCCTTCTTCTAAATACTGTAGGGCCTTCGGACGGATATAGGGCTCTACCACTTGCTCGATGTTAATGGCCGACATCACACGGGCAATCAAACCCGCGTTGTTCATGGTGTCTCCCAAAGCCAGCGCATTCATGACGGTGGCCAGCATGCCCATGTAGTCAGCCGTAGCGCGGTCCATACCCACAGACCCACCCGCCACACCGCGAAAAATATTGCCCCCACCAATCACTACCGCCACCTGCACGCCCAGCTCGGTGACTTCCTTGATCTCTTGCACCATACGCATGATGGTGGCTCGGTTGATCCCAAAAGCATCGTCACCCATCAGCGCTTCGCCCGATAACTTCAATAAAATTCTTTTGTGCGCTGGCATGTGGGCAAATCCTTAAGCTTGTTATTCAATTGGCGTAATTATCGGCGATGTTAGGCCTGTTTTCAGGTACAAAAAAAGCGGCAAATTCGCATTTGCCGCTTTTTATGGTGAAGGACGGGTAAAGCCCTTCAGCGTTCTCCATCCCCCTTAAGCAGCTTTAGCTGCAGCGATTTGCGCAGCCACTTCGGCGGCGAAATCGTCGACCTTCTTTTCAATGCCCTCGCCCACTACATACAAAGTAAATCCCTTGACAGCAGTATTGGCGGCTTTGAGCATGACTTCTACGGTTTGCTTGTCGTTTTTCACAAAAGCCTGGTTGAGCAAAGCGACTTCTTTGAGGTACTTTTGCACCGAACCTTCAATACGCTTGGTAACGATCTCTGCAGGCTGGGTAGGCTTGCCAGCCGCTGTAGCCACGGCAGCGTCTTCCGCCGCTTTAGCTGCAGCCACGCTGCGCTCGCGCTCGATCAGCTCGGCGGGCACTTCGGCGCTGGTCAAGGACACAGGCTTCATAGCAGCAATGTGCATGGCGGTGTCTTTGGCAGCGGTCAGGTCGCCGGTGTACTCCACCACCACGCCAATGCGGGTACCGTGCAGATAGGTGGCAACAGGGCCTTCGTAGCGCTTAAAACGGCGGAAAGTCATGTTCTCGCCAATCTTGCCGATCAAACCCTTTCGCACGTCCTCTAGCGTCGGGCCAAAACCGTCAGCGCTGTGAGCCAAAGCGCCCAAGGCTTCAACGTTAGCCGGGTTGTGGATAGCTACCAATTTGGCGGCAGTGTTGCACAGCGCCAAAAAGCTGTCGTTCTTGGTCACGAAGTCGGTTTCGCAGTTGACTTCGATCATGGCGGCATGATTGCCCTCGACATGCGCTGCGACTACGCCCTCGGCGGTCACGCGGGCGCTGGCTTTGCCGGCTTTATTGCCCAGCTTGACGCGCAAAATTTCTTCCGCTTTGACCATATCGCCAGCGGCTTCGGTCAAGGCTTTCTTGCATTCCATCATCGGTGCGTCGGTCTTGCCACGCAGTTCTGCGACCATGCTTGCGGTAATTGTTGTCATCGTATTTCCTTTGGTATTAGAAAAAAGGGGCTACTGAGAGCCCCTTTAAGTTGTACGCGCCAAGGCGTACAGGAAGATTTAAGCGGCTGCGGTTTCTTGTACTTCGACGAATTCGTCAGCAGTGCCGGCGACAGCCTTCACCACTTCGTTCTGGGCATTGGCGCGGCCTTCGAGGATCGCGTCTGCTACTGCACGGGCGTACATGATCACTGCTTTGGACGAGTCGTCGTTGCCCGGGATGATGTAGTCAATGCCTTCAGGCGAATGGTTGGTATCGACGATGCCAATCACGGGAATGCCCAGCTTGCGTGCTTCTTGCACAGCAATCTTGTGGTAACCCACGTCAATGATGAACAACGCATCTGGTAAAGCTGGCATGTCTTGAATGCCGCCAATGTCTTTTTCCAGTTTTTCCATTTCACGGGCGAACATGAGTTGCTCTTTTTTGCTCAGAGCGTCTAGGCCAGCTTCTTGCTGGACTTTCATCTCTTTCAAGCGCTTGAGGGAGATTTTGACGGTTTTGAAGTTGGTGAGCATGCCGCCCAACCAACGCTGGTTCACAAACGGGACGCCTGCGCGCTCGGCCTCTTGCACCACAGTGTCACGGGCGGTACGCTTGGTGCCAACCATCAAAATCGTGCCGCGGTTAGCGGACAACTGACGCGTGAACTTGAGTGCTTCCTCGAACATCGGCAGCGATTTTTCGAGGTTGATGATGTGGATTTTGTTGCGATGACCGAAGATGTACGGGGCCATCTTGGGGTTCCAGAAACGGGTTTGGTGACCAAAGTGCACACCCGCATCCAACATCTCGCGCATAGAAATTGCCATTTTTTAACTCCAAAGGTTAGGTCTAAAATTCAACTCGTTTTGCGGGAACAGTGAGGGGCAAAAATGCCTTAAAGTCAATGTTCGCAACACCTTGATTGAGTTGATTTGCGTGTTTACTTTGCTGCCCTACAACCCAACATATGTATTTGGTCGTATTCTGCAAAGCCATAAATTATAGCATCCTATGTCCACCACCGCCCAAACTCTGCCCTTTGCGCTCCGCGCCGACATGTACACCACGCGCCAATCCATTCTTGCGGGGCGCTCCACTGCCGCGCAAGAGTTGGCGCAATCCATCGCCATCGCCCAGTCGCCAGCTTGCCAACACACTTTTTTGCAACTGGGAGAGTTGGCTGCGCTGGAGCAGGCTACGCAAACCCAAGCCAGTTTGCCTCTGGCAGGCTTGGCGGTATCCGTCAAAGATTTGTTTGACGTGCAGGGCCAAGTCACCGCCGCTGGATCAAAGGTGTTGGCCAACGCCCCCGCCGCGTTGACAGACTGCCCCGCTGTAGCACGCCTGAAAGCCGCAGGCGGCGTGGTGCTGGGCCGCACCAATATGGTGGAGTTTGCATTCTCTGGGGTCGGGTGCAACCCGCACCATGGCACACCCGTCAACCCGTGTGACCCAGCGCTGGCGCGGGTTCCAGGCGGCTCCTCCAGCGGCGCTGCGGTGTCGGTGGCGACTGGCGCGGCTTTTGTGGGCTTGGGCAGTGACACGGGCGGCTCGATTCGCATCCCAGCCGCGCTATGTGGCTTGGTGGGTTTTAAGCCTAC
>JAYWHJ010000237.1:0-8068 GCA_043777795.1 Polaromonas sp. | reverse complement strand
TTGGACAGGCCGTGGATACGGCAGATACCGTCGGTCACGGACACTACGGTGCCTTGGTTACGGATGTCGGCGGCGCCAGACAGGCCTTCGATACGGCTCTTCAGCAGTTCGGAAATTTCTGCGGGATTGAGTTGCATGGCTCGTTCCTTCTATAAGTTAATGTTGCTCCGAGCGGCACTGATCTAGCTAAATACGAATATTTAGGCGATCAGAGCAACTTTCATTTGATCTAAACGGGCTTTGACAGAAGTGTCCAGCACCTCGTCACCCACCACCACACGAATGCCACCAATGAGTTCAGGCTCAATGGCTATCGTCAGGTTCAGCTTGCGGCCAAAACGCTTTTCTAGCAATGTAGACACATCGGCCAGTGCAGCGCCATCAATGGCGAATGCGCTGTAGACGATGGCATCTGCCGTGCCGCCTTGTGCATTTTTCAATGCGCGAAACTGCAAGCCGATTTCTGGCAGCGCATTAACGCGGCCGTTGTCGATGATGGCTTCAAGGAAATTTTTGCCTTGCGCTGACAAGTTCACCTTAGCCACTGATGTCAGCAGCTCCAGCACTTGGGCTGCACTGGCGTTAGGATTGCTGGCAAACTGCTGCAGTTGCGGGTTCGCGGCCACAGCAGTGATGGCTTCCAGCCACGCTGCAGTGCCTGCCAAGTCAGACTTGGCGGCTTTGAACAACGCTTCAGCGTAAGGGCGGGCAATGGTGGCGAGTTCGGCCATGATGTGTCCTCAGAGCTCAGCCTTGAGGCGGCCCAACAAATCGGCATGCACACCCGCGTTGACTTCTTTGCGCAAGATTTGCTCAGCCCCTTTGACCGCCAGGGTCGCAACTTGCTCGCGCAATGCTTCACGTGCTTTGGTCATCTGTTGAGCGGCCTCAGCTTGCGCAGCGGCTATGATTTTACCCGCTTCAGCTGTCGCCTTGGCCTTCGCCTCATCTACTAGTGCTTGGCCGCGGCGCTGAGCATCCGCCAAACTTGTGGCGGCCTCGTTGCGCGATGCAGCCAACTGGGACTCCACGCGTTTATTGGCAGACGCAAGCTCTGTTTTCGCCTTATCAGCTGCCGCAAGCCCATCGGCTATTTTAAGTGCCCGCTCATCAAGCGCTTTTGTGATGGGTGGCCACACGAATTTCATCGTGAACCACACTAAAATCGCAAAAACGATTGCCTGCAGGAACAGGGTCGCATTGATATTCACAATTTATCCCTTTTCAAGCGTAGTAGCTTTGTTCAAAATTAAATTGCAAATGGCTTGGCGAATGCGAACAGCAAAGCGATAGCTACGCCGATCAAGAATGCCGCATCAATCAGACCCGCCAAAATAAACATTTTGGTTTGCAATTCATTCATCAGCTCGGGCTGGCGGGCTGATGCCTCTAAGAATTTGCCGCCCATTAGCGCGATTCCGATAGATGCGCCCAGTGCGCCCAAACCAACGATCAAGCCACATGCCAACGCTACGAGTCCGAGAATATTTTCCATGATTGCTCCAAAAGTACAATAAAAATAAAAGAAAGAAAAAGGTTAGTGTGAATCGTGGGCTTGCCCCACATAAATCAACGTCAACATCATAAAGATGAAGGCTTGCAACGTGATCACCAGAATATGGAAAATACTCCAAGCTGTTCCAGCAATCACATGCCCGATTCCTAGCCAAAACATACCCGCACCGGGGTTGAATTGCCAGGCCCATGCGCCACCCATCAGGGCGATCAACATGAAAATTAGTTCTCCGGCAAACATGTTGCCGAACAGCCGCATGCCGTGAGATACGGTCTTGGCCGCAAATTCAATCATTTGCATTAAAAAGTTGATGGGGTACAAGTAAAACTTATCACCAAAGGGTGCCGCCACCAGCTCATGCGTCCAACCGCCCAAGCCTTTGATCTTGATGCTGTAGAACAGGCAAATCAACAAAACACTGAACGACATGCCCAAAGTAGTGGACAAATCGGCAGTGGGCACAACGCGCATATAGTCTTTGAAGCCCAGAGCTGGGCCAGCGCTGTGCCACAGAGCTGGCAACGCATCGACGGGCAGCATGTCCATCGCGTTCATCAAAAAGATCCAAACAAAAACCGTGAGCGCCAAAGGTGACACCAACTTGCGGCTGTTGGCATTGCGAATAACGCCTTTGGCCTGGGTGTCGACCATTTCGGACAAAATCTCAACGGCTGCTTGAAAGCGGCCAGGCACGCCAGAGGTAGCATTACGGGCTGCTCGCCAAAGCACAAAACAACCCAACGCACCCAAAATCACAGAATAGAAAATCGAATCCAGGTTAAATAAACTGAAATCGACCAAACTGGTTTGTTTGGCGCCTTTAAAAGAGAAGTCCATTTGCAAATGCTGCAAATGGTGCTGGATGTACTCTCCCGCTGTCGGGGCTTGCGTTCCAGCATTTTCAGAAGTAGCCATATGTCACCAATAAATCCAAGTCGTTAAACCGTTAACCTTTTGCGGCAACCTGATTGTGCTTGGGAGCGAACCACAATGTCACCCAATACACCTTCATCGTCACCACGAAACCAGCTAGCAAAGCTAACCAGTTTAAATTTGCAATCAACTTTGGTGCCGCCATCAGCATCGCCAAAGTTAAAAATATCTTGACCATCTCCCACAGAAAAAAACCGCCTAACGCTGCACCAGCGTTGTTGGCCTTGATCTGCCTTAGTAATCCCCGGGCAAATACTGCAGCCGGGGCAACTACCGCTAAAGCGCCGTAGCCTGCTGACATTGCTGCCACACTACTACTCGTAACTGCCCATGTAAGCATGCAAACCAGCAACCCGGCGACAACCTGCCACGCCACCACCCTCCAGGGAGAAACAGTGGGATGGGCTTCGCGCAATTGGCGGGCGTCATCAGCTGTCCAGCGCTTGAAATCCGAGCTTGGCGACTCATCATCTTGCGAGCGAGTAGCGGGCATCTTATTCATGCAGGGTTACACCACAGTTACAACCAGAACATTTAGCAAAGCCTTCGATTATACGTAGAAACCCGAGACGGTAGGCAAAACATCACAAATCAAATGGTTGAACAGTTTTGACTGTTGCCACAAGGGCATTGCCAACACGCCACAATCGGGGTTACTTCTTTTTTCAAACTTCTGCTCCACCCAAGGTCCCACCATGTACGACATTGTCAAGCTTTTGCACCTGATTTCCGCCATCATTTGGATGGGCGGGATGACTTTTATGCTTTTTGCCCTGCGCCCGGCTATTTTGGCAACGCTGGAGCCGCAGCCCCGAGCTCGCCTGATGGGCGAGGTGTGGAAACGGTTTTTTGCTATTGTTGCGGTCGCTGTGGTAGTACTTTTTGCCAGCGGCACCAACCTGTACACCACCATGTTCAAAGCCGCCAAGGCTGCTGGCGGCGCAGGCAGCGTGCCCTTGGGATGGAATCTGATGCTGGTGATTGGCATAGTCATGTTCTTGATTTTTGGGCATATTTACTTTGCCGGCCTGCGCAAGTTCAAACGCGCCGTGGCAGCGGCTGAATGGCCGGTGGCCGCCAAAGTGGCGGGGCAGATTCACAGCTTGGTGGTGGTTAACTTTGTTTTGGGCTGGCTGGCGATTGCCGCCGTGCGCTTAGTGCGCTGAAAACAGGCATTTTTGGGCAGGTGTACGGACGCCTGACCAATCTTATCCAACACCCCTGGGGCCACACAGGTGGCGACATTAAGAAAGTCCATTTAGTGCCTAAAACCATTGCTAGCCCTCTAAAATATTGCGAGAGTAGCTATCAAATTAAAAGTGTTGTCACTGCACTTGTATACACCGCCCTGATCGCCTCCTTGCTCGGCTGCGCCAATGTGAACGCGCAATACAACCCTGCCAAGTCCCACCACACGGCAGAAGGTTTTAAAAACAACTACAGCGACAACGTGACCAAGCCTGGCAGCGACTTTTTGCGCTGGCAATACGAGCGCGCTCAGGCGGGCCTGCCTAAGCCGCCGCAAACGCCCACGGCCACCGTGCCGCCAGACCTGGCCTTTGTCCACGCCAACGCCAAGCCCGCGGCCATGCAGCCCGCCATCACCTGGGTGGGCCACGCCACCATGCTGGTGCAGGCTGGCGGCCTGAATGTGCTGACCGATCCGGTGTTCTCCGAGCGCGCCTCGCCGGTGCAGTTTGTGGGCCCTAAGCGCGCCCAGCCACCGGGCCTGAGCGTGGCCCAACTGCCAGCTATCGACGTCGTGCTCATATCGCATAACCATTACGACCATTTAGACAAGGATTCGGCCCTAGCCCTCTCAAATATTGCGGGAGCAGCTACGCTATTTATAGTGCCTCTGGGCGTGCAGAAGTGGTTTGAATCCCTGGGCATCCGCAATGTGAAGGAGCTGGACTGGTGGGACAGCGCCACGGTAAAGGGCGTGGAATTTCACTTCACCCCCGTGCAGCACTGGTCCGCGCGCGGCTTGGGCGACCGCCGCCAAACCCTGTGGGGCGGCTGGGTGGTGTTTGCGCCAGATTTGCATTGGTACTACAGCGGCGATACCGGCTACAGCAAAGACTTTCTCGACACCCAACAGCGCTTTGCCCCGCGGCAAACTGCGGCGCTGGGCGGTGGTTTTGACATTGCCTTGATAGCGGTAGGCGCCTATGAACCACGCTGGTTTATGAAAGAAATGCACGTCAACCCAGCCGAGGCCGTGCAGATTCACCAGGATTTGAAGGCCAAGCGCAGCGTAGGCGTCCACTGGGGCACGTTTGAACTGACCGACGAGCCGCTGGACCAGCCGCCCAAAGACCTCGCAGCTGCGCGCGCGGCGGCTGGCGTGCCAGAGGCCGATTTCTTCTTGTTGGCAGTGGGCGAGACGCGTAAGCTGCCTGCGCGTGGGCCGCGTTAAGCATCTACATATGCTATTATTTCAGTAGCTATTCCCGCTACATTTTATTGGCTTGTAGCCCGATTAGCACCTTAAAAACTACTCCAAAACCGACAACCTAGCGGCTTTCAACCGATTTTCAAGCTCCAGGAGGTTCCCAAATGCTCCGTCGCAGTGATTTTTGGCGGTTTTCGAGGTATCAATCAGCCTGTAGCCCAATAGAATATTGCGGGAGAAGCTACGCAATACATAGCATGTATTTTGCTGTGAATGGCTTGCGGTGCCAGCGCTAGTGGCCCCAATGGCAGAAACGCACCCCCCAAGGCTGCGTCGAGCCGGGTGCTGAGTTCCATCGCCTTTTCCTGTGGCCTTCAGGCCTGTTCGCGCCCTCTACAATCTCACCATGACCAACCCTGACCTGCCCGCCCATCCCTGCTACCTCAACGGTGCATACACACCTTTGAACGAAGCCAAAGTCAGCGTGATGGACCGAGGCTTTATTTTTGGCGATGGCATTTACGAGGTGCTGCCGGTGTACCGCAGCGCCAGTGGGCTGAATTTTTTTCGCTTTGAACACCACATGGCCCGGCTGGAGCGCTCGCTCGCCGAGCTGCGCATACCCAACCCGTTGGCGCGTGACGCTTGGCGCAGCATTGCTAATGAATTGATAGTGGCTCGCGCAACCTCTGCGGACTCAGCAGGCGTGAGCAGCGTTCACCCCAGCGACTATTTGATCTACCTGCAAGTCACCCGTGGCGTAGCCCTGCGCGACCATGTGATGCCGCAAAACATCACCCCCACCGTGTTTGCCATGTGCACCGTGATGAACCCTCCCAGCCCCGAGGTGCGCGCCAAGGGCGTGGCCTGCGTCAGCGCCAACGACTTTCGCTGGCAAAAAGCCCACATCAAGTCCACCAGCCTGCTCGGCTCGGTGATGGCGCGGCAAATTGGCGCAGACGTGGGCGCGACAGAGACCGTGATGTTTCGTGGCGAGCAGCTCAGCGAGGCGTCCTCCAGCAATGTGTGGGTGGTCAAAAACGGCACCGTCTACGGCCCGCCTAAAGACAACCTGGTGCTGGAAGGTATCCGCTTTAGCTTGATTGAAGAAATTTGCAAGGCGCAAGGTATAGGCTACCTGCTGCGGCCTATTAACCGTGAGGAAGTGCTCACTTGCGACGAACTTATTTTGTCGTCTGCTACCAAAGAAGTACTGCCCGTTACTTTGTTGGACGGCAAGCCGGTAGGGCACGCCAGCCATGCGGGCGCGCCTGGCCCCGTTTACCAAAAGCTCTACACTGGCTACCAAGCGGCCAAAGCCGCTTCGGCCCTCGCATCCGTGCCGATCGCAGCCGGCACGCCTGTGCTCAGCACGCCAGCCTAGCCCTCTGAACGCGCCGCCATTTCTACCCACCCACCGCGCAGAGCCCCGCCATGGACATCCCTCCCGAGCAATCCCTGATCGAATACCCGTCCAAGTTCCCCATCAAGGTCATGGGCCTGCGCGCGGACGGCTACGTCACCGCCCTCACCCACATCGCCAAGCAGTTTGACCCCACATTCGACGCCAGCACCATCGAGCTGCGCGAGAGCAGCGGCGGCAAATACCTGGGCGTCACCCTCACCATCACCGCCACCTCGCGCGAGCAGCTGGACCAGATTTACCGCACGCTGTCTACGCACCCGATGGTGAAAGTGGTGCTGTGAAAAATTACATTACTTAGGTGATGTAATTTTCACAAGTATGAAAATGTTATTTTTTATGAAAATAATTTGACTTATTTTTTTATAAGATTAGAATTCGAATCTTCTTATATAAAAATGCATGACAGAGTCAACACATCGCGCCGGGCGTTACGTTCAGCAAATCACTGGGTACAAGGCATTCATGCCAGAGGTGTTGCCACCTACCCCGGACATCGACTTTGATGGCGAATTACGCACGCTGCTGTCCCAAGCTGACCGTGACATTGCTCGGCTGGATGCCATAGCCGCGCTGCTACCTAATCCCGATTTATTTGTAGCGATGTATGTACGCCACGAAGCCGTGTTGTCGTCGCAAATCGAGGGCACACAAAGCACCCTAGAAGACGTGCTGGCTTTCGAGGCCCAAGGCACCCACAACGACAGCCCCAAGGACGTTGAAGAAGTCATCAACTACGTGCGTGCCATGAACCATGGCTTGCGCCGCCTAGGCGAGCTACCGCTCAGCCTGCGCTTGCTGCGCGAGATTCACGGCGAGTTGATGCAAAAAGTGCGCGGTGCTGAAAAAACCCCCGGCGAATTTCGCACCTCACAAAACTGGATTGGCGGCGCAGGCAGCACCTTGGCTAACGCCTCGTTTGTGCCCCCACCACCCCACGCGCTGATGGACGCACTGGGCGCACTAGAAACGTTTTTACACCAAGGTAAAACCACAGTGCCCTTGCTCATACGCTGCGGCCTAGCGCACGCCCAGTTTGAAACTATTCACCCCTTTTTGGATGGCAATGGCCGCGTGGGTCGTTTGCTGATCACGCTCATGCTGTGCGAAGAGCAGGCCCTCTCGCGCCCCCTGCTGTATTTGTCTGTATTTCTCAAAGCACACAGACTGGAATACTACGACCACCTCACCGCCATCCGCAACCATGGCCACTGGGAACCATGGCTCAAGTTCTTTTTGCGCGGCATCAGCCACACCGCCCGCGCAGCCACCCGCACCGCCACCGACATCGTCAACATGCGCGAAGCCCATCGCAGTGCCGTCATCAAAAACTCCAAAGCGCTCAAGCTGCTCGACAGCCTGTTTCAACAACCGCTGGTGTCACCCAACCGTATTGCAGCCATTGTGGGCTGCACCCATCCCACCGCAGTGAAGCTAGCTAGCGACCTACAGGAAAAAGGCTGGTTGCGCGAAGTCACCGGCTTTGACCGCAACCGCCTGTACCGCTACCAGCCCTACATGGACTTGTTTCACCGAGAGACGGTAGAGGCCACCTTTGCTGGCCTGCACGGCTAAGCCGCAACGCCCACACCCCACCTACCACGCAGCAACCCCCATGCCCACCCTAGACTGGCTCAATCGCCAAAGCGCCTTCACCACATCAGCCCGCGTGCCGTACCGGCTGCTGGAGCAGGTTTCGATACATATCCCTTCCCCTCTAACTCCCTCTCCCGACGCGGGAGAGGGCGGGGGTGAGGGCTCTCTCCGAACCTCTACCCCATTAACTTTCCAAGACAACCTC
>JAYWHJ010000236.1:0-8070 GCA_043777795.1 Polaromonas sp. | reverse complement strand
GGCATGCTCGCCCGCCAGCTTGCTGGCCCCGTACACACTAAGTGGTGCGGGGGTGTCCGTCTCTCGCCATGGAGTGCTGCCGCTGCCGTTGAACACGTAATCAGTGGAGTAGTGCACCAGCGCCGCGCCTATTTTGGCAGCCGCCAGCGCGATGGAGCCGGGTGCCTCGGCATTCACGGTGTTGGCGTTGGCCGGGTCGGACTCGGCTTTGTCCACTGCCGTGTAGGCCGCCGCATTGACGATGACGTCGGGCTTGAGCGAGAGCACGGTCAGCGCCACACCAGTAGGGTTCAATAGGTCACCGCAATACTCTGTGCTGTGGCGGTCCAGGGCAATGAGCTCGCCCAGTGTGGCCAGGCTGCGTTGCAGCTCCCAGCCAACCTGCCCGTTTTTGCCAAACAGCAGGATCTTCATGCCGCCCGTTGGCTATAGTTGGTTTGCACCCAGTCGCGGTAGGCACCACTTTGCACTTGGGCTACCCAGTCAGCATGGTCCAAATACCACTGCACGGTTTTGCGGATGCCGCTGTCAAACGTTTCTTGCGGTTTCCAGCCCAGCTCTTTGTGGATCTTGGTGGCGTCGATGGCGTAGCGCCGGTCGTGGCCGGGACGATCGGTGACGTAGCTGATTTGGCTGGTGTATTGGGTGCCATCGGCCTTGGGGCGCAGCTCGTCGAGCAAGGCGCAGATGGTTTTAACGATCTCGATGTTGGGCTTTTCGTTCCAGCCGCCCACGTTGTAGGTCTCGCCGGGGATGCCAGCTTCCAGCACACGGCGGATGGCACTGCAATGGTCGCTAACATACAGCCAGTCGCGGATTTGCATCCCGTCGCCGTACACGGGAAGGGGTTTGCCTGCCAAGGCGTTGACGATCATCAGCGGAATAAGTTTTTCGGGGAAGTGGTAGGGGCCGTAGTTGTTGCTGCAATTGGTGGTGAGCACCGGCAGGCCGTACGTGTGGTGGTAGGCACGTACTAAGTGGTCGCTGGCCGCTTTGCTGGCGCTGTAGGGGCTGTTGGGCTCGTAGATGTTCTTTTCGGTAAAGGCGGGGTCGCCTTGTTGGAGCGAGCCGTAAACCTCGTCGGTAGACACATGCAAAAAGCGAAACGTTGCCTGCGCCTTGGCGTCCAGCCCCCTATGGTAAGCGCGCACAGCCTCCAACAGCCGGAAGGTGCCCACGATATTGGTTTGGATAAAGTCTTCCGGGCCGTGGATGGAGCGGTCTACATGGCTCTCGGCCGCAAAGTGCACTATGGCACGGGGCTGGTGCTTGGCCAGCAACTCGGTGAGCACTGCAGAGTCGGCAATATCGGCCTGCACAAAAGTATGCTGAGGGTTGCCTTGCAGGGACTGCACATTGTGCACATTGCCCGCATAGGTAAGTTTGTCCAGGTTCACCACAGGTTCTTGGGTCTGCGCGCACCAGTCTAAAACGAAGTTGGAGCCGATAAAACCTGCCCCGCCAGTCACTAAGATCATTTATCAATCCTTCATAAAGCTGTAACATTATCTCAGTTTGCCGGGTAACATCAGAACATGCTTGCTAAATGGATGGGCTGGTTATTGTTAGGTATTGTGCGAGTGCTCACCGGCGCGCAGGCGCGCTGGTACGGCTGTCCGCCAATGGCCGAGCAGCGCATTTATTTTGCCAACCACCAAAGCCATGCCGATTTGGTGATGATCTGGGCGGCCCTACCGGCCGAGCTGCGCGGTATCACCCGGCCTATTGCGGCCAAAGACTACTGGACCAAAACGCCGTTTAAAAAATGGATCACCACTGCCGTGTTCAACGCCATATACATAGACCGTGCAGGCACCGGGGGGGTAGATCCGTTACAGCCTTTGGTAGACGCGCTGGCCAAGGGCGACTCGGTGATACTTTTCCCTGAGGGGACACGAGGCAGCGAGGAGCTACCACAGCGTTTTAAATCGGGTCTGTACAACTTGGCGCTGCGTTTTCCCCATGTGGTGCTGGTGCCCGCGTGGATAAATAACATCCAGCGCGTGATGCCCAAGGGTGAGGTGGTGCCAGTACCGATTTTGTGCAGCGTGACCTTTGGCAAACCGATGCAGGTGCAGCGGCGCGTGGTTGAAGGTGCCGAAACTGGGCAAAGTAGTGAAGTAGTGGAAGGCCACGCCGAGTTTGCCGAGCGTGCGCGCAACGCGGTAATCAGCCTGCGCGACGTGTAAATAGCGTTCCGTGCACGATCCAAGCCACACACCATGAACCAATTTTTACGCAATCTCACCCCCGGCCAGCAGGTTGGCTTACTGTTTGTGGTGCTGTTTGGCTTGCTGATTGCCGCCTCAATTACGGTGTTTACGCTGTCTCTACGTGAGCGCGAGACAGAGCAGGGCGCTGCACGCTCCAAAGAGCTGGGCCATATGGGGGGGGTGCTCAACACGTCCTGGCTGATAGCGATCGTTTTTTGGGTGGGTTGGGCTTCGGGGGAGACCGTAGCGACCACGCTGTTTGCCATGGTGGCGTTTTTTGCGCTGCGCGAGTTTGTCACCTTGTCTCCCACGCGCAGAGGCGATCACCGCAGTTTGATATTGGCATTTTTTGTAGTCCTGCCCTTGCAGTTTTGGCTTGTGGCGACGGCGCATTTTGATCTGTTCAGCGTGTTCATTCCGGTGTACGTGTTTTTGCTGATTCCCGTGGTGAGCGCACTGGCCAACGATCCACACCGTTTTTTAGAGCGCAATGCCAAGCTGCAATGGGGCATCATGGTGTGTGTGTATGGCCTGAGCCATGTGCCCGCGCTCTTGCTGCTGGATTTCCCCAATTGGGATGAGCGCAAAAACGCGTTCTTGGTGTTTTTTCTGGTGTTTGTGGTGCAAATGTGCATGGTCGCACAGTACCTGGCGCAACGTTTGATCAGGCGCGCGCCCCAAGCGCCCTTGGTGAGTTTGAGTTTTAACTGGACGAGCTGGGCTATCGGCGTAGCGGCGGGTGGGCTGGTAGGCGCCGCATTGGCGGGCATCACGCCTTTTAAGCCGGGTCAGGCCTTGGGCATGGCTTTGATCGCCTGCGTAGCGGGCACGCTAGGCCATCTGGTGATGAAGGCCCTCAAACGCGACCGCGGCGTGACGCACTGGGGCGGCACGGTGTCGGTTACCGGCGCTACCGGCCTGCTAGACCGGATCGACGCCCTGTGCTTTGCCGCGCCGGTGTTTTTCCACTCAGTTAGATGGTATTTTGACCTCTAGCCCTTTAAAATATAGCGGGAGCAGCTATTGTAAATATAGCGTTTTGCTGTCCTACTGAGAGACTCACTTTGCGAATACTTGGCATCGATCCCGGCCTACAGACCACAGGTTTTGGCGTGGTAGACCTGCAAGGCCAGCACTTGCAGTATGTGGCCAGCGGTACCATCAGCACCCTGCATTTGCCGCGTGGCGACCTGCCTGCAAGGTTGAAGGTACTGTTTGACGGTGTGCGCGAGGTAGTGGCCACTTACCAGCCCGAGGCATCGTCGGTAGAGATCGTGTTTGTCAACGTCAACCCCCAGGCCACCTTACTGCTAGGCCAGGCGCGCGGAGCCTGCGTTACGGCACTGGTATCGGTAGACTTGCCTGTAGCAGAATACACCGCTCTGCAAATGAAGCAAGCCGTAGCAGGCCATGGCAAGGCCGCCAAGGCGCAGGTGCAAGAGATGGTGATGCGCATGCTCAAACTCCCCGGCCTGCCCGGCAAAGACGCCGCCGATGCGTTGGGGCTGGCTATCACCCACGCACACGCAGGAGCAGCCCTGCAGCGCTTGGCCGCTGCCACCTCGTCATTGCCGCGCAATAGCGCCGCGTACAAGGCGGGGCGCAGCTACTAGAAACAGGGGTTCGCTGTTACTTCGGGGGATTTTCAGCTCTGCTAGAGCGGGTTTTCACCAAACCAGCCACTACATATTTCGTAGCTTCTCCCGCGGTGTTTCATTGGTCCACAGGCCTATAAGTATCTATAAATCCGCTCTAAAAGCGGCCAATTTTCAGTTTTCAGATGGCTTGCAGGGTTCTAAACACGCTCCGAGGCGCAAAAAGGGCAGATTCAGCCTATTTTTTTGTATGTGAATCAGGCTGCAGCCCAATGAAATGATGCGGAGCCAGCTATGTAATAGTTAGCGATTCCTATGAGCTGAACAAGAAATTCATCACATCGCCATCCTTCACCACGTAGTCCTTGCCCTCAGCGCGCATCTTGCCGGCGTCTTTGGCGCCCTGCTCGCCCTTGTAGGCGATGTAGTCGTCAAAGGCAATGGTTTGGGCGCGGATATAGCCTTTTTCAAAGTCGGTGTGGATCACGCCCGCAGCTTGGGGCCCAGTGTCGCCCACATGGATGGTCCAGGCGCGCACTTCTTTCACGCCCGCCGTAAAGTAGGTTTGCAGGCCCAGCAACTTGAAGGCGGCGCGGATCAGGCGGTTCAGGCCGGGCTCGGTTTGACCCAGCTCTTCCAAAAACATCTGGCGGTCCTCGTCGCTCATCTCGCTCATCTCGGCTTCCATCTTGGCGCTGATGGCCACGACGGGGGCGTTTTGCACGGCGGCAAAGGCTTTGAGTCGGTCTAAAAACGGGTTGTTCTCAAAACCGTCTTCGGCCACGTTGGCTACAAACATTGCTGGCTTGGCCGTGATCAGGAAAAACTGTTGTAACAAGGGCAGCTCTTCCTTCGTAAAGTCCAGCGTACGCACGGGCTTAGCCTCGTTCAGCGCGGCTTGGCATTTCTCCAAAATCGCCACCAGTTTGATCGATTCTTTGTCACCCGAGCGGGCTATTTTGGTCACGCGGTGCAGGGCTTTTTCTACCGCAGTCAGGTCGGCCAGGCACAGCTCGGTTTGAATGACTTCAATGTCGGAGATCGGGTCTACCTTGCCAGCGACGTGGATCACGTTATCGTCCACAAAGCAACGCACTACGTTGATGGTGGCATCGGTCTGGCGGATGTGCTCTAAAAACTTGTTGCCCAGGCCCTCGCCTGTGCTGGCACCGGCCACCAGGCCGGCAATGTCCACAAACTCCACAATCGCCGGAACAATGCGCTCGGGCGAGATGATCTCGGCTAGCTGCTGCAAGCGGCTGTCGGGCAGCTCGACGATGCCGACGTTGGGTTCGATCGTGCAAAAGGGGTAGTTTTCGGCTGCGATGCCTGCTTTGGTCAAGGCGTTGAAAAGCGTGGATTTACCGACGTTGGGCAGGCCAACAATGCCGCATTTAAGGCTCATGGGAGACTTTCTGAGAAAAATTCAGCCTGAAGTGTATTCGATACGCGCTGCACAAGCCGCTCGCGCGCCATACGGCGCATGGGTTACACCGCTCGGCGCAGCCCCGTAAACGCTGAGAACTCCCAACGCCTAAAGCCCACAATCATGGTAAATCCATCGCGGTATTTCTCGTCCACCTTTTGATCGGCCAAGTGCTGTTTGGAGAAGTCTTCGCCAATCCGCTGCAGGCGCTCCACAAAAGCCGGTGCCATGGCGTGGTTGATGTTGCCATGCACCATCATCAAGGTCTCGCCCTCGCGGTCAAAGCGGCCGCCAAAGTATTCGCCCACCACATGATGCAAAAAGTACTGCCGTATCGGCCCATCGCTGCGCCATTTGAAGGTTTTGGCCACTTTCAGGCGGTAGCGGTTCAGCGGCTTGAGCTCGATCACACCTAACTTGTCCAGTTGCAACAGACAGGCCGTGGTTTGCGCGTCGGTAATTTGGTAGGTGTTCACGATCTGCTCCAGCGTCCAGTAGCTCAGCACGCAGATGGCGCACAGCAAGAGCTTGGGGTCTTTGCTGACAGCGGTTTCCTGCTCGTAGGTCAGCTCGGCCATCAAAGGTGTCGCCTGGCTGACACGGCGCGACAGTTCAGCAAAGTCGGTATTGAGCAGGCGGCAGATATCGTCTACACGGGTCAGGGGCATTTCCTTTTTGCTGAACATGCGTTTCACGCTCGACTCGCTCATCTCTAGCGCCTCGGCGACATGGCCATAGGTCATGTCCTGGGCCTTAAGCTCTTGTTTCATCACGTCGATCAGCAATGCAGTGTCAGACAATTTTGACTCCAGGGTTCCAATGGCTCACATCATAAAGCCGATAATTGGGGCCATGAACTTCGATTACACCAACCCCTACACCACCACGCGCATCCCGCTGTTTGCGCGCAACGTCGTTTCCACCTCGCACCCGCTGGCGGCACAGGCCGGGTTGCGCATGCTGCTCAAGGGCGGCAGTGCTGTGGATGCCGCCATTGCCGCCGCCGCCGCGCTGACCATTTGCGAGCCCGTGAGCAACGGCTTGGGCAGCGATGCCTTTGGCCTGATCTGGGACGGTAACGAGCTACACGGCATCAACGCCTCAGGCCGCGCGCCACAGGCCTGGTCTCCCGAATATTTTCGTAAAAAATACGGGAGCAGCACCACCGCACCGCCCAAACGCGGCCTGGATGCCGTCACCATTCCCGGCGCAGTGAGCAGCTGGACGATGATGAGCGAGCGCTTTGGCAAGCTGCCCTTTGCCGACCTGATGGAGCCGGCCATTGAGATTGCCGAGCGCGGCTACTTGCTGCCCCCCGTCGTGCAGCAAAAGTGGGCGGCGGCGACTGATGAGCTCAAAGGCCAACCCGGTTTTGCACAAAACTTTCTACCTTGGGGTCGTGGGCCCAACGTGGCCGAGCTGTTCCAGTTCAAAGCCGCAGCCAAGGGCCTGCGTGCCATTGCTGCTAGCAAAGGTGCAGCGTTTTATGAGGGCGAGATAGCCCAGGCGCTTGCCAAGTTCAGCGCAGCCAACGGCGGCGCGCACACCGTGCAAGACTTTGCCGCTTACAAGGCCGAGTGGGTCAAGCCGATTGGCAAAAACTACCGGGGCTACACCCTGCACGAGATTGGCCCCAACGGCCAAGGCATTGCCGCGCTGATCGCGCTGGGCATTTTGGACAAGTTTGATTTGGCATCCTTGCCGGTGGACGGGGTAGATTCGCAGCACCTGCAAATCGAAGCCATGAAGCTGGCCTTTGCCGACGTATACAAGTTTGTCGCTGAGCCATCGTCCATGAACGTGACGGTAGAGCAGATGCTGGACGACGCGTACCTGGCATCGCGCGCCAAACTGATCAACATGAAGCAGGCACAAGACTTCAAGGCGGGCAACCCCGTCAAGGGTGGCACCATTTACCTCACTGCGGCAGATGAGAGCGGCATGATGGTGAGCTTTATCCAAAGCAACTACATGGGCTTTGGCTCGGGCTGCGTGGAGCCAACCTTCGGCATCAGCCTGCAAAACCGGGGCCATGGTTTTAGCCTGGATGCGAGCAGCCCCAACGTGGTGGCACCGGGCAAGCGGCCGTTCCACACCATCATCCCAGCCTTCCTCAGCAAAAACGGCAAACCCGTGATGAGCTACGGCGTGATGGGCGCCAATATGCAGCCCCAAGGCCATATGCAAACCCTGGTGCGCATGTTGGACTACAAGCAAAACCCGCAAGCCGCGTGCGACGCGCCGCGCTGGCGCTACAACGCGGGCCTGGAGATCAACGTCGAAGCGGCGATGAACACCACCACCGTACAAGGCCTGAAAGACCGTGGCCACCAAACCGAAGTGATCAACGATTCCTACCAGGACTTCGGCGCCGGCCAGTTTATTTGGCGCGCTGACGAGGGCCAGGGCGATGTGGCTAAAGAAGGCTATGTTGTGGCCAGCGATTCGCGCCGTGATGGGCAGGCGGTAGGCTTCTAAATTTATGAAAAATACGGCTGTAGCGCAGCAGAATATCGCGCAAGCAGCTACAAAAAAAATAGCATATGGCGTAGCGTTGGCATTGGCAGGCTCTATCGCTTTCAGCGGCAAAGCCATTATTGTCAAGCTGGCCTACCGCTATGGTGTGGATGCGGTCACCCTCATCATGTACCGCATGCTCATGGCGCTGCCGTTTTTTTTGGCTATGGCTTGGTGGTCTGGCCGGGGGCAGCAGGCGCTCTCGCGCAGTGACTGGCTGTATGTGCTGTTCTTGGGCTTCACCGGCTACTACGTCGCCAGCTTTTTGGACTTTGCGGGCCTGCAGTACATCAGCGCTAGCCTGGAGCGGCTGATTTTG
>JAYWHJ010000235.1:0-8072 GCA_043777795.1 Polaromonas sp. | reverse complement strand
CAGGCCGGTAGCGCTTGCGCTGCCCCAAGCCAAGCCTTGGAGCAGGCGGCGGCGGTGCAGGGTAGGTAAATGTGCTTGGGACATGGTGGGCGCTTCTTACTTCAATGTCACTTCAATCGTCAGGTCTTGGTCGGCCAGCGTGATCGCCGCATCTTTGAACGCCGGTGGGCCAAAGCTGCCACGCGCGTTGTTGGAAAAACCGTAGGGTTCAGTAGGCAACCCAAACATATTGGCGCTGAGTTTGCCGTTGCCGTCCAGGTCGTGGAAGGCAGTTGCTGCGTATTGACCCGGTGCCAGACCTTTGAAGACCACGCGTACCTGTCCAGTAGCGCTGCGCTCGCTAGCCGGCGCCAAGGTGCCTTGGCTCACGGTTTTGGGGAAGCTCTCTGGGCTGTTGAACAAACCGAGCATGACTTGTCCTGCGTCTTGCTGCACGTTGTTGACCAGGACGATCAAGTCAGCGGCATGCGCCGCGTAAGGCGTGAATACCGCACAGGCTGTCAATGAGAGTGCAGCGCAGGTCTTGGCCCAGAGGGATATGCGAGAGATGGCAAACATTAAGAACTCCTGAAAATTGGATGTTCGTAATGTCGGTTAAAGCACCGCATCTGCCCAGCACTTTGCGACGAAATGCAGCCTGGACGCCGTGAAGCGCAAAAAATGGAGGTAAAACGGCTTGCGCGCTCAGGCTATCCAGCGCTGCTGGTTGGCCAGGCGCTGCACATCGCGCCAACTGGTGCACTGGTGCGCCAGCAGCGGCCAGATCCGCTGCAACACCTCGCACTCGGCCCAGGTGTCGGCAGCGGCCTGGTGGCGTACAGCGCAGGTGATGCCCAGGTGGGTCATCCATTCGTCCAGCGATTGCGCGTGCACTTTGGGGTGCGCTACCGCGCACAGCGGCTCTATATCGATCCACGGGTTGCGCAGGCGCTGGCGTAAGGCGCTGCGCATATGGCGCTGGAGCATGCGTTCGTCAAAGGCTGCATGAAAAGCCAGCAGCGGCGCGCTGCCGACATAGTTGACAAACTGCTGTAGCGCCAAGCCTGTGGGCACGCCTTGGCCCTGCCGCTGCTGGCCGATGCCGTGCAGCAGGATGTTGGCCTTGTCGGTGATCGGTGTTTCGGGTTGGATGAATACCTCAAAACTATCGCCCGGCGTGAGCGCCAAGCGGCGGGTTTGCCAACTGACCTGCACCGCTACGCAGGCGATGGACAGCAACTGCGCGCGGGCCGTGTCCAGGCCGCTGGTTTCTACGTCAAGCACCACCCAGCGCTCGGTGCCATGCCTGGGAGGGGCCTGTTTGCTCCACGGCCGCAGGCTAAACCAGTTTTGCCAACTCATCGGTTGTAGTCCAGACGCATGCGCTGCTGCAAGGCCTGCGCCACGTTAAAGGCTTCCTTCAAGATACGGCGGTCGATCGTGTGCAGGCTATCAATGGCAAGGCTGTTGGGGGCATCGGTCTCTGCACTGCGGTTGATTTGCACCCGCAGGCGCAGGGTCTGCAAAAACTCAAAGGCGCTTATCCAGCCCTCGTACTCGCTTGCTGCCAGGCCCAGCTTGCTGCCCACCGCGGACAGCCGCGCGCGGGTACTGCTCTCTGGCACACCGTAGGCTAGCGCATACAGGCGCGCGGCATCTACAAATATCGCGGTGCCGCGCTGTTTCAGGTCGATCAAGCCCGCCTTGTCGGCATCCAGGGCGCCCGCCCAGGTAATGGGTACCGTGCGCAGCAGGGCGTTGTCGGCCAACTGCTTAAAAAAACGTGGCATCTGCGGTGCATGCTGCCCAATCGCCATCCGCAAATGCTGCGCCAAGGGCAGGTGGCCCCACAGCCCGCGCAGGTCAAAAAATATGCTGGCGTTGAGTAAGTCCTGCGGCGCGCCGTGGTCAATCCATTGGCTAAAGCGCGCTTGCCATTGGCTACCGGTCAGGCACAGCGCGGGGTTGCTGGCCATCACCAGCCCCTTGCACAGCGGAAAGCCGCAGCTGTCCAGCGCATGGTTGGCCTCTTGCGCAAAGGCCAGCCAGCGGCTGCGGGTGGCCTCATCACAGCCGTCGGGCAGAATCAGGGCGTTGTCTTGGTCAGTGGCAATGGTCTGCTCTTCGCGGCCCTCCGAGCCCAGCGCCATCCAGCAGGCTTGGTGGGGCGACAGGCCATGCTGAGCGGCCAGCAAGTCCAGCAGGCGCTGGGTGAGCCGGTCATTCAAATGGCTGATCAGCCCCGTGAGCTGCCGCGCCGGCACCCCTTGGCCCAGCAGGCGTTTGGCAAACAGTGCAGTCTCGGGGGCCAGTGTTTGCAGCTCGGTTAACGTAGTGGCCGCGTTCAGTGCGCTGCTGAGCTGCTGCAGGCTCAGGCGCTGCATGGCGAACAGGTCGCGCTCTGACACGATGCCGACGGCGACCCCGTCCTGGGTGATCGGCACATGGCGTATGCCCATGCGCGACATCAGCAGGGCTGCGTCAATCGCGGTGTGCGAGTGGGTGAGTGTGTGCACGGGAGAGACCATCACCGCGCTGATCGGGCTAGTCAATGGCACAGCGGGCAGGGTCACACGGTCCAGTACATCGTGGCGGGTCAAAATGCCGACTGCGTGGCCGTTGGCATTGGTGACCAGCATGGAGCCAATTCGCTGGCTTTGCATCGTGACCAGTGCGCTCCCTAGTGCGGTGTCAGGGCTGCAAGTGGTGGGCGCACGGCGAATCAGCTCGCCCAGTGGTGTTTCTAGCGACTGCTCGGCCAGCACCTTGGATGCGTATTCGTCCTGCAAGGCTTTGCGCGACAGGATGAGAAAGTTCTGAATCCGCTGGTGCAAAAAGTCGGCAAACACCGGGCTCATACTCGCCAGGCTTTGCAAGGCGACAATCGGTAGGGCCAGTACAAAGCTGTCGGCACTGGCGAGGTAGGTGGCGCTGACCGGGCGCTGCGCTACCGCAGCACTCACGGCAAACATGTCGCCCGCCTCGTACAAAAACGCGCTGCTGGGCAAGGCCTTTGTACCCAGGGTGCCGGTCACCGCGCCGCTGCGAACGTAAAACAGGTAAGGCACGGGGCCCTCGTCGGGGCCGACAATCTGCTCGCCCGTGGCGTAGTAGTGCTGCTGCGCCTGCTGCACAAAGGCTTGCACATGTTTTGTGGGCATTTGCGCAAACGGCGGATGCTGCTGCAACTCCCGGGTGAGTTGATGGATCAAACTGGCTGAGGGAGAAGGCATAACGCTGGCCGTAGGGTTGTGCATGGGCCGAGTGTGCCGCAAAAAGGCGACGGTTTACAGACCCTACATACTGACTGGTAATCTTCTTTCTACAATAGACTCATGAAAAAAGCAATTTGGATCACGGGCGCGCTGGTGCTCGCCTTGGCGGGCGGCGGCGCATGGTGGTGGACGCAGCGCGCCAAAGCCGAAGACGTGAGCTACCGCACGGCCAAAATTGAGCGCGGCAGCTTGCAGGCCACCGTGTCGGCCAGCGGGGCGGTAAACCCGGTGACCCAGGTGTCGGTGGGCACGCAGGTGAGCGGGCAGATCAAAGAGCTGTATGTGGACTTTAACTCCGAGGTCAAAGCCGGGCAGTTGATTGCCTTAATCGACCCGGAGACCTTTGAATACCGTGTGCGCTCGGCCCAAGCCGATTTAGATTCGGCCCGCGCGGCGGTGCTGACTGCGCAGGCCAATATCGCTGCCAGCAATGCCGCCGTGTCGCGCGCCAAGGTCGACATGATCGAGGCGCAGCGTGATTTCGAGCGCCAACAGTCCTTGGTAGAAAAGCAGTTTGTAGCGCAAAGCGTGGCCGACAAAGCGCGCGCATTGGTCGCCTCCAGTACAGAGTCGGTCAAAGCCGCCGAGGCGCAATTGGGCGTGACGCAGGCACAGATAAAAAGTGCGCAGGCCAACGTGGCGCAGCGCGACTCGTCGCTGGCGCAGGCGCGCATCGATTTGTCGCGCACCAAGATTACCTCGCCTGTCAATGGCATTGTGATCAAACGCGCGATAGAAAAAGGCCAGACGGTAGCGGCCAGTTTGTCGTCGCCAGAGCTGTTTGTAATTGCGCAAAACTTGTCTGACATGCAGGTGGACGCCAGCATTGACGAGAGCGATGTGGGGCGGATTCGCACCGGGCAAAAAGCCAGCTTTACAGTGGATGCTTACCCCGGACAGACCTTTGAAGGTGTGGTCAAGCAGGTGCGCAAGGCGGCGCAAAACGTGGCCAACGTCGTGACCTATGTGGCCGTGGTGGGTTTTACCAATACGGGCGACAAACTCCTGCCCGGCATGACGGCCAATGTGCGCCTGGTGACCGACCTGCGGGAGAACGTGCTGAAGATTCCTAACGCCGCGCTACGGGTAAAAGTGGCAGGTGTGGAGCCTGCGGGGCAGGGCGCGTCTGGCCCTGCGCGGGCTGCCTCGGGCGCGGCAACGGGCAGCGCGGCAAGTGTCACCCAGTTGGCGGGTTTTAGCTGGATAGGCCAAGCCATCGCGCAGCCTGCCGGTGGTGGCGGTGGTTTGGCCGCAATGCGTGAGCGCTTGGTCAATGATCTGGCGCTCAGTAGCGATCAGCAAACAAAGCTCGATGCGATCCAGGCGGAGTTGCGGCCCCAGTTTGCGGGTCTGCGTGATATGGCCGAAGGCGAGCGCGCAGCAGCGCGTGAGAAAGTCACCGCACAGCTGCGCCAAAAAATCAGCGCCATACTGAGCCCAGAGCAGCGAACCAAGTACCAACAGATTATCGCCAGCGCAGACAGTGCGCGCTTAGCCAGAGAGGGCGGTGCAGGACTCTCAGCGGCCAGTCCTGCATCTAAAGCCGAAAATGCTACTAATTCAGTAGCTTCTCCCGCAATTAAACAGGACTCTACAGCCCCAAAGCCTGCTAAAAATCCACTGCCTGCGGCGGCCACCGCACCGGCTGTAGCAGGTGCGGCGCAAACGGGCGCTGCGCCAGTGGCGCCGGCTCTGCCAGCTGCCAGCGGCGCTGCGACGTCGGCCCCCGCAGGCGCTGGCGCAGCACCCGGTGGTGGTGGCCCGTTAGCCGAGTTTCGCAACCGGTTGGTGGCGGACGTGCAACTGAGCCCAGAGCAAATCGTCAAGGCCGATGCCATCATCGCGGCCATGCGCCCCCAGTACGCCACCCTGCGGGATCTGGCACCCGAGGACCGCGCCAAGGCGCGTGACCGCATCACGGCCGAGATGCGCGCCAAGATCGGAGACATTTTGAACCCCGAGCAAAAAGCCAAATACGCCTTGCTGCAGGCCGAGAGCGCAAGCCGCACTGCGACGCGTGGCAGAATTTACTTGATAGGCGCAGACGGAAAACCGGTGGCTTACAACGTGCGCTTGGGCATTACCGATGGCACCAGCACCGAGCTGATGGTGGCCCCCAATTCTCCCAACGCGGATGTTTTCAAAGAGGGTGCGCTCGTCATTATCGGCACCAATGTAACGGGTGCGGGCGCAGGTGCTGCTGGCGGTGGGCAGCGGCCCAGCGGCCCGCGCATGCCTTTTTAAGCTGGAGCAGCACACCATGGCTCTTATCGAAGCACGCCAGCTTACCAAGGTCTACACCATGGGGGACCAGACCGTGCACGCGCTGCGCGGTGTATCGCTGGACATTGAAGAGGGCGATTTTGTTGCCATCATGGGTGCATCGGGCTCTGGCAAAAGCACGCTCATGAACATCCTGGGCTGCCTGGATTTACCCTCGGCTGGCGAGTACCGCTTGGCGGGTGAGGCCGTGCAAGGCATGCAAAGCGACCAGCTCGCATCCATTCGCAACCGGCGCATCGGCTTTGTGTTTCAGCAGTTCAACCTGCTGCCGCGCACCAGCGCGCTGGAAAACGTAGAGCTGCCTATGGTCTACAGTGGCATCAAGTCCGCCGAGCGGCGCAACAAGGCCAGTGCGGCATTGACCAAAGTAGGCTTGGGCCAGCGCATGGACCACACGCCCTCGGAGCTGTCGGGCGGCCAGCAGCAGCGCGTCGCCATCGCCCGTGCACTCGTCAACAATCCGCAACTTATCTTGGCCGACGAACCAACAGGCGCGTTGGACAGCCAAACCTCCGAAGACATCATGCACCTGCTGACCGAGCTGAACGCGCAAGGCATGACCGTCGTACTCGTCACCCACGAAGCCGACATCGCCGCCTGGGCCCGCCGCAAGATCGTCTTCAAGGATGGGCATATTGTGGAGGACACTGTTCGACAAGCTCTAGGTGAACGGGATGAGCAAAAGAAATGGGGTCAGATCGCAATTCAGGAAGACCACCCACCCGGAGCGCCTGTCACCAGTACGAAATTGGCCTCTGCCCCCACTTCTTTTGCGGCGGCGGAAGGCGCGACCACATGAACTTCCTAGCCGCCCTGCGCAGCGCCCTCAGAGCCCTGGCCGCCAACACGCTGCGCAGCATCCTCACCATGCTGGGCATTATCATTGGCGTCGCCGCAGTTATCACCATGATCGCTGTAGGCCAGGGCGCGACTAACCGCGTGCAAGACCAGATGAAGGGCTTGGGCAGCAACATCATGCTGGTGCTGCCTGGCGGCCTCACGGCCGGTGGCGTGCGCATGGGCGCGCAAACCGGCCAGGCGCTGACTGAAGAAGACGCGCTGGCGATTGCCAGAGACATTCCCGAGGTCCAAGTAGCTGCGCCCAGCTTGCGCACCACCGCCCAAGTGGTGGCGGGCAACAGCAACTGGAGCACCTCGGTGTTTGGCACTACCAATGACTATTTAGAGGCACGCGAGTGGCCCTTGAGCAGCGGGCGCGCCTTTGAAGCTACCGACATGCAAGGATCGGCCAAGGTGGCGCTCATCGGCGTCACCACGGCGCAGCAACTGTTTGGCGATGGCGATCCTCTAGACCAAGTCATTCGTGTCAAGAAAGTGCCCGTCACCATCATTGGCGTACTGGAGAAAAAAGGTCAGAACATGATGGGGCAAGACCAAGACGACATTGTCATTGTGCCCATCAGCACCTACCGCAACCGCATCCAGGGCGGCAGTGGCGGCAAGCTCAAGCGCATAGGCTCGATGAGCGTGAAGGTCAAGGAAGGCCAGAGCATGAAGGCTGCAGAAGAGGGCATCAGAGACCTGCTGCGCCAGCGCCTTAAGGTGCAACCTGGCGCAGACGAGCCCTTTAGCGTGCGCAACCTCACTGAAATTTTGCAAGCCCAAGAAGCCAACAGCCGCATCATGACCATGCTGCTGGCCGCCGTAGCAGGCATCAGCCTGATCATCGGCGGCATCGGCATCATGAACATCATGTTGGTGAGCGTCACCGAGCGCACCCGCGAGATCGGCCTGCGCATGGCCGTAGGTGCGCGCAGCAAAGACATCCTCGCACAGTTTTTGATCGAAGCGGTCACCCTGAGTTTGATTGGCGGTGCCGTAGGCGTGTTGATTGGCGCCATCGCTACATGGGCGGTAGGCCAATTTGCCGGCTGGCAGGTCAGCATGACGCTGTCCTCCATCGTGTTGTCTACCGTGTTCTCGGCCGTAGTGGGTGTGTTCTTTGGTTTTTATCCGGCGCGCCGGGCTTCCAAGCTATTACCGATTCAGGCATTGCGCTACGAGTGAAAAACGTGGCGTAAAAAAAACCCCGCTGGCAACCTGCAGGACACATTGCCTACAGTCTACCTGCGAGGTGTTTTAAAACCAAAAAAGGAACCTCAGTGCTGAGGTTCAAGCCGATCTAAGGTGCAGGGCAGGCTGCGATAGCTGCCACTGTGGGTCGGAACGCTGCAGCGCCGCCGCCAGCGTCGTCTGGCCCTAGAGTATTTTTGGTGTGGGCACAACCGTAGCTAGGTGCTGCCACGGTGGCAGGCGTCACTACGTCGTCCCCAGCAGGTTTGACTCCGTCACGTTCCCATTTGATCATGGCATCAAAAGCGTCCGCTTGCTCAGCGACGGTAAAGTCGCAATGCGTGACGCCGCGAATGGCGCGCTGTACCAAGAAGTTGCTGTTGCCTTTGGCCGCAGCTCGTTTTTGGTAGACCTGTTGCATGTTAAAGGGGACAAACAAATCGCCCAGGGTATGGATCGAAACCACAGGAATCTTGAACTCGCCATTGATTTTGGGAACCC
>JAYWHJ010000234.1:0-22270 GCA_043777795.1 Polaromonas sp. | reverse complement strand
GCATCGTGCACAAGGAGCTCGCCGCGACGATGGGCGACGGCGGGCCGGTACACGTCGCCCGAGACCGTCAGCACTTTCTTTTTACGTTTGGTAATCAGGTGTTTAGCCAGTTTGGCAGTGGTGGTGGTTTTACCAGCGCCCTGCAAACCGGCCATTAAGATTACGGCGGGCGGCTGGGCGGCCAGGTTGATGTCGGCCACATAGCGGTGCATGCCGTCAGGCGAAGTCAAATCGCCCATGGTCGCAGTCAGCTCTTTTTGCACCACGGCCACCAGCGCCTGGCCGGGTTTGAGTGAGCCAATGACCTCTTGGCCCAGGGCTTTGTCTTTCACTCGGGCGATAAAGTCGCGCACCACAGGCAGGGCTACGTCAGCCTCCAGTAGGGCCATGCGCACTTCGCGCAGCATGTCTTGCACGTTGGATTCGGTGATCCGTGCTTGACCGCTGAGGGTTTTAACAAGGCGCGAAAGTTTGTCGGTAAGAGCAGAAGCCATGGTGTGAAGTGGGCTGGTGAGAGCTGGGGAGTAGGGCGGTGGACGGGAATGTGGACCGCTTAGGGCACTTAAGCAGGGCAGCTCAAGTATGCCAGTGCGGTAAACCAGGCACGAGCGGGGTACACTTTGCACATGATTTTATCTGGTGCGTCGACGTTGGCGTGGATTTTGGGCATTTTGGCCATCATGGCCTATGTGTTACCTGCTGCGCGCCGCACGCTGGGCCCTCGCTCTGCCCGTATCGCGCTGCTGGCGGCGTGGGTGCTGCATGGTGCACTGCTGGCGGTGGCCTTGCTCGGTTTAGGCCAGGCCGATGCGGGCGGCGCGCGCTTTGGTTTTGGCCCTGCGGTGTCCACCACGGCCTGGCTGGTGCTGACGGTGTATGCGCTGGAGAGCCGTTTTTACCCGCAGTTGCAGTCGCGCACCGTACTGGCGGGTTTGGGCGCAGCAGCTGTGCTGCTGGGTTTGTGCTTTCCTGGAAGCGTGCTGCATGCGCGCGCCTCGCTGTGGTTGCCACTGCACTGGGTGCTGGGCATTGCGTCCTATGCCTTGTTTGCTGCAGCGGTGGTGCATGCTTGGCTGATGACCCGCTCTGAAGCCCAAATGCGTCTGGGTGCGGCGGGAGATGCCAGCCAAGTGGGTGTGCCCTTGATGACCTTGGAGCGCTTGATGTTTGCCTTTGTGATGGTGGGTTTTGTGCTGCTCAGTGCCACCTTGCTTGTGGGTTGGCTGTTTAGCGAGTCGCTATACGGCGCGGGCATCGCCTGGAAATGGAATCACAAAGCTATTTTCTCGGTGCTGTCGTGGTCGGTGTTTGCATTTTTGCTGTGGGGCCGCTGGCGATGGGGTTGGCGCGGCAAACGCGCCGTGCGCATGCTGTACACAGGTGCGGGCCTGTTGCTGTTGGCATATGTCGGTTCGCGCTTTGTACTGGAAATTTTTTTGCAACGGGCACCATGAAATATTTAATCGTCGTAGCGATAGTGGCGGTCGCGTTTTGGATTTGGCGCAAGAATCGCCAAAACGCCCAAACGCAGCAAACGAAGCCGCAGCCTGATAAACCCAATGCCCCCCACACAGGCCCACCTCAACCGATGCTGCGATGCGCCGCCTGTGGCGTGCATTTGCCAGTCACCGATGCCGTGGTGGGCAAGCGCGGTAGCTACTGCTGTGGCGCCCACCTGAGTCTGCGCGAGGGTTGATGCGCTTACCGACCCGTTCGACCTTGCCTCGTGAGCTGGATGCAGCGCACAGTCTAGACGAGGGTTTGCCGCGCCTTTGGCGCGCGTTTATGGCGGCACGTATTTTGGTTGCCAGTGTGCTGCTGGCCCTGATGGTGTATTTGCAGTACACCGGGCCCACGCCGACGACTATTACCGCACTGTTTCTGTGCGGCGGGTATCTGGCCTTGACTTTGTGGGTGCGCATTTGGGGCAAACCAGAGCGCTCGGCCTCGCAGTTTGACCCTCAATGGCTGGTGACGGTGGGCGCTGATGTACTGGTGTTTTCGTCGCTGCTGTATTTGCAAATTGGTGGATTTAACTTCACTCCTTTGTTTGTATTACCGGTCTTGTTAGCCGCGGTGCTGGGGTCATTACTGCTGGCGTTGGGAACAGCGGCCGCGGTCACCTTGGCCTTGCTGGTGGAGGCTTGGCAAATATCTATTTGGGGTATCGCAGAAGCTACGCCGCGTTTTTTACAAGCCGCTGTGACGGGAACGGGTTTATTTTTAGTGGCTTATTTGACCAACCAGTTGGCCACGCGTTTAGCCAGGCAAGAGCGCATCGCCCATACCAATGCCATGGCTGCCCGCGCCCAAACCCAGGTAAACCAATTGGTGGTCGACGCCCTCAGCGATGGTGTGTTGGTAGTCGATGCCAATGGCGTGGTGCGCACCGCCAACCCTGCGGCTCGTGCCATGCTGGGGCCGCGCACGCAGTCAGCGGGCTCATACAACAGCACAGCGCAAATTGTGCTGTTACCCAATATGACATTCATGTTGGCCTCCCACACGGCCTGGAAACCGTTGGTGGACCTGGCTAGTGCCACTTTGTCGACTCTGCGCCCGCAAGATGCCGAGGTGGCCATTACCGACACCGCGGGCGCCACACACCTTTTGCGGGTGCGCACCCAACTGGCAGCGGGTAGCCGCAGCGGCGTGCACGATGCAGACACCCTGTGCGTTTTGTTTTTGGAGGACCTACGCGAGATGGAGGCCCGCTTGCGTAATGACAAGCTTGCCGCAATGGGGCGAATGTCGGCAGCTGTGGCGCACGAGATCCGCAACCCCTTGGCTGCCATTTCGCAGGCCAACGCCTTGTTGGCAGAGGATTTGGTGCTGCCAGCGCAGCAAAAACTCAGCCTGATGGTTCAGCACAATGCCAAGCGTTTGGCCCGTATTGTGGATGATGTACTGGATGTTTCGCGCGTCACTCCTGCAGCGGCGCCTGGGCAAATAGTGGGTGATGCCGAGCGCACTATCATAGGCATATGCCGTGACTGGGGCTTGCAAAATGCCTGTGGCGACCAACTGCGCATCGCGCAAAGTACGGCGTGCAACACCATCGTGTTTGACGAAGAGCATCTGCGTCGTGTGCTGGTTAATTTGCTGGACAATGCGCTGCGCTACGCAAGCAAACGGGCTGATGCAATAGAGGTGTTTATCCATTCCCCCGATGCGCCTGCGCAACTTGACAACCAGGATGCGCAAACCCCATCTGTGATTCGTTTGGCGGTGTGGAGCGATGCAGCGCCCATCGAGCAGGGCGTGCAGCGGCATCTGTTCGAGCCCTTTTTCAGCTCGGAGAGTCGCTCCAGTGGCCTGGGCCTGTATATTTGCCGCGAGCTGTGCGCGCGCCATGGCGCAGTGATTGGCTATCAGCGCAGCGAGCGTGCGGAGTTCAGGGATTCGGATTTTTCACCAGTGCAGGCGGGCAACGAATTTTTTGTGTTGCTTAATATTGCCGCTAACTTGCCCTCCGCTTTATCTAGATCACTCTAAAATCCCATCCATGCCTGCTCCTGTTGATACTGACCGTCCCAAAGTACTCGTGATCGACGACGAGCCCGATCTGCGCACCTTGTATGAATTTAGCTTGGTACGGGAAGGCTATGTGGTGCACACTGCTGAGGGTGTCGCTCAAGCCTTGGAGGCATTGCAAAGTCAGCGTTTCGACGCCGTGATCTCCGACATGCGTTTGCAAGACGGCCTGGGCTTGGATGTATTGCGATTTTTGTCCCAGCAGCAGCGCAGTGAGCGCTGTGTGGTGATTACAGCCTACGGATCAGCTGAAAACGCGGTGGAAGCATTGAAGGCAGGTGCCTTTGATTATTTGACCAAACCGGTTGACTTAAAGCAGTTTCGCAGCGTGGTGGCGCAGGCGGTGCGGTCTTCACAATCGAACGCCGCACCCGCAGCCAAGCCCATCGCAGCGCCCATGCAAGCGGCGCAAAACGAGCAGCAAAAGGGCTCTCTGGAGTACGTTGTGACACCAGCTGGCGTTGCTCCAAGCGTCCGAGCAGCGCCACCAGCAGGTCAGACTGCTACCAGTGCTGTGGATGCGGTACCGCCGCAACCCGCCGCTTTGGCGCGCATGGTCGGTAACTCCCAAGCCATGCGCTCAGTGCGTGAGCGGGTACAAAAAGTGGCACGCAGCATGGCCCCGGTGCTGGTACGCGGTGAATCAGGCACCGGTAAAGAGCTGGTGGCCCAAGCCATCCATGCATGCAGTCACCGCGCGAATGGCCCCTTTGTCGCGGTCAATTGCGGTGCGATTCCCGAAGCTTTGCTAGAGGCGGAGTTTTTTGGTGCCCGCAAAGGTGCGTATACCGGCGCTACCCAAGACCGAGAAGGTTATTTTCAAGCGGCCAACGGTGGTACGTTGTTTCTCGACGAGATTGGCGATTTACCGTTGGCCATGCAAGCCAAGCTGCTGCGCGCGATCCAGGAGCGCAGTGTGCGTGCTCTGGGAGGTACCCAAGAAGAGTCGGTAGATACGCGCATAGTCAGTGCGACCCACCATGACCTGGCCGCCCAAGCGGCGAAGGGATTGTTTCGTCAAGACCTGTATTACCGGCTCAACGTGATAGAGATAGCCTTGCCCGCGCTTAGGGATCGGCGCGAAGACCTGCCTCAGTTAACCCAAACCTTGCTGGCGCGGATTGCCGCGGATAGTGGAGAGCAAGCACGCGCGGTGTCTGTAGCCATGATGGCGACCTTGCAGCGCAGTCCCTTGGCGGGCAATGTGCGCGAGCTGGAAAACATATTGCACCGCTCTTTAGCGTTGTCTGACGGAGCTGAGTTGGAGATTGAAGGAGATGTGAGTGCGTTAAGCCCTGATTCGGGCCACGATACTGATTCGTTGGCATTCGTCCCCGGCGGCGAGCGCTTCATTGACGTGGTGCCCACGGCGATGCCGAGCGATTTGCAATCCCATCTGGACACGCAAGAAAAGGCCATTTTGCTACAAGCATTGACCGAGTGCAGCTTTAACCGCACAGCCGCGGCGGCACGTTTAGGTATTAGCTTGCGCCAAATTCGCTACCGCATGGTGCGTCTGGGTATCGATGCACAAATTCCTTCTAGCTCCAATGTGGCGCACGACTAAGGCGCACTGTCGAATGTCCCGCTATGCGCGCTAAAACGCCTTCTCGGGCCGACCTCTTGGTTGACTCAGTGCCGATGTGGACTGATGGATGGTACACCTTGGCGCGGCGCATAGAGTCGCCAAACTACGGTGCTCGACCTCAGGACGCGGTGGTGAATTTGGTGGTCGTACATTCGATCAGTTTGCCACCAGGCCAGTACGGGGGCGACCAAGTTCAAGCTTTGTTTACCAACCAGCTAGACTGGGATGCACACCCTTATTTCCAATCGATTCGCGGTCTGCAGGTGTCAAGTCATTTTTTTATTGCGCGCAATGGTGCGGTATGGCAGTTTGTCAGTGGCGATGACCGGGCTTGGCATGCCGGCGCTTCGTCGTTTCAAGGGCGAGACAACTGCAATGACTTTTCCATCGGGATTGAATTAGAGGGCTTGGAAGGTGACACCTTTGAAGAAGCACAATATGCTGCGTTGGGCACTTTGTGCTTGGCTTTGAGGCAAAACTACCCGATCTCATTTGTGGTCGGACATGAACATATTGCACCAGGACGTAAACAAGACCCCGGCAAGGGATTTGACTGGCTGGGATTGGCCGCAAGTGTTGCGTGGAGTCCGCAATCTTTCCCATTTTTACTTGGCGAAATTTAGGCTGATTGCGGGATTTTTGAAAAATGGTGAAGTAAAAAAAGTGAAGGCGCACGCGGCCTGGCGGGCAAAAAGCCTGGCCAAGGCGCAACCCCATTCAAACTATCGTCGTAAGGGTAAGCCCGGTGCGCTTTGCCATATGGTCTGCATTCCCGTGGTGCCTGGTTTTTTTCTAAAGAAAAAGTCTTTTGCAGCTTTTTGCAAAGCGAAACAGCTAATTTTTACTCTAAAACCGTTCAAATTCTGTTGCAGGGATATACACTACATCTAGTGGCTTGCCATCTGCCCGCATACTAGATATAGTAGGTGCTAAGCGGCGAGGTCAGGTCTTTAGATGTATCGAAAACTGCCCGAGCAGCCAGAAACAGACGCTCGGCGCCCCGCTTCGCATATCGACAAGTGGTACCCCAAAAAAGTTAAATTAGAGGAAACAATGCAAACCGTATCTCTCCCAGAATCGTATTCTGCGTCGCCAACTGTTACTGGCGATCATGGCGAACGCCATGTCAGCCACAGCCTCTCGGCGAGTGCTACGCAAAGCCTGGCGCAATACCAAATCATCCGCCGCAATGGTGCGGTGGTACCCTTTGAACCAGGCAAAATCGCCGTGGCCATGATGAAGGCGTTTCTCGCCGTGCATGGCACTCAAGGCGCTGCATCTGCCAGTGTGCGCGAGACAGTGGATGGTTTGACCCAAGCCGTAGTGCGTGCGCTCATGCGCTCACGCCCCAGCGGTGGCACCTTCCACATTGAAGACGTGCAAGACCAAGTAGAGCTGGGCTTGATGCGCAGCGAACACCATGAAATCGCCCGCGCTTATGTGTTGTACCGCGAGCGCCGCACCCAAGAGCGCGCCAAGCTAGCGCCCGTGACAACAGTAGCAGCACCTGCCATGCACGTTATGGACGGTGGTAAGCGCGTGGCTTTGGACATGGCCAAGTTGCAAGGCTTGATTGAGTCTTCCTGCGCCAACTTGGGCAAAGACATCACGCCAGCCCCTATCCTGTCTGAAACGCTGCGCAACCTGTACGACGGTGTGCCGGTAGACGAGGTTTACAAAGCCTCGATCTTGGCTGCGCGTACCTTGATCGAAAAAGATCCAGACTACACCTACGCTACGGCGCGCTTGCTGATGCACACCATCCGCCGTGAAATTTTGGGCGAAGAGGTCGTGCAGGAGCAGATGGGCGAAAAATACCCTGAGTATTTTCCGGTGTTCATCAAGAAAGGCGTTGATAACGAACTGTTGGACGAGCGCTTGCTGCAGTTCGACTTGAAGCGCCTGGGCGCCGCCCTCAAGCCCGAGCGCGATTTGCAGTTTGACTACCTCGGTCTGCAAACCCTGTATGACCGCTACTTTTTGCATGTACGTAAAACCCGTATCGAGATGCCGCAGGCTTTCTTTATGCGGGTGGCCATGGGTTTGTCACTTAACGAGATCAACCGCGAAGCACGTGCCATAGAGTTTTACGAAGTGCTGTCTTCGTTTGATTTCATGTCCAGCACACCTACTTTGTTCAATAGCGGCACCCTGCGCTCGCAGCTGTCCAGCTGCTACCTGACGACTGTGCCCGACGATTTGGACGGCATTTACGAGTCGATCAAAGAAAACGCTTTGCTGTCCAAGTTTGCTGGCGGCCTGGGCAACGACTGGACCCGCGTGCGCGCGCTGGGTGCGCACATTAAAGGCACCAATGGCGAATCGCAAGGCGTAGTGCCTTTCCTCAAGGTGGTGAACGATACCGCCGTGGCAGTGAACCAAGGCGGCAAGCGCAAGGGCGCGGTCTGCACTTACCTGGAATCCTGGCATCTGGACATGGAGGAGTTCCTGGAGTTGCGCAAAAACACTGGCGACGACCGTCGCCGTACGCACGACATGAACACCGCCAACTGGATCCCTGATCTGTTCATGCGCCGCGTGATGGAAAAAGGCCCGTGGACCTTGTTCTCGCCCAACAACGTGCCTGATCTGCATGACAAGTTTGGTGCCGACTTTGAAAAGGCCTACGTCGCCTACGAAGCCAAAGCCGCCCAAGGCGAGATCAAGCCTTACCGCACCGTGCAGGCCGCCGACATGTGGCGCAAGATGCTGACCATGCTGTTTGAAACCGGCCATCCCTGGATCACATTCAAGGACGCCTGCAATATTCGCTCGCCGCAGCAGCATACCGGCGTAGTGCACTCGTCCAACCTGTGCACCGAGATCACGCTCAATACCAGCGACACCGAAACAGCCGTGTGTAACCTCGGCTCAGTCAATTTGGTGCAGCACCTGAAAGACGGCAAGCTCGACCACGACAAGCTGAAGAAAACCATCACCGTGGCCATGCGCATGCTGGATAACGTGATTGACATCAACTACTACGCCGTCAAGAAGGCGCGTGACTCCAATATGCGCCACCGTCCGGTGGGCCTGGGCCTGATGGCATTCCAGGACAGCCTGTACGAGCTGCGCGTGCCTTATGCGAGCCAAGCGGCGGTGGAGTTTGCTGACGAGTCGATGGAAGCGATTTGCTATTACGCCTACTGGGCATCGACTGAGCTGGCCAAAGAGCGCGGCAAATACTCCAGCTACAAAGGCTCTTTGTGGGATCGTGGTATTTTGCCGCTGGACACTCTGGATATGCTGGCTAAAGAGCGCGGTGGCTACGTCGAAGTAGACCGCTCGGCCAAGCTGGACTGGAATGTGCTGCGCAACAAAATAGCCCAAGACGGCATGCGCAACTCCAACTGTGTCGCCATAGCGCCCACTGCCACCATCTCCAACATCATCGGTGTGGATGCCTGTATCGAGCCCTGCTTTGGTAATCTGTCCGTCAAGTCCAACTTGTCGGGAGAGTTCACAATCATCAACGGCTACTTGGTGCGTGACCTCAAGCGCTTGGGTCTGTGGGATGATGTGATGGTGGTGGATCTCAAGCACTATGACGGCTCGCTACGACCGATCGACCGTGTGCCCGCAGAGATCAAGTCCTTGTACGCAACGGCATTTGAAGTGGATACGACCTGGGTGATCGAAGCTGCAGCACGTCGTCAGAAGTGGATTGACCAAGCCCAGTCGCTCAATATCTACATGTCCGGAGCATCGGGTAAAAAACTCGATGACACCTACAAGCTGGCTTGGACCCGTGGTCTGAAGACCACCTACTACCTGCGTACCGTGGGAGCCACGCACGCTGAGAAGTCCACTGTGAAAGCTGGAAAGATGAACTCGGTGTCCTCGGGCAGTGGGGGCGGTGTAAGCAGTGCGCCTGGAGCCAGTGTGAGTGCGATAGATGCCGCAGCAGCCGCAGCGCGTGAGCAGCTCAGCGCAATGCCCGCAACCGATATCAGATTTTGCGGCGTGGACGACCCCACTTGCGAGTCGTGTCAGTAGGCGCGCAGTAGTGTTGAACGTGTCAACTTGCTATGCAAAATGAAGCAGCTTTCGTAGCTCTAAAAAACATAGCTAGTAAGACATTTCACGCTCGTGCGATGCAAAACAGCAACACAATACAGCGCTACATCATGCAAACGCTTTGCATTTTTTAGTGTCTGCTCTCATAATTGAAGTATTGGAATAATTTATGTTGACTTGGGACGAAGAAGTTACACCCGCATTGCAAACAGCAGTACTCAGTGGCGCATTAGCTAGCCGCGTGGATCAGTTTTCTTCCGTTGTTTCGCCAGCCGCGTCGCAGCCAGTACGCCGCTTGCTCGATGATGGTGCACCGGTGCCGCCGTCGTCACCTGCAAGCCAAGCCAAGCCTGCAGCAGCGCGCCGCGTCAATGCAGCCGATAAGCGCATCATCAACGGCCAAACCGACGTGAATCAGTTGGTACCTTTCAAATACAAATGGGCTTGGGAAAAATACCTGGCCACCTGCGCTAACCACTGGATGCCGCAAGAAGTCAACATGACGCGTGATATCGCGCTGTGGAAAGACCCGAACGGCTTGACAGATGATGAGCGTCGTTTGATCAAACGCAACTTGGGTTTCTTCGTGACGGCCGACTCCTTGGCTGCAAATAATATCGTACTGGGTACCTACCGCCACATCACAGCGCCAGAGTGCCGTCAGTTCCTGCTGCGTCAGGCTTTTGAGGAGGCCATTCATACCCACGCCTACCAATACATCACAGAGTCGCTAGGATTGGATGAGGCTGAGATCTTCAACGCCTATAACGAAGTGCAGTCCATCAAGGACAAAGATCAGTTTTTAATCCCTTTCATTGAAGTCATCTCTGATCCACACTTCAAAACGGGGACACCTGAGGCAGATCAAACCCTGCTTAAATCTCTGATCGTATTTGCCTGCTTGATGGAAGGCTTGTTTTTCTACGTCGGTTTCACGCAAATATTGGCGCTGGGTCGGCAAAACAAGATGACCGGCGCTGCCGAGCAATACCAGTACATCTTGCGCGACGAGTCCATGCATTGCAATTTCGGTATTGACCTGATCAACCAGCTCAAGCTGGAAAACCCGCATTTGTGGACTTCGGAGTTCAAGGCCGAGATCAACGCCTTGTTTATGAAAGCGGTAGAGCTTGAGTATCGTTACGCAGAGGACACCATGCCGCGTGGCGTGCTGGGTTTGAACGCTTCGATGTTCAAGGGCTATCTGCGTTACATCGCCAACCGCCGAGCTACCCAGATTGGATTGGAAGAGCTGTTTCCGAATGAGGAAAATCCCTTTCCGTGGATGAGCGAAATGATTGATTTGAAGAAAGAGCGCAATTTCTTTGAGACACGCGTGATTGAGTACCAGTCCGGTGGCGCGCTGTCCTGGGATTGATGGCCAACCAAATCAATTGACTAAAAATATGAGTCTGTTAAGTATTTCAAATTTCCAAAACTGCGCCACAGAGCGCGGTACGGACGTTTGTTCCCCCATTCAGCGCGCTGGGCATCTGTCCAACGCGCTGAGTCGCTTTGGGCGTCCAACACGCACAGAGTGCATTCCAAGTTGAAGTATCAACTAGATCTAGGAGAATGAAAATGGCAACTGCGAAAAAAGCACCGGCAAAAAAAGCCGTAGCGAAAAAAGCTCCAGCGAAAAAAGCTGCAGCAAAGAAAGCCCCAGCGAAAAAAGCCGCTGCTAAAAAGGCTCCGGCCAAAAAAGCAGCAGTGAAAAAAGTTGCTGCTAAGAAACCAGCGGCGAAAAAAGCTGTAGTGAAAAAAGTTGCGGCTAAGAAGCCGGCAGCGAAAAAAGCTGCAGCTGCAAAGCCAGCTAAAAAAGCCGCTGCGAAAAAAGCACCGGCAAAAAAAGCTGCTGCTAAAAAAAAAGTAGCAGCTAAGAAACCCGCAGCAAAAAAGCCTGCAGCTAAGAAAGCCGCGAAAAAACCCGCTGCCAAGAAAGCTGCGAAAGCACCCGCTGCAGCCCCTGCTCCCTCGGCTCAGACTACTCTGAATCCGCAGGCCGCATGGCCTTTCCCGACAGCCAGCAAGCCTTAATCAGCTTGTCAGTCGTCAAAAAGCCCAAAGTTGCAAGACTTTGGGCTTTTTTTGTTACCCCAGGCCAAAAACACACGGTGCAGCCAAGGCAGATATGGCGTTGGCATCGACGCAGGCCATGCGGTGCTCTTTCACCAAGGCGCTGCGGGTCCGGGCAGTCTCCAGTGTGAGGCCACTACTCACACTCAATCGCATAGTCGGTGAAAGTGTTTTGAGCAACGACTCCCACACAGCAACATTGCGGTACGGCGTTTCAATAAACAACTGCGTCTGCCCGGTTTTCAATGCCAATGCTTCCAGCGCTTTGATGCGCTGCACGCGCGCTTCTGCGTCTTGGGGCAGGTAGCCTACGAAGGCAAAATTTTGGCCGTTCAGGCCGCTGGCAGCCAAGGCTAGCAGCAGGGAGCAGGGGCCGACCAGGGGCACGACGTTGATGCCCAATGCATGCGCGGCGCGCACCACGGAGCTGCCTGGGTCGGCTATGGCGGGCATGCCGGCTTCGCTGATAAGGCCTAAGTCGTGACCTTGCAGGGCGGCTTGCAGTAGGGGATTGGCGTCGAAGCTGCCAGGGTGGTGGTCGCCTTTTTTATGTACTTCGCGCGGTAGCTCGGTGATGGTTTGTTGCTGCAAGGGCGCGGCCAGGGGCAGCACCTCGCCCACGCGCTTGAGCACAGCGCGGGTGCTTTTGGCGTTCTCGCAGATCCAGTGGGTCAGACGCGCGGCCACTTGCAGCGTGCCGTTAGGGAGTGCGTCGGTGATCGGAGCTTGGCTTTCGCAGCCAAAGTCTAGCGGCGCGGGCACAAGGTACAGAGTGCCTTTAGGTGTGGTCATATTTCATAGGCTAAAAGAGGGAGAGTTTTTGAACGCAGAAAGCGCAGAAAAGATACAAAAAAAGAAAATGCAAAAAAGAAAAAACTAATTTTAAAAACGCACCCTCAATTTGAATTATTGGATTTACTTTCGGTATTTACCCCTTTGCGTTCTCTGCGAAATCTTAGCGCCCTGTGCGTTCAAAAATTCCCCGTATTTCATCCTTTGCAAAACAAGACTTTATAACAAACGTACTCCCGCAGCGCGAATCATCCTCGCGGTGCGGATCAGCGGCAGGCCGATCAAGGCAGTGGGGTCGTCGTTGTCAATCCGCTCTAGTAGGGCGATGCCCAGTCCTTCGCTTTTGGCACTGCCTGCGCAGTCGTAGGGCTCTTCGGCTATCAAATACGCCTCAATCTCGGCGTCGCTTAAATCGCGGAACAGCACGCGCACTGCCGCTACGTCTTGCTGTACAAATCCAGTTGCTTGACACACCACCGCCAGCGCGGTTTGAAAGACCACCACCTGCCCGCGCATGCGGCGCAGTTGCTCGGTGGCGCGTGAGTGGTTGCCGGGCTTGCCCAGCGGCTCGCCCTGCAGATCGGCCACTTGGTCAGAACCGATGACCACCGCATTGGGGAACTTGGCCGCCACAGCCTGCGCCTTGGCTAGTGCCAGGCGTTGGGCCAGTGCCAAGGGTGCTTCGCCGGGCAGTGGTGTTTCGTCCACATCTGGCGCTGCCACTTCAAAAGGTACGCGCAGGCGCTCCAGCAGCTCGCGGCGGTAACGGGATGTGGAGCCCAGCACCAAAGCGCGCGCTGTGTTGCCAGCTCGGGCAGAAGAATTTAAAGTTTGCATAGCCCGATTCTCTTACACTTAAGGCCTGTACCCGCCATGACTACCTCCACACCGCCCACATCTCCACCCTCGCAGATCGACGTACGCAAGTTTGCGCTGGCAAGCGAAGCCCTTTCAGGCCACGATGCGTTATCAAACTACGAGCGCCTCGTGCAAGACTTGCAAAGGGATGCCGTTGACTTTGATAAAAAAACCGTCACTTGGAGCGCGCGTGGCGAGACGATCACCCCCGCCGGCGGCGGCGCGCAGCCTTGGCTACACCTCAAGGCCCACGTACATGTACCGATGGTCTGCCAACGCTGCCTAGGCCCCGTGGACGTGGCGCTGGACATCCACAGCACCTTCCGTTTTGTGGCCACCGAAGCCATTGCCATGGCAGAGGACGACGAATCTGAAGAAGATTTGCTGGTACTGTCTAAACAATTTGACCTGCAAGCCTTGATCGAAGACGAACTGCTGATGGCGCTGCCCATCGTGCCCAAGCATGAGGTCTGCCCAGTGAGTGTGAAGTTGGCGTCCACTGACGAGGAATTCAAGGCTGCGCTGACGCAGAAGCCCAATGCTTTTGCTGCTTTGGGCAGCCTAAAGAAGTCCAGTGAGTAGCCTCTAGCCGAGGGCGGCGAACCGGGTTATAATCTGAGGCTTCGCGTCTTAATGGCATTTGCACATCGGGCGCAACTTTTCCCAAACTTTACCCTTTGCCCGCAGATAAGTGACGCAAAGACATAGGAGCCCACCATGGCAGTTCAACAGAACAAAAAGTCCCCTTCCAAGCGCGGTATGCACCGTGCCCACTACGCTCTGGATACGCCAGGCATCGCGGTTGAGCCCACCACAGGCGAGACCCATTTGCGCCACCACATCAGCCCTAACGGGTTTTACCGTGGCCGTCAGGTGATCAAATCTAAAACCGCTGCTGAATAAGCCGGTTGGGTAGCGGGTAAGCGTTTGTAGGCGTAGCCTGCGATCTAATCTGCCATCCCCCTCAAAGCCCGCCGCTACCGCTGTAGCATCGGGCTTTTGCTATTTTTGCTTTACAGTTTCTCTTTTTGAGTAGTTCGAATGACAAGTAGCACGGTGATCGCCGTCGACTGCATGGGCGGCGACCTAGGGCTGGCAAGCACATTGCCAGCGTGTCGCGCATTCTTGGCCAAACATCCGGAAGCCACTCTGTTGCTGGTTGGCCAAAACGACGCATTGGCCAGCTTTAATCATCCCCGCGCCACCATCGTGCCAGCTACCGAGGTGGTGGCTATGGACGATCCGATAGAAATTGCTCTGCGCAAAAAGCGAAATTCGTCCATGCGGGTGGCGATAGAACAGGTCAAGTCTGGCGCAGCCCAGGCAGCAGTCTCCGCTGGCAATACCGGTGCGCTCATGGCTATCGCCCGCTACGTGCTCAAAACGCTAGACGGTATTGACCGCCCCGCCATTGCCACACAATTGCCCAACAATAAGGGTGGCGCTACGACGGTGCTGGATCTGGGTGCCAACGTCGACTGCACCGCCGAACACCTGTTCCAGTTTGCGGTGATGGGCGCGGCCTTAGTGTCTGTGCTGAATAACGATGAAAACCCATCAGTGGGTCTGCTCAATATTGGTGAAGAAGTCATTAAAGGTAACGAAACCATCAAAAAAGCAGGTGAACTGCTGCGTTCTGCTTCTAAAAGTGGCGATCTTAATTTTTATGGCAACGTCGAAGGCAACGATATTTTCAGCGGCGTGACCGATATTGTGGTCTGCGATGGCTTTGTAGGCAATGTAGCGCTCAAAACCATTGAGGGCCTCGCCGCCATGCTGGGTGGTTTTCTCAAAGCCGAGTTTTCCCGCAATATTTTCACCAAATTTGCAGCCATTGTCTCGTATTGGGTTTTAAAAGCGTTTAAAAAACGGTTAGACCATCGCCGGTACAACGGAGCAGCGCTGCTGGGCCTACGCGGCCTGGTATTTAAAAGCCATGGCTCGGCTGACGCCTACGCCTTTGAGCAAGCGTTGAATAAAGCCTACGAAGCCGCCAGCCACAACCTGCTGGAAAAGGTCAAAGCGCGCATTGCGCGCGCCGCGCCTCTGCTGGAGGCCATAGGGCAAGACGCGCAACTGGCTGCTTGAGGCCGCGTCTATCAGTCCAAGTCATCCTAGGGTCCAACGTTTTAGGCTGTAACATTGGGCCCATGACCGTTAAATATTCACGCATCACAGGTACCGGCAGTTATTTGCCCCCGCGCCGCCTGACGAACGCAGATTTAGCCGCCGAGCTGGCCGCCAATGGCGTAGAAACCTCCGACGAATGGATCGTCGAGCGCACCGGTATCCGCGCCCGCCACTTTGCTGCTGCTGACGTGACAGCCAGCGACCTGGCTTTGCCCGCCTGCCAAGCCGCCCTGCAAGCCGCTGGCCGCAGCGCGTCCGATATCGATTTGATCATTGTGGCCACTTCTACGCCCGACATGGTGTTCCCGTCCACAGCCGCCATTTTGCAGCACAAACTGGCCCTAGCCCAATCAAATATTGCGGGAGCAGCTACGGATAATGTAGCGTCCGATGCGAAGCCCGCCACCATCTCCGGCTGCCCCGCCTTCGACGTGCAGGCCGTGTGCAGCGGCTTTGTGTATGCCCTGACTATTGCTGACAGCATGATCAAAACCGGCGCAGCCAAATGTGCCTTGGTGGTCGGCAGTGAGGTGTTCAGCCGCATCCTAGACTTTAAAGATCGCACCACTTGCGTGCTGTTTGGTGATGGCGCGGGTGCAGTGGTGCTGGAAGCGTCTGAGACCCCCGGCATTCTGGCCAGCGAGCTGCATGCCGATGGCAAACACGTTGGCGTGCTTTGCGTGCCCGGTACCGTCAGCGGCGGCCAAGTGCTGGGCGACCCGACCCTCAAAATGGACGGCCAAGCCGTCTTCAAACTCGCCGTCGGCGTGCTGGCCGATGTAGCCCGCTCGGTGCTGGCCAAGGCTGGTAAAACCGAAGCCGATATCGACTGGCTGATCCCCCACCAAGCCAATATCCGCATCATGCTGGGCACGGCGAAAAAGCTCAAACTGCATGAGGACAAAGTCATCGTCACCGTGGATGAGCATGGAAATACCTCTGCCGCATCGATTCCGTTGGCCATGGACGAAGCCGTGCGCAGCGGCAAGATCAAAAAGGGCCAAACCGTCCTGCTCGAAGGTGTGGGGGGTGGTTTTACTTGGGGTGCGGTACTCTTAACTTTATAGCTGCTCCCGCAATATTTCATTGGGCTATCACCCTATTCGTTGTAAAAATACGCATTCAAACATGAAACCATTCGCATTTATCTTCCCCGGCCAAGGCTCGCAGTCCGTGGGCATGCTGGACGCTTGGGGTGAGCATCCGGCAGTGACAGCTGTAGTCAAAGAAGCCAGCGATGCCCTCGATGAAGACGTTGCCAAGCTGATCAAAGAAGGGCCGAAAGAGGCCTTGGGTTTGACGGTGAACACCCAGCCGGTAATGCTGGTGGCGGGGGTGGCGGCGTACCGGGCTTGGTTGGCCGAGGGCGGCGCACAACCTATGGTCGTCGCGGGGCATTCGCTGGGTGAATATTCAGCACTGGTGGCCTCGGGCGTGTTGAGCCTGCACGATGCAGTGCAAACCGTGCGCCTGCGCGCTGCTGCAATGCAAGAGGCCGTGCCTGCGGGAACAGGCGCGATGGCTGCCGTACTGGGTATGAGTGCTGCCGACGTAATAGCCATCTGCGCCGAGGCATCTGCGCCCGGCGGCGTAGCGGCCGGTGAAGTGGCCGAGGCAGTGAACTTTAACGACCCGATGCAAACGGTGATTGCCGGCAGCAAACTGGGCGTGGAGAAAGTCAGCGAACTGCTCAAGGCGCGTGGTGCAAAACGTTGCTTGCCACTGCCCGTCAGCGCGCCTTTCCACTCAAGCCTGATGAAGCCAGCGGCAGAGAAGTTGCGCATCAAATTAGCGAGATTAATTTTCCATGCGCCGCAAATCCCCATCGTCAATAACATTGACGTGGCCGTGCAAACCGATGCGGACAAGATCCGCGATGCCCTGGTTCGCCAAGCCTTCGGCCCCGTGCGCTGGGTAGAGTGCGTAGCTGCTATCAAAGCGCGTGGCGCATCTACCATGATCGAATGCGGGCCAGGCAAAGTGCTGGCGGGCATGTGCAAGCGCATTGATGCTGAGCTGGTAAGCGGAGCCATTTTTGACCCTGCGTCTTTGGCTGAGGCTAAGGGGCTGGTGGGCTAATGTTTTAATGCGGAGAAATTCGGGGAATTTTGAACGCAGAGGGTGCGAAGGTTTCGCAAATTGCGCAGAGGCAAGAAAAAGAAGGTAAGAAAAGACGAAAAATCAAATTTAGTCAGAATGACAATTCTTCAAAAACTGGCAACCGATTCTTAAATAATTTTAGTTTTTTGGTTTTGTTTTTGTGTTCACTTTTTTACGCCCTTCGCGAAACCTTCGCGCTCTCTGCGTCCAAAAAATGACCCAGAATGTCCCCTTCCTCAAAATCAAATACCGAAACGATAAAAGTGAACCCAAATGAGCGATACAAAATTTGAAGGACAAATAGCCCTGGTCACCGGAGCCACACGCGGCATCGGCGCAGCTATTGCGCAGGAACTCAAAGCCAAGGGCTGCAAAGTCATCGGTACTGCCACCACAGCCGAGGGTGCAGAAAAAATCACTGCCACGGGCATCCAAGGCGCTGTGCTGAACGTGACCGATGGTGCAGCGTTGGACGCGTTGATTGACAGTATTACCAAGGAGCACGGCGGCCTGCATGTATTGGTGAATAACGCCGGCATTACCCGCGACATGCTGTCGATGCGCATGAAGGACGAGGAGTGGGACGCGGTGGTGGACACCAACCTTAAAGCCGTCTTTCGCGCCAGCCGCGCCGTCATGCGCACCATGATGAAGCAACGCTACGGGCGCATTATCAACATCACCAGCGTTGTGGGTGCCTCTGGCAATGCCGGACAGGCCAATTACGCTGCTGCCAAAGCCGGTGTGGCAGGCATGACGCGTGCTTTGGCGAGGGAGCTGGGCTCGCGCAACATCACCGTCAACTGCATTGCCCCAGGTTTTATTGAGACTGACATGACCGCTGGCCTGCCCGAAGCGCAACAAAAAGCATTATTAGCCGCTATTCCGCTGGGACATTTGGGTAAACCGGCCGATATTGCCCATGCCGTGGCCTTTGTGGCCAGCCCGCAAGCGAGCTATATTACGGGGCAAGAATTGCATGTCAACGGCGGCATGTACATGTAAATTTAGAAACCCGTCTCCAAACAGGTAAAATCCACCGGTAATCAACAACCCTCAGAGGGAAACTATGAGCGATATCGAAGCACGCGTTAAAAAAATCATTGCCGAGCAACTTGGCGTAGAAGAGTCCCAAGTGACACCAGAAAAAGCCTTCGTGGCCGATCTGGGCGCTGACTCACTGGATACTGTGGAGCTGGTGATGGCCCTGGAAGACGAGTTCGGCATCGAAATTCCTGACGAAGACGCAGAAAAGATCACCACGGTGGCGGCTGCGATAGACTACGCCAACACCCACAAGAAGGCGTAGGGCGCACCTTCAGACGAGAGGGCCAGAGGCTACACAATAGCCTCGGCCCTTTTTTCTTATGGGTTCGGAGTGGCTGGTTTTCTGGACTAATTTTTTGGATCTACACATGACCAAACGCAGAGTGGTAGTCACTGGCTTGGGCTGCATCAGCCCAGTAGGCAATACCGTGCAAACCGCCTGGAGCAACCTGCTAGCAGGCCAGTCTGGCATTGGCAACATTACCAAGTTTGATGCGAGCGCTTTTGCTTGCAAGTTTGCGGGCGAGGTTAAAGACTTCAAGGTGGAAGAATATCTGAGCACCAAAGAAGCGCGTTCGATGGACACCTTTATCCACTACGGCATCGCGGCCGCAGTGCAGGCGGTGCTGGACTCCGGCTTGGCTACTGGAGATGCCCTGAGCGACCAGCAAGCGGTGCGGATTGGCTGCAATATCGGCTCGGGCATCGGCGGTTTGCCGCTGATCGAAGACACCAAAATGGAGTTGATAGAACGTGGCCCGCGCCGCATCACCCCGTTTTTTATCCCTGCCAGTATCATTAATATGATCTCGGGCCACGTATCGATCAAGTTTGGCTTTAAAGGGCCCAACATCGCTATCGTGACCGCCTGCACCACCGGGCTGCACGCCATTGGCACCAGCGCGCGGATGATTGAATATGGCGACGCCGACGTGATGGTGTGCGGCGGTGCCGAAGCCGCCATCTCGCCTCTGGGCATTGGCGGCTTTGCGGCCATGCGTGCGCTTAGCACCCGCAACGATGACCCCCAAACCGCCAGCCGCCCCTGGGACAAAGACCGCGAAGGCTTTGTGCTGGGCGAGGGCGCAGGCGTGCTGGTGCTGGAAGAATACGAACACGCCAAAGCGCGCGGCGCACGCATTTACTGCGAGCTGCCCGGTTTTGGCATGAGTGCCGATGCCGGCCACATGACCGCCCCCAACATGGATGGTCCGCGCCGCGCGATGTTGTCCGCGCTGGCCAACGCCGGGCTGAACACCGATGCGGTGCACTACCTCAACGCCCACGGCACCTCCACCCCGCTGGGCGACATCAATGAATGCAACGCCATCAAGGCGGCCTTGGGTGATCATGCTAAAAAAGTAGTGGTCAACTCCACCAAGAGCATGACCGGTCATTTGCTGGGCGGCGCAGGCGGCATAGAGAGTGTGTTTACCGTACTGGCACTACACCACCAAAAGAGCCCACCGACCATCAATATTTTCAACCAAGATCCTGAGTGCGATTTGGACTTTTGTGCCAATACCGCCCGCGACATGAAAATTGACGTGGCGATTAAGAACAATTTTGGCTTTGGCGGTACCAACGGCACGCTGGTTTTTAAACGCATTTAAACCACGCACAAAGCCCCGTGAAAACGCCACCTGCAGCCTCGACCCGCTTGGGAGTTTCTCGGTGGTACCAATGCGCGGTGGCTTTATTCGCTATTTTATTAATAGCTTCTGCCGCAGTATTTTATTGGGCCAGTGGCCATTTTGTCTTAGAAATAGGCGTTGTATGCGCGGCAACCGCGTGCGCACTTGTGTGGGGCATCTACGACGCGTGGCGGCCACGCCATGGCGCCTTGCACTACGCTGCGGGCGAGTGGGTGCTTGCGCAGGATGGGCAAGAGCGCCAGGGAACTTTGCGTGTCGTGCTGGATCTACAGATTTACCTTCTGGTGCGCTTCACCCCGTCTGGCTACACTTCGGGGCTTCTGCCCGCATCGTCGAAACAACACCAAATTAAAGGCCAATGCTTGCATCTGGAAAGCGTGTATGGACAGGATTGGCGCGCTTTGCGTCGTGCCTTGTATGCTGCGCCTGCCATTCCCTTGCCTACTGCGCCGTCTGCACATGGCCCATTTGCACCGCACGCCGCCGAACAGGTGTCTATGGCAACCAGGCAGACCAGTTCAAGTTTTGCTAAACCCGTATGAGCCAACCCCAACAACCTGCTGCCAACGACGCCACGGCGGAGCCTGCCGCTCCAGCTGCGCCGATTGTGGACGCGGACGCGGCCTTGGTGGCCTTGGCTCAAGGGGGCGACGACCGCGCTTACGAAATGCTGGTCATCAAGTACCAACGCCGCATTGAGCGATTAGTGGGCAGGATGGTGCGGGATGTAGACATTGTGCAAGACATTGCGCAGGAAACCTTCATCCGTGCCTGGCGCGCGCTGCACAACTTTCGGGGTGATGCGCAGTTCTACACCTGGCTGTACCGCATCGCAGTAAATACCGCCAAAAAGCAGTTGATGGACATGAAGCGTGACCCCGTCGTCACCGAAGCAGCACTGCGTGGAGCGCCAACTGACGACGATGAAACTAATTTTGCCGATCACCCTCTAAACAACCGAGCTTCGGATGGTGAGACGCCTGAATCAGCCTATGCAGCCAAAGAGATTGCCCAAGCAGTCAACGCTGCCATGGAGGATTTGCCAGAGGAACTCCGCCAAGCCATCACACTCAGAGAGCTGGAGGGCTTGAGTTACGAAGAGATCAGCGAGATGATGAACTGCCCCATTGGAACGGTGCGTTCGCGTATTTTCAGGGCGCGTGAGGCGATCTCGGCGCGCATTAAGCCGATGCTGCAAAAGCAGACAACCAAGCGGTGGTAGAGCGATGTGGATTTGTAAACAGGGTGGCAGGCAGGACGCTAGCAACATGGCACGCGGCATCAGCACCGCACGGGGTGCCCTAAATTGGATGTGATCATGAAGTACGTGAACGAACAGGAAATTTACTTGGAGCAACTATCGGCCCTGGCCGACGGTGAACTCGATCCCGCTCAGGCACAGGTTTTGGTAAGTGCGAGCAAAAGACAGCCTGAGCTGCTGCAAGCCTGGGCCAGTTACCACGCCATTGGCGATGCGCTGCGCGCCCACGCCAGTGATGCGCAGCCCGGTCTTCAAATTGAGGCACCAGCGACAACTATTGCGCCAGCGCCTATTTTGCGCACCGTCGTCCCCCAAGTCGCCGCTAACGATTCAGTCTGGCGCTGGAAGCTAGTCGCTGGTGTGGCGGCTTTGGCCGCAGTAGGCTCGGTATTGTGGTCTGTTGTAGGGCAGCAAGGCAGCCCAGCAGGTGAGCAGCTGGCACAACAGCGCAGCGGAGCGGCTCCAGCCATCGTTGCCGCGGCCCAAGAAGTCGCGGTTCAAGGAGGAGCGGTTCAGGTCGCAACGGTTCAAGAGCCAGCCCCTGTCATGATTCGTGACCCGCGTTTGGACGAGCTTTTGGCTGCACACAAGCAGTTTGGTGGTGCGTCCGCCTTGCAACAGCCCGCCGGCTTTTTGCGTAACGCCACCTTCACGCCCACAGGACGTTGATGATGTTCAAGGTACCTTTGTTTCTTAAGCATTTTGGTGCTCTAGCGCAATTTAATATTGCGAGGTCAGCTATTATTTTAATAGCATTAGGTGGAATCGGTGCGGCAACTTCTGCCCATGCGCAGGTGCCAGCGGGTGTGCCCAACGAGCCTGTCCTCAGCATCAATGACTGGCTGCTTCGCATGCACGACGCGGCCATGAAAAAGCGATCCTATGTGGGCACCTTGGTGCAGTCCTCACCGCACAACATCAGCAGCGCACGCATATGGCACACCTGTGATGGCGCGCAGCAAATGGAGCGTGTAGAAACCCTCACTGGCGCGCCACGCTCGACCTTCCGGCACAACGACAAGCTGGTGACCTTCATGCCAGAGATCAAGCTGGTGCGGGTAGAAAAGCGGGAGCAAGTCGGAGGCTTTCCTGAAGTGCTCAAACCCGGGGTGGGCAGCATCCCCGAGTTTTATGCCGTCAAAGCCTTGGGCGGCGAGCGCATCGCCGGGTTGGAGGCTGATGTGGTGAGGCTCGTGCCCAAAGACACTTTGC
>JAYWHJ010000233.1:0-2924 GCA_043777795.1 Polaromonas sp. | reverse complement strand
CTAAAAAGCTTCGGCTGGCGCAGCGCCATCGACACGGGCGACATCAGCAAAGCCTACCTGCTCGAAGCCCTGGCCATGATCTGGATCGACTACGGTGTAAGCCGCAACCATTGGACGCACGGCTTTAGTTTGCTCAACGCGCAGACGTAAACCGTTAACATCTGCCCCATGGCCCCTAAACCGCGCATTTTGATTGTTGAAGACGAGTCCGGCATTGCCGACACCATCCAGTACGTGCTGTCCACCGACGGCTTTGCGCCGCTGTGGTGTGCCACGGCTGAAGAAGCCCTGAAGGCGTTTGCACAGCAGCCCCCGGCACTGGCTATTTTGGATGTCGGCTTGCCAGACCTCAATGGGTTTGAACTGTTCAAGCAACTGCGCAGCCTGCCCGGTGCACATGCCGTGCCAATCCTGTTTTTAACCGCCCGCAGTGACGAGATTGACCGCGTCGTGGGCCTGGAGCTGGGCGCTGACGATTACATTGCCAAGCCATTTTCGCCGCGTGAGCTGGTGGCTAGGGTGCGCGGTATTTTGCGGCGCAGTGGCGCGCGCCCTAGCGTTGCAGCTGATGCGGTGGTGCAGACCCCAGTGGCGCTTGGCACCCCCGCCAGCAGCATACCCAACCAGCCCTTGGTGTTGGACGAAGAGCGCATGCAAATCCGCTTCTACGGCCACCTGCTGGAGCTGTCGCGCTACGAGTACGGCATCTTGCGCTTGCTTATCCAGCGGCCCGGGCGGGTGTTTACCCGCGACGAGTTGCTGGAGAAAATTTGGGACGATCCGGGGGAGAGCTTTGACCGCACGGTGGACGCGCATATCAAAACCCTGCGCGCCAAGCTCAAGGCCATCGCGCCCCAGCTAGAGGCCATACGCACTTTACGCGGTACTGGCTATGCGCTCAATGAAGAGCTGCCCGCGCTGCTCTGACTGACCCAGGGCCGCAGGTGAGCAAACGCAACCGCATCTTCATTGGTATTTTGTTGATCTATGCCGCTGGTCTTGCCTTCGTGCTGTACAAAGTGGTGGGCGATCTGGACCCCCGCTACCGCGAGTCTGCCGAAGACGCGCTGGTAGAAACCTCCCAGCTCATGGCCAGCTTGGTGGAGCAAGATGTGCGCGACGGCGCGCTGGCGGTGGAGCGATTGCCACCTTTGTTCAAATCAGTCTACGCACGGCAATTTACCGCGCAGGTTTTCAGCGTGACCAAAACCCGGATCGAGCTGCGCGCCTACGTCACCGACCACACAGGCCGGGTGGTGTTTGATTCGCTGGGCAAGTCAGTCGGTAAAGACTTTTCTGCCTGGCGCGATGTGGCTCTGGCGCTCAAGGGCGAGTATGGTGCGCGCACCACGGCCGATGTGCCCGACGACCCTAGCAGCGCCGTGATGTACGTGGGCGCACCCATCCGCGCTAACAACGCCATCATTGGGGTGGTGACCGTGGCCAAGCCGGTGCAGAGCTTTGGCCAGTTTGTCAGCGCCGCGCGCGAGAAAACTCTGTACGTCGGTTTGATGTCAGCCCTGTCCGTGCTGCTGTTGGCGGTGATTGTGTCAGTGTGGCTGGTGCGGCCTTTTGGCTTGATTGCAGACTACGTGCGCTTTGTGCGCACCCAGCGCTCGTTGAGCCTGCCGCGGTTGGGGCGGCGTGCCTTGGGTGTGATGGGTGCCGCCTACGACGAAATGCGTGACGCGCTGGCCGGGCGCAACTATGTGGTCGATTATGTGCAGACCCTCACCCACGAAGTCAAAAGCCCGCTGTCGGCCATTCGCGGGGCAGCCGAGCTGCTGCAAGAACCCATGCCCGAAGCTCAGCGGCAACGCTTTTTGGCCAACATCAGCCGCGAGACCCAGCGCATCCAGGAGATGGTGGACCGCATGATGGAGCTGACCGCCCTGGAGACGCGACGTGCGCTGGACAATGTGCAGGCGGTGCCAGTCAAAGCGCTGATGGACGATGTGGTTAGCAGCGCGCAGGACAGCGCTGCGCTGCGCGGTATCCGCATCGACATGCAAGCACCGCAGGATGCTGTGGTGGAAGGTGACCCGTTTTTGCTGCGCCGGGCGCTGAGCAATCTGCTGGACAACGCCATCGATTTCTCACCCGACGGTAGCGTGGTCAGTATGGAACTCCTATTGAAGCGCCGCAGCCTAGAGATTGCCATCAGCGACTGCGGCCCGGGCATTCCAGACTATGCGCAAGACAAGGTGTTTGAAAAATTCTATTCCCTGGCAAGGCCGCACTCCAAAAAGAAAAGCACCGGGCTGGGTTTGTCATTTGTAAAAGAAATTGCATCGCTCCACCAGGGCCGCATCGAGCTAGACAACCGCCCTAGCGCGCAAGGCCCTGGAGCCGTGGCCAAGTTCATGTTGCCGCGCAGTACGCAAGCGTGATACTGAATGGCGTGGTGTGATACCGTGGCCGCCTTGGCGAGTGGCAACAGGCTCGGGTTCTGAGCCCGCTCTGGCACTTGGTGTGTACAGCTCCGCGGCTGTCCTCCGCCCTGCGGGCTCCCCCTTTATGCCGCTGCGCTGTACACACCAAGCGCCAGGGCTGCGAAAGAGTTTGGTTGGGGTGCAGCTGTGGAGCGCCAACCACGTCACATGATCGGGATACGAGACGATGCAAAGGCGGTGGAACAGTCGCCACACTCGCAAGAGCAGGTCGGCGGTGTACTCAGCGCAGCGGCATAAAGGGGGAGTAGGCGGCCATAAGCCGCCACGGAGGACAGCCGCGGAGCTGAGTACACCGTCGGCCTGCTCCCTTACAACACTGGGAGCACACCGTCGGCCTGCTCCTGCACAAGACAGGGAATACACGGCCGACCTGCTCCCGTACAACACGTACAACACGTACAACACGTACAACACGTACAACACGTACAACACGTACAACACGTACAACACGTACAACACGTACAACACGTA
>JAYWHJ010000232.1:0-8100 GCA_043777795.1 Polaromonas sp. | reverse complement strand
GTGCGGGCTGAGTGACTGGCAGGGCAACTGCTGGTGGTACGGGTATTGGTGCAGGTACTGGTGCAGGTGGAACGGGTGGCTCAATTGGTGGCGCTGGAACCGGAACCGGAACCGGAACCGGAACCGGAACTGGTGCGGGTGCGGGTGCGGGTGCGGGTGCTGGCACTGGAACAGGCACAGGAGCAGCTAGGGTTGGTGCAGGGGTTGGCTTCGGTGCCGGGGCGGGTGCCGGTTCGGGTAACGGCACTGGCACTGGTTCGGGCAAAGGCAACGGCGCTGGAGCCTCCATCACTTCCGGTTCAGGCATTTTATCTTCTGTGGGCTGTATTGGCTTGGCTGCGCTTGCAACGGGTTCTTCACGCACACGCGCTGCGATTTGCACCGGCAGCGCGGGCGCGCGGCGGGCGGCGGATCTGGCGCGCGCGGGCTTGATAGGGGCAATTTGCTGGGTCACCTCTAACGGAGTGCTTTGCTGCGCCACCAAGGGCGGCAAGTTCAGTTGTGCAGCGGTAGCCCGAGCCCGCCGGGCGTTGATACCGCGCTGCACGTCCGCGGCCTGGGTATTGGCGGTGGTGCTGGTGCGGGTATTCGCTGCCTCGCTGCGAAAAATCTGTACCACCATCGTTCGCACAGCTTGCTGCAAAGGCCAGTACAAGTTAGCCAGCCACAGCAACACCACGTGCACCAGCAGCACGGCCAGCCAAACGCTGGGGCGCTTGCGGGCGGCGGGCAGGTCGAGGGTGCGAAATAGGGGCTGGGGCATGGGCGGCAGGGTAGCTTGTATGTTCTCACACCCCGTACAATCTAGGGTTTCCACGCATATTGTCCCACCGACCACGATGCCCCCAGCGTTTGGGGGCTCAGAGATTCAAAGCGACCCGCCCAGTGACAGCCACCCATTCCCTCCAATTAGCCACATTCGCAGGGGGCCGCGCGCTCTCCCTCTCCAAAATCACACTGTTGCTGGCCCAAGCCCAACAGATTGCCCCGCAGATCATTGGTGTGGGTGCGCAGTGGGTGCACTGGGTGCAAACTGATTCGATGCCCGATGCGGCCGCGCTGGCCAAACTGCAGGCCCTGCTGACCTATGGCGAACCTGCCGCCGCAGCCCAGGGAGAATTGATTGTGGTGATGCCCCGCCTGGGCACCGTCTCGCCTTGGGCATCCAAAGCCACAGACATTGCCCGCAACTGCGGTCTACAGCTGCACCGCCTAGAACGCGCGCTGCACTATACGTTTACCTTGAAGAATCCGCTGCTAGGCAAAGCCAGCCTCAAGACCGAGCAACGCGACGCCCTGGCCGCCTTGCTGCACGACCGCATGACCGAATCGGTGGCATTTGAGCCGGAGGCACCACGCGCCCTGTTCACCCCGCTACAAGCCGCGCCCATGCAGTATGTCGACGTGCTGAAAGAAGGCCGCGCTGCGCTGGAAAAAGCCAACGCCGAGTTTGGCCTGGCACTGGCCGAAGACGAGATTGTCTACCTGGTAGACGCCTTTACGGGACTTGCGCGCAACCCGACTGACGTCGAGCTGATGATGTTTGCCCAGGCCAACAGCGAGCACTGCCGCCACAAGATTTTCAACGCCCAATTCTCGATTGATGGCGCTGTGCAGGACAAAAGCCTGTTCGGCATGATCCGCAACACCCACGCGCTGGCACCGCAGCACACCGTGGTGGCGTATTCAGACAACTCGTCCATCATGGAAGGCCATGTTTCTCAAGCCTTTTATGCTGCTAGCCCAATAGATAATAGCGGGAGCAGCTACGAAAAGCATAGTAGCCTGCGGCATGTGCTGATGAAGGTAGAGACGCACAACCACCCCACCGCCATTAGCCCCTTCCCCGGTGCCAGCACCGGCGCAGGCGGCGAAATACGCGATGAAGGGGCGACAGGACGCGGGGCCAAACCCAAAGCCGGTTTGGCCGGTTTTACCGTGTCTGATTTAAATGGGGTCAGATCACATTTAAATTCCGCCAGCTTCCCAAGCCACATGGCCACACCCTGGCAGATCATGACTGAAGGCCCGCTGGGAGCCGCCGCGTTCAACAACGAGTTTGGTCGCCCTAACCTTAACGGTTACTTTCGTGCGTTTGAGCAAACCATCGCCGGCCAGCGCTGGGGCTACCACAAGCCGATCATGATTGCCGGCGGCATTGGCACCATCGATGCCCAGCTGACGCACAAGATCGAGTTTCCTGCGGGCAGCTTGTTGATTCAGCTCGGCGGCCCCGGCATGCGCATTGGCATGGGCGGCAGCGCAGCAAGTTCCATGGCGTCGGGCACCAACGCGGCCTCGCTAGACTTTGATTCGGTGCAGCGCGGCAACCCAGAGATTGAGCGGCGTGCGCAAGAGGTGATTAACCAGTGTTGGCAGATGGGCAAAGCCAATCCCATTCTGGCGATTCACGATGTAGGCGCGGGCGGTTTGAGTAACGCCTTCCCTGAACTGGTGAACGACGCAGGCCGAGGTGCACGCTTTGATTTGTCGGCCATTCAGCTGGAAGAATCCGGCTTGGCGCCCAAAGAGATTTGGTGCAATGAAAGCCAAGAACGCTACGTGATGGCCATTGCGCCCGAGTCGCTGGAGTTGTTTAAAAGCTTCTGTGAGCGAGAGCGGTGCCCCTTTGCGGTGATTGGCGTGACGACCGATGCGCGCGAATTGGTGCTGATCGACGAGACTGCCGCACGCCGTGCTGGGCCGCCCCAAGCAAGCGCAGCCCCCGCGGGCAGCATAAACGACACGCCAGTGCCGAACGTGGAGGTTCCAGTTCATATGCCGATGAGCGTCCTGCTGGGCAAAACGCCCAAGATGCACCGCGATGTCACCACAGTAAAGCGCCAGTTCAAAGCCATTGACCTGACGGGCGTTGACTTGCAAGACAGCGTCATCAAGGTCTTATCGCATCCGACAGTCGCCAGCAAACGATTCCTTATCACCATCGGTGACCGCACGGTGGGCGGCCTCACGCACCGCGATCAAATGGTGGGTCCTTGGCAAGTGCCTGTAGCCGACTGCGCCGTGACGCTGGCCGACCTGGCAGGCTTTGCAGGCGAGGCCATGGCCATGGGCGAGCGCACGCCGCTGGCCATTTTTAACGCACCCGCCTCGGGCCGCATGGCCGTGGCAGAAGCCATCACCAACCTGCTGGCCGCGCCGATCGAGTTGGCTAAAGTCAAACTCAGCGCCAACTGGATGGCCGCCTGTGGCGAGCCGGGTGAAGATGCTGCCCTGTACGCCACAGTGAAAGCCGTCGGCATGGAGCTGTGCCCGGCGCTGAACATCAGTATCCCAGTAGGCAAAGACTCGCTGAGCATGCGCACGCAGTGGACGGACGAAGCAGGTACGCAAAACAAAGTCACCTCGCCCGTCTCGCTCATCATCAGCGCCTTTGCCAGCATTGACGATGTGCGCGGGACGCTGACGCCGCAACTGAGCGGTAACGAGGCCGACACTACGCTGGTCTTCATCGATCTGGCCCAAGGCCACAAACGCATGGCGGGCAGCGTACTGGCCCAGGTACTCAACCAAGAGGGCCAGGCCACGCCTGACCTGAACGACGCGAAAGACTTGATCAACCTGGTGAACGCCGTCAACGCCCTGCGCGCGCAAGGCAAAATTCTCGCTTACCACGACAAAGGCGACGGCGGCCTGCTCGCCACTGTGTGCGAAATGGCTTTTGCAGGCAACGTGGGCGTGGCGCTGAACATCGACATGCTGCTGGTCGAAGGCGACGGCATCAGCGACAGCCGTATGGACGTAGGCGACAGCAAAAACTGGAGCGGTCAAGTCAGCGCACGGCGCGACGAGCTGACCCTGCAAGCCTTGTTTAACGAAGAGCTGGGTGTCGTTATCCAAGTACGCACCGCCCAGCGAATTGAAGTGATGCAAACCCTGCGCGAGCACGGCCTGTCCAAGTACAGCCACTTCATCGGCAAAACCCGCCCTACTCCTTTAACCTCCGCTCCTGTACCCTCAACCCCTGTAACCTCCGTCAGCGACGCTTTGTCCGTCGGTGTAGGCGAAATCAGCATTTGGCGCGACACCAAAAAAGTCTTTGCCGCCAAGTTGCAAGACCTGCACCAGGTGTGGGACGCCGTGAGCTGGAAGATCGCCCAAGGCCGCGACAACCCCGTGTGCGCCGACGCAGAACACCGCAGTGTGGGCGACACAGCCAACCCCGGCCTGCATGTGCACCTGAGTGCCAATCTAGCCGACAATATCAAGCAAAATAGCCCTCTGGCGCAGCAAAATACTGCGGGAGCAGCTATTAAATTAGAAGCACCCGCCATTCTCACTGCACGCCCCAAAGTGGCCATTTTGCGCGAACAAGGGGTGAACTCGCACATCGAAATGGCCTACGCCTTCACCGAGGCAGGCTTTGAAGCCTTCGACGTGCACATGACCGATCTGCAAACCGGCCGCGCCAAGCTACCAGACTTTGCAGGCTTGGTAGCCTGCGGCGGTTTCAGCTACGGCGACACCTTGGGCGCGGGCATCGGATGGGCGCGCAGCATCACCTTCAACAACGCGCTCTCAGATCAGTTCAAAGAGTTTTTTGCCCGCTCAGACACTTTTGCCCTGGGCGTATGCAACGGCTGCCAGATGTTTGCCGAGCTTGCCGACATCATCCCGGGCGCACAGGCCTGGCCACGTTTTACCACCAACCAGAGCGAGCGCTTTGAAGCCCGCCTGTCGATGGTCGAAGTGCTGCCATCACCCAGCCTGTTTTTCAAAGACATGGCCGGTAGCCGCCTGCCCATTGCGGTCGCCCACGGCGAAGGCTTTGCGAACTTCAGCCAGCGCGGTGACAAAGCCAAAGTGATCGAAGCCATGCGCTTCACCGACAACCACGGCCAAGCCACCGAGCAATACCCCTTCAACCCCAACGGCAGCCCCGGCGGCCTCACCGCCGTCACCACAGCCGACGGCAGATTCACCGCCATGATGCCTCACCCTGAGCGCGTCTTTCGCAACGTGCAAATGAGCTGGACCGACCAAAGCATCGATCAGCACAGCGCCTGGATGCAGCTGTGGCGCAATGCGCGCAAGGCCGTCGGCTAAACTTGCATTTTTCAGCACTAACTCCCACCATGGCCACCAGTCTCCTAGCCCTCCTCGACGATATCGCCACCATCCTTGACGACGTCGCCGTCATGACCAAGGTAGCGGCTAAAAAAACGGCTGGCGTGCTGGGGGACGATCTGGCTCTCAACGCCGAGCAAGTCTCTGGCGTGAAAGCCGAGCGCGAACTGCCCGTGGTGTGGGCGGTGGCCAAAGGCTCGGCGGTCAACAAGCTGATCTTGGTGCCCGCAGCTTTGGCCATCAGCTACTTTATCCCGTGGTTGATCACGCCGCTCTTGATGGTGGGCGGCGCCTACCTGTGCTTTGAGGGCTTCGAAAAAATCGCCCACAAGTTCTTGCACAGCGCAGCGGATGACACGGCGCACGGCAAAAAGATCATGCAAGCGGTGAAGAATCCCACGATTGATTTTGTAGCACTGGAGAAAGACAAAATCAAAGGTGCCATTCGCACTGACTTTGTGCTGTCAGCAGAAATTATTGTGATCGCGCTGGGTACAGTAGCCACTGCGACGTTTGCCAAACAGGCCAGCGTGGTGACCGCCATTGCGGTGGTGATGACGGTCGGTGTCTACGGCCTAGTGGCGGGCATCGTCAAGCTGGACGACTTGGGCCTGTACCTGCTGCAAAAGCCGGGCAAAGCAGCGCGCGGCGTGGGCCACGGCATCATGTGGTTCGCCCCCAAGCTGATGAAAACCCTGTCCATCGTCGGCACTGCCGCCATGTTCATGGTGGGCGGCGGCATTTTGGTGCACGGCTTTCCGTGGCTGGCCCATGCCATCGAAGGCTGGGTTGCCCACTGGGGCTGGATGAAGGCCGTAGGCACTACTTTGGTGGACGCACTTGCAGGCGTCCTAGCAGGAGCGGTATGCGTTGGGCTGTGGACCGTGGCGCAAAAGCTTTTTTCTAAAAAGACAACACCGCTGTAAAGCTGAACGCTCAGGCAAGCGCGAAGGCATCCATCGCCAAGTAGCGGTACATCACCTCACGGCTCAGATATTGCACCTCGGGCTTGGCCCCGCCACCCCAGGCCGCCGCACCCAGTGCAAAGAAAATCGTTGCAAAATGCTCATCGGTCGGGTGCGCCCGCACCGCGTGGGGGGCTTGCTGGCGGTAGGCCAGCATGGCCGGGGCGTTGCCACTGGTCACGGCTTGCTCGATCCAGCGGGCAAACTCCAGCGCGTAAGGCTCAGCTACAGCCTTCAGCGCCGGACGGCTTTGCATGAACTCGCCCAAGTTGTGCGTCATGCTGCCCGAGCCGATCAGCAAAATGCCCTGCGCGCGCAGGCTGGCCAGCGCGGCGCCCATCGCCATGAGCGACTGGGGCGTGTAGTCCACTGGTAGGGCCACCTGCACCACCGGAATATTTGCTTGCGGAAACAAATGCATCAACGGCACCCACGCGCCATGGTCAAAGGGGCGCTGCGCATCGCCCTGCGCTGCGATACCGGCAGTTTGCAGCAAAGAGATGACTTGCTGCGCCAGCGCGGGATCGCCCGCTGCCGGGTATTGCACATCGTAAAGCCTGGGATCAAAACCGCCAAAATCATGCCAGGTAGCGGGCTGCGCGCCTGTCATCACCAGGGCGGTGCGCGCCATCCAGTGCGGCGACACGACAACGATGCCGCGCGGCGCGGTGGGCAAGCTGGCGGCCCAGGCGCGCAGTGCCGGAGCGGTAGTGCCATGCTCCAGCGCGAACATGGGCGAGCCATGGGAGACGAAAAGCGTCGGCATCGCGGCGCTGCCCTTCCCGGTGCTGGGAGGGCTTGATAACGCGGTAGGGGTCGTAGTAACGTGGTCCATACACACTACATAGTGGCAGTTACGGGAGTTTCAACACGCTACATTATCAGTAGCTGCTACCGCAATATTCTATTGACTTACAAGGCCTTGGCGCTAAAGGTGTCGCACTGCTTCATGTTGCCGCTTTGCAGCCCGGCGGTAAACCAGGCCATGCGCTGCTTGCTGGAGCCGTGGGTAAAGCTGTCGGGCTGGGCATAGCCTTGGCTCTTTTTTTGCAGTGTGTCGTCGCCAATGGCAGAGGCAGCATTCAAGGCTTCTTCAATATCGCCTTTGTCCAAGCCCAGCTTGGAGCTGCGCGCCCACACGCCGGCAAAGCAGTCGGCCTGCAGCTCCAGACGCACGCTAAGCTGGTTTTGCTCTTTCTCGCTGATGCGGCCGCGCATGGCGTCTACTTTGCCGCTGATACCCATGATGTGCTGAATGTGGTGGCCTACCTCGTGGGCTATCACATAAGCTTGGGCAAAGTCGCCTGGTGCGCCCAGCTTGTTCTTCATGGTTTCGTAAAAGGCCAAGTCAATGTAGACCTTTTGGTCCCCAGGGCAGTAAAACGGGCCCATGGCCGACTGGCCTGTACCGCAGGCCGTCGGCGTAGAGCCGCGAAACAGCACCAGCTTGGGCTGCTTGTACACGGCCCCAGCTTGCTTGAACACATTGCCCCACACGTCCTCTGTGTCGGCCAACACTTTGCTGACAAAACTGCCCATCACATCGTCTTTAGGCGGCCTGGCTGCGGGGCCTTGGCTTACCTGCGGGGCGGGGCTTTCACCCCCCCCCAAGATGCCCAGCACTGTCATTGGGTTGATGCCCAAAAAGTACGACGCGGCAAAAGCAATGATGATGCTGCCAATGCCGATGCCTCGGCCACCGATGCGGCGCCCACCGCCGCTGCCCATTCCGCCGCCACCGCCACCGCCGCCACGGCGGTCTTCTACGTTGTCTGATTCGCGTTTGCCTTCTACGTCCATGGCGCTGTCTCCGTTGGGTTCACTGTAAGCCCTAATAGTACACCCAAGCCTGCGCCAGTATTGTGGTTCAATGCGGTTGATACGCCCAGGGTGCCTAGTTCAAACCCGTGTGCAAGATTCACGAATTAACCCGTCCCACGCTATGCCATTGCCCCCTTCTCCCCAGCCCAAGCGTCTTGTGCGCAAGCCGCCAGCCACCAAGCCCAGCGCCGCCGAGCTGCCCTGCGTGCTGCTCACTGGGTTTGAG
>JAYWHJ010000231.1:0-2941 GCA_043777795.1 Polaromonas sp. | reverse complement strand
GGCGTGGGATATCGCCAGCAACCAGATCGTCGGACAAATCCGCACCTATATTTATGAGCCATACAACCGCAACTTTCAGCGTCTGCGCGGCTGGACAGAGTTTGTCAGCGTGCACAAGGATTGGCGCAAGCGCGGGCTGGCACGCGCCCTGGTGTCGCACAGCCTGCGCGCCCAGCGCGATGCGGGCATGACCGAATCCGCACTGGGCGTAGACAGCGAAAACGCCACTGGTGCCACACGGGTGTATGAGACTTGCGGGTTTCAAGTGGTCAAGACGAATACCGTGCACCGCAAACCGATGTGAGCTCCTTTACAAGGTATTCATCGGGCTGAAGCCTAATAAAATATTGCGGGAGCAGCTATTTAATATATAGCGAATTAGAGCGCCCCATACACCATATTTTTAACCAGATTGCGGTAGTACTCCCGCTGGTAAGGACCTTGCATCATCCAAATAACCGTGAGGTTTTCTTTTGGATCGTTCCAAAAATACGTGCCCGCCAAGCCGCTCCAAGCATAGTCGCCCACACTGCCTGCATTGCTCGCTTCGCCGCTTGCCACGCGCACCGCAAAGCCCAGACCAAAGCCGTAGCCTGGGCCGGGGAGGTACTCGGTGCTGGCACCGTGCACCCGGCTGGCACGGATGATGTCTTCGCCTAGATGGTCACTGGTCATCAGCGCGATGGTTTTGGCCGACAAAATGCGCGCACCGTCCAGCGTGCCGCCAGACAGCAGCATGAGCGCAAAGCGCAGGTAGTCAGGCGCGGTGGACAGCAGACCACCTCCGGCTGATTCATAGATGGGGACTTTGCTGGTATCGAGCAGGCGCACGGCCAGCGTGGTGCTGTCGGGGTCAGTCTTCAACGGCTGGGCAATGCGTGCTTGGCTAGCGGCGGATAAGGCAAAACCTGTGTCCACCATACCCAAGGGGTCAAAAATGCGCGCTTGCAAATACGCGCCCAAGGTTTGGCCACTCACGCGCTCTATCAATGCGCCCACGATGTCGGTAGAGCGGCCGTACTCCCACACCGTACCGGGCGCATACGCCTGCGGCAGCGTGGCCAAGCGCTGCGAAAACTCGGTATTGGTCAACCTGCCCTGCTCCGCCCCCGACTTGCGGTACTCGCTTTTGACCAGCGAGTCGCCAAAAATTCCGTAGGTCAAACCGCTGGTGTGGCGCAGCAGGTCTTGCACAGTGGGCGCGCGGGTGCCGGTCAACTCGGTGAGCGGTATGCGCTCCAGCAAAGGTTGGCCTACATCGTCTCGGCCCACCACGCCCAGCGTGATGCCCTCAAACTCTGGCAGGTATTTAGCCACCGGGTCGGCAATCTGTACCAAGCCGTCTTCCACCAGCATCATCAACCCCACCGAGGCGATGGGCTTGGTCATGGAGTAAATGCGAAAGACAGTATCGATCCGCATGGCATCGGGCGCATCCGGGTCTCGCTTGCCCAGAGCCTCACTCAGCACCGTTTCGCCATCTTTGTGCACCAGCAGTACCGCACCGGGCAGGCGGCCCACTTCAACGTGCGCCTGGACGATGCGCGTGATGCGTTCTAGACTGGGGATGTGCATGCGCAGCGCCTATTCCTTGCTGGGGTTGATGAGGTATTTGGTCGCCGTAGCGCGCTGCCCGTACACCGCTATCTCGCTGAGCGTTAGCGCCTCAGCTAAAGACACCTCTTTGGAGTAATGGCTTGCAAAGGTGGTTTTCAGCTCGGCGGCGACGCGGGCTTTGAGTTGCAGCATTTTGCCGCTGCCGAGCTTTTGCAGGTACGAAAACACCAGCCAGCCGCCCATGCCCCAGGCCATGCCGAAGCTGCGGTTGAAGGTGGTGGCGCTGGTGTCCAGGCCGCCGTACAGGTACACCTGCTTGTGCGTAGTGCTGCCGTAGCGGCTGTATTCTTTGCTGGTTTGGTTGAGCGCCGCTTCCATGCACGTGAGGATTTGCCCAGCCAGTTTGCCGCCGCCTGTGGCGTCAAAGGCCAACGTAGCGCCGGTGGCTACCAGAGCTGCGGTGAGGTCTTCCATGAAAGTCGGCGATTCGGCATTGCACACGTACTGCGCGCCTAATGATTTAAGCAGTGCCACTTGCTCAGGTTTGCGTACGATGTTGACCAGGTCGATCTTGTCTTCATTGCAGATTTTGATCAGCATTTGGCCCAAATTAGATGCCGCTGCGGTGTGCACCAGCGCCTTATGGCCTTCGTGGCGCAGGGTTTCGATAAAGCCCAGCGCCGTGAGTGGGTTGACATAGCAGGACGCGCCCTGGGCAGCGGTAATGCCTGCTGGCAACACCAGGCATTGGTCGGCTTTGATATTGCGGTACTGCGAATACATGGCACCACCTAGCACGGCCACCGTTTTGCCCAGCAGGGCCTGTGCAGCGGGGGATGCCCCTGCTGCCACCACCAAACCCGCGCCTTCGTTGCCCACCGGCATAGACTGGCCCATGCGGCCTGCCATGCCTTTCATAGCGGCTTGCGCAATTTGCATGCTGACCACAGGGCTAGCGGCAGTACCAGCGGCCTTGGCGGTAGACACATCGGCCGCGCCAAACAGCAGGCCAATGTCGGACGGGTTCAGCGGCGTAGCCTGCACCTGGATCAGCACTTCGTCAGGCGCGGGGCTGGTTACAGGGATGCTGAGCAATGACAGCTCCAGCTCGCCGCTGGGCTTGACGAGAGAGCGCAATTGAAGGGCAGTGGTGGGAATGGTCATCATGGTCTCCTGGGGTGTTGCAGTGATATAGCTAACTGTACCTCACAGCGAGGCTGTGGCGTGGTGGCCCCAGTCGCAAAAGAGTCCAGCCTAGCCCGTCCCGCAGGGTGTAGACAGTAGATGACGAATAGGGCTGACGACTATGCAAGCAGCAAAAAAGTGGCAGGTGTGGTCACTTAACGTAAGGACTGTTTGGCCTAAGGGCAAAAAAAACGTGGTG
>JAYWHJ010000230.1:0-2943 GCA_043777795.1 Polaromonas sp. | reverse complement strand
TTTAGGAAACGGAAATCAAACAAATCTAAATGGTTTTATTTTTAATGGTAATAATTTAGATTTAGGATACAAAAATCAAATAAAAAACCTAAATGGTTTTACATTTAATGGTAATAATTTATATTTAGGAGATGGAAATCAGATAAATCTAAATGGTTTTACATTTAATGGCAATAATTTATTTTTAGGAAATAGAAATCAAACAAATCTAAATGGTTTTACATTTAATGGCAATAATTTATATTTAGGAAATGAAAATCAGATAAAAGACCTCGACGGTTTTACATTTAATGGTAATAATTTAGATTTAGGAAATGGAAATCAGATAAATCTAAATGGTTTTACATTTAATGGTAATAATTTATTTTTAGGAAGTGAGAATCAAATAAAAAACCTAAATGGTTTTATTTTTAATGGTAATAATTTACATTTAGGAGAAAGAAATCAAACAAATCTAAATGGTTTTACATTTAATGGCAATGATTTAAATTTAGGAAATGAAAATCAAATAAAAAACCTCGACGGTTTTACATTTAATGGCAATAATTTATATTTAGGAAATGGAAATCAGATAAATCTAAATGGTTTTACATTTAATGGCAATAATTTAGATTTAGGAGAAAGAAATCAAACAAATCTAAATGGTTTTACATTTAATGGTAATGATTTATTTTTAGGAAATGGAAATCAAACAAATCTGAATGGTTTTATTTTTAATGGCAATAATTTATTTTTAGGAGATGGAAATCAAACAAATCTAAATGGTTTTACATTTAATGGTAATAATTTACTTTTAGGAAATGGAAATCAGATAAATCTAAATGGTTTTATTTTTAATGGCAATGATTTAGATTTAGGAGAAAGAAATCAAACAAATCTGAATGGTTTTATTTTTAATGGTAATAATTTATATTTAGGAAATGGAAATCAAATAAAAAACCTAAATGGTTTTACATTTAATGGCAATAATTTATATTTAGGAAATGGAAATCAGATAAATCTAAATGGTTTTAAAATATCTTTGTTAAAAAATATTATAGATTTAGCTAATAGTTCTATTTATAATATAACTACAGATAATAATATACGTAGTTTTGAACTTAAAGAAGAATATAAAGATTATTTTAATAATAATAATAATAATAATAATAATAATAATAATAATAATTTATCTTTTTCTAAAAATGTAAATAACAGTATACAAGGGTTTTATAATAAAAGAACAGATGAGATAGTTATAGATAATGAATCATTAAGTCCTGATAAAAATATCTATCATGAATTAGTTCATAGATATTTAAACAATATAAATAAAAATAATGAATTATACAAAGCTGTACAGCCTAAATTATTAGAATTAGTAAATTATATAAAACAAGACATTAAATTATTAAATTTATTACAATCTCAGTATAATGTAAAAGAAGTAAATGAAGAGCTGATAGCTAATTATATAGCAGATATAATAGACAATAAAATTAGAAATATAAAAGATAAAACATTATTAGATAAAATTAATAGTATTATAAATACAATAATTGATTTTATTAAGAACTTAGTAAGTTTAAATGATCTATCTGTTGATCAAGTTAAAAATTTATCTCTTGAACAATTTATTGATAAATTTTCAAATAGCATTTTAAAAGATAATGTTAATTTGACTAAGAGTCAAAACAGTCTATCCTCAAATAAAGCAACACTTAATACAAAAGAATCCATTGTTAATGATAAAACAAATATAGAATCTGAATTAAAAAACTTACTTCCTAATGTAAAAGGTGTATATAGAGATATGTTTGCTTTAAATCCAATGCAAGCATTATATGAAATATCTGTACAAGCTAATAGTTCTGAAATTGAAAGAAAATCTACTATAGATACTGTAGGTATTGATATTGTTAATTTGGCCCAACAAGAATTTCCTAATAGTAATATAGATACAAATTATAAAAGTTATATAACTCAAAATTCTCCAGAAATAAAAAAGGCAATAGGTCTTCAGAATAGTATAAATAATACAGTTCCTGAAATTGTACAAGCTTTTGTAGATAATAATAATGATGTAATAATTGCCGTAAATCCTTCATTTGTCGAAGAAGAATTTGGAAAATTACCTAAAGAAGAAAGAAACGAAGAGACTTCAGATGCTATAGAAAATGATAGGATTAATTTCTCTAAAGCTTTTATACAAAAACAAAAGTTAGACTTAGAGATACAAGAAGTCCGGTTAATGTTTCCTGGCTTAGATATTAAAATTAATCAACAGGGCCTTGTGTCTACTGAAGGAATACCTTTAAGTGGTCTATTTACAAGAGATGCTTTATACCTATCTGAAAATGCTCCGGCAGGAACTCTCTTTCATGAAGCATGGCATAGATTTAGCCAAATGTATTTAACTAAAGCTCAAAAGATAGAGCTCTATAATAATCTTAGAGACTTAAATATAAGTTTTATAGATAAGTCTACTCAGAAACTTTTGACAACATCAGACGCTTCTTTTCTAGAAATAGAAGAATATCTTGCAGAACAATTTAGATTGTTTAAATCTAATCCTGTGTCTTATGATTTTAAAAAGTTTACTAAAAAAGAATCATTTTTCAAACAGCTATTTGATAAAATATTAAACTTTTTAGGAGGGTTTAAAGATGTAAATAAATCTTTAGTTGAAGATTATTTTAATAGCCTTAGTGATAGGACATTTAGTCAAGATAGCTTTAATAATTCAAATAGTATGTTTGAAGCTTTGTATGATCTAGTCACTCTTTTTAAAATGCCAGGGGAGAATAATGAACAAATACAAATATTAAGTATAGAGGATGGTAAAAGATTTAGCAATGTATTAGATGTTTTAATATCTCAAAAAGTTAATGAGGCGGGGCTTACGTTATCTGAAATATTCACAAATAAAGATATGACTTTTCGTTTCAACAAAATATTAAAAAA
>JAYWHJ010000229.1:0-22480 GCA_043777795.1 Polaromonas sp. | reverse complement strand
TTCCATCATTTTCTGACTCCCACAGTCGTAACCGACACGACGACCTTTTGTCAAATTATAGAAATGCAAATCAGTTAATGGGTGCTTGCGTTGCTTTGCCAACTTTTATGTTGATTTTTTTTGGAAAAGAGTTACTTCAATTTTGGATGAACTCAGAGATAGCGGATGACAGCGTATCCATCATGGTTTGGTTATCAATAGGGTTTTATTTAAACTCTATGGTATCAACGGCATACATCCTGTTAGTGGCTTGCGGCAGGCCAAATGTACCCCTAAAGATTAATTTTCTTGCTATTGCTGTGTATCTACCTGTGCTTATCTTAGTAATCCCCAGTTATGGCACCACTGGCGCAGCGGTGGCGTACATGGCTTTAAGCATGTATTACAGCCTAACCTTAATCCCGGCTGTCCGCGCAGTACTAGTGAATCAAACTATGCTTCATTGGCTAGCATCTAGCCTGATACCATTTTTTTTTGCTGGCACGCTTGTTTTCGGCGGCGCAAAACTAGCTTTGGTATCGGTATGGCCAAACTTTCCTATTCCCGTAATGCTCGCATTATGTGTATCAGTGTATTGCATCATTTCTTGGTTTTTGCTTTCAAGATCCCTCCGGGAAAGCTTCCGAACTCTCTTCCAACTTCGAAAAGTATAACGTGAGCATTCGAGTTCAACTTCTAAACCGCACACTATGCCCATAGACACTATTTTTAATTCGGCAACCGATGCTCCTGCAGCCAATTCATTGGAAAACGTACATTGTAAATTTTGCGGCACATCCAGCACCGAGGAGCTTTATGCTGCCTCAGACGAAAATCATAGCGTTTCTGACACTGAATTTTCCTATGTGAAATGTCCTGCTTGCAAATGTGTCTACCTACCTCATCCCCCTGAAAATCTCGGTGAGTATTACAAAAATGACTATTACGAAATACCTAGTATTGAGCATCTACAAAAACTAGCGAATAAGGACCATAACAAAATTGCTACTATTCAACGTTTTTGCATTGGCGGCGACTTACTCGAGATAGGTCCTGCGTTTGGCGTCTTTGCTTGGCAAGCCAAGACCTCAGGCTTTTCCGTCAACGTGATTGAAATGGACACACGGTGTTGTGAATTTATACGCGGCACTCTGGGCATCCATGCAGTGCAAAGCAACGATCCCGCAGGCGCTATCCAAGCCCTTCCCCAGCATGATGTCATCGCTATTTGGCACGTACTTGAACACCTGCCCATGGCATCTCATGTTTTGAAAGCGGCAGCAGAGAACCTTAAGCCTCAGGGAGTATTGGCAATTGCAATGCCCAACCCCGACGCATGGCAATTCAAGGTAATGGGCCGTCACTGGCCGCATCTCGACGCGCCCAGGCATTTATCTTTAATACCGCAGGAGTGGCTCACCACTAAAGCCGCAGAGCTTGGGTTAGAACGAGTCTTTATAACGTTCAACGACAGCGATGCCAAAAGTTGGAATCGATTTGGTTGGCAGCGTATCCTCATGAATCGATTTTCATCCAAATGGATGAAGCGGGTAATGTTCGTACTGGGATATGCGTTGAGTATCCTCGCCATACCGTTTGACCGGGCTGACTCGCGTGGCAGCGCCTACACCATTGTTTTCAGAAAAAAAATTGCACCCTTATGAAATTTTCGGTTTTACTCCCCACTCGAAACGGCGGTGTTTTTTTGGAGAACTGCATTCGCTCGATTCTGGATCAGGGTTACGATGACATGGAGCTGGTCATTTCTGATAATGCCAACACAGACAATACCCCGCAAATAATTGAAAAGTTCATCCACGATCCACGGGTAAAGGCGGTTCGCTTGGAGAAATCTGTTTCGGTGACAGACAACTGGAACAACGCCCTGTACGCCTCCAGCGGCGACTACATGCTGATGATGGGCGACGACGATTACCTGCTCCCCGGTTATTTCCTTCGTATGGAGCAAGTGATTGAGAAATACAATCAACCCGAGTGCGTCCTTTACAACGCATACTCCTATGTTGCGCCTGGTTCTATCGCCAATAACCAAAGCAGTTTTTATAGCGAGTCACATTTCAAATTTGGTGACGACATCGCACATGAAGGTCTGTTGCCACTCGAGCAGCGCTTACAGATTGTTCGCGACATGTTCTCCTTCAAGGTGCGCATTCCTTTGAACATGCAAACGACCCTGGTGGCTCGCAAGGCCTTTAGTAAAGTTGCTGGTGGTCTCTTCCAAAAGCCGTTCCCAGACCATTACGCACTGAACTCGCTTTTACTTAACGCCTCTGATTGGGTGTTTTTACCAGAGAAGCCGTTGGTGGTAGGCGTGTCACCCAAGTCGTTTGGGCACTATGTCTACAGTTACTTGGAAAATAGTGGCTTAAGTTATCTGGGCATCGAGTCCCGCTTTCCAGGCCGTTTACCTGGCAATGAATTGGTCAACGGTATGTATGTCTGGCTGCTGCTGCTGAAAACCAATTACTCGAAACTCCTTCAAAATGTAGAAATTGACAGGGCTGGCTATGTGCGGCGCCAGTTCTATGCATGGACTATGCAGCGTAAATTTGGCGCGATAAAAACTATCGATGTATTTCGTAACTTGCTCCAACTATCGTTGGGTGATTGGGTGGGTTTGCTGGCGACGGTATTTGATACGGCCAGCTGGGCTAGGTTATTCAGGATGCTGTCGCAGAGCTCTCGCAAGAATACCGCCGAAGCGCAATGGCATGGACTACAAGCTCTCCCTGAGATCAAAGATATACGCGGATTTGACAATTGGTTGACTGCGCGGAATTCGGCACCCAGATGACTATTCCTGCTGCGACACCACCATTGCGTTTGCGAGAGCTGCGCATTGGATATGTGCCCTATGGCGATGCGTTAAGCCTGCCCGGAGACAGTCGCCGATTCGTCTACTATGCAAAAAAGCGTGGGTTGAAATTTGAACTTGCGAACCCCAAGCACGAGTACGATGTGGTGGTGCTCTCTGGCCGTGCTGACATCAGCGTATGGAGCCGCTATCCGAAAGCCAAGCTGGTGTATGACCTGATTGACTCTTACCTGGCGGTGCCGCGCTCTGATGTGAAAGGCCGGCTTAGGGGGTTGTTCAAGTTCATTTCACGACAAAGTCGCTATTTGCAACTGGACTATTGGAAAGCGGTCGGCGCGATGTGTGTACGCGCAGATGCGGTGGTGTGCTCCACCCAAGAGCAGCGTGCGGATATTTTGAATTATTGCGCCAATGTGCATGTGATTTTGGATGCGCATATGGGTGTGACGCACAGCACAAAAACCGACTACAAAGCGCACACTCCCTTCAAGTTGGTCTGGGAAGGTTTGCCCCATACTTTGGACTCACTGACGATGATTCAGCCTGTGATTGAGCGACTGAGTCAAAAATATCCGATTGAACTTCACGTCATCACTGACAGGGAGCACTACCGCTATTTAAGTCAGTTTTACAAAGTCAACACTCTGCAAAAATTGCATAAAATTTTTCCCAAAGCCTATTTTTACGATTGGACAGAAGCAAACTTCGCGCAGATCGCATGTGAATGTGATTTGGCTGTGATACCGCTGCAACTCAACAATCCGTTTGCCAGCGGTAAGCCAGAAAACAAATTGCTTTTGTTTTGGCGGATGGGTATTCCGGTGATCACCTCTGCAACACCGGCCTACAAGCGCGCCATGCACAATGCCGGCTTGGATTTGGCAGTGCAAGACGAGCAGGGCTGGTATGTCGCCATTGAAAAGCTTCTACAAGACGAGCCCTCTCGGCACCAAGCCGGGAAGTTAGGCAAAGACTATACTGAACAGCAGTTTTCTGAATCCATCTTGCTATCTAGGTGGGATGCTCTGTTTGAATCCCTGGGTTTTTCAGTTAGTTAGCCAAGGTGGTTTTTCCATTTTTCGATCTCTTGTATCCATTTTCTAAGCTTTCAACATGTGCGGAATAGCCGGTTATTTAGGTGGTGTACCGCCCAGCGAACACATTGGATCTGATGTCGCTTTGACCCAAATGCTCAATGGTATTCGGCAGCGTGGCCCCGACTCAGATGGCGTATGGCTTGAGCCTCATCACCAAATTGCCATTGGCCAAAAGCGCTTGGCCATCGTAGATCTCTCCGAAGCGGGTGCCCAACCGATGCACTCTGCTTGCGGTCGATACGTCATTTCCTGCAACGGCGAAATCTATAACCACTTGAAGCTGCGTGCCCAACTGCCTGGCGTCGCATGGCGCGGGCACTCTGATACGGAAGTGCTGATTGAAACTATCAGCGCAGTCGGCATTCTCGCAGCAGTAGAAAAATGCATTGGTATGTTTGCTTTTGCGCTTTGGGATAAGCAAACGCAGACCTTGACTCTGTGTAGAGACCGGTTTGGCGAAAAGCCGCTGTATTACGGCTGGCTGGGTCAGGGGGTTGGTAGGGTGTTTGTTTTTGGATCAGAGCTCAAAGCGCTGAAAGCGCACCCTGCTTTCAAAGCCGATATTGACCGTGGCGCGCTCACGTCGCTGGTGCGCTATGGTTACGTACCCGCCCCCTCTTCGATTTACCAAGGCATCTACAAACTGGAGGCGGGTTGCATTGCCTTAGTCAGCCTTGCCAACCAAGACGTCAAGCTCACCCGTTACTGGAACAGCGCGCAAGTAGCGGTACAGCAGCGCAGTAGGCCGCAGGTCGGTGGTGTTGAAGTTTTGGACAAACTAGAAATCCTTCTCAAAGATGTGGTGGCGCAGCAAATGATGGCCGATGTGCCGCTCGGCGCTTTCTTGTCCGGTGGTGTGGATTCATCGACGGTGGTGGCGCTCATGCAATCGCAATCCATGCGTCCGGTCAAGACGTTTACGATTGGATTTGACGACAAATCTTATGACGAAGCGCAGCACGCCAAACTGGTGGCGCAGCATTTGGGAACAGAGCATACCGAGCTGTATGTGAGTCCGCAAGAGGCACAAGCGGTTGTTCCTCTACTGCCCCAGATGTACTGCGAGCCCTTCGCTGATTCGTCGCAGATACCTACCTATCTGGTCAGCCAGCTGGCACGCCAGCATGTCACCGTATCGCTCTCTGGTGATGCGGGTGATGAGGTGTTCGGCGGCTATAACCGATACCAGTCTACCGCGCAGCTTTGGCCCAAACTGCAGCAAACACCGCGGGCGCTGCGTTTGCTTGCGGCCCATGCAATTACCACTGTGTCCCCAAGCGCATGGACAAACTTGGCTGACTGGCTACCGCCATCCAAACACCTCTCCAAGCTGCACAACCTGGGCGACAAGTTGCACAAGGCAGCAGGAGTGTTGGGCAGCCGCAGTATCGACGCGCTGTACCAGGGCTTGGCCTCGCACACATCCGATCCAGAGAGCTGGGTGGTGGGTGGTGCAGACCATCACACCCAATCTATGTTTAACCATCCAGATTTGCTAGGGCTGGATGATGTAGAAAAAATGATGCTGATCGACACGCAGACCTATCTTTCGGACGATGTGTTGTGCAAAGTTGACCGCGCAGCCATGTCAGTAGGCTTGGAAAGCCGCGTTCCTTTTCTAGACCATCGGGTGTTCGAGTTTGCGTGGAGCTTGCCGATCGACTACAAGATTCACCACAGCATCACCAAATGGCCGTTGCGGCAAATTTTGTACCGCTATGTGCCCCAAAAGCTGATTGATCGACCCAAGATGGGATTTGGCATCCCCCTGCATGACTGGTTGCGTGGCCCGATGAAAGCTTGGGCTGAGGATCTACTGGATGAAAAGCGGCTTCAGCGTGAGGGCTATTTCTATCCTGCGCCCGTCAGGCAAGCATGGCAAAGCCATCTTTCTGGAAAGTACAACTATGCCCATAAGCTGTGGCCGGTATTGATGTTCCAAGCCTGGCTGCAAGCCAACTAGTGCATGGTTAATTTAGCTACAAATGCCGCTGTGGCAATACCCACCAGAAAATTGCTATTTGTAGTCAATGTGGACTGGTTTTTTCTGTCTCACCGTCTGCCTATTGCGCTTGAAGCCATGCGGCAAGGCTATGAAGTGCATATCGCTGCGGGGATCACGGATCGGCTCGCAGAGATGCAGGCGCATGGGCTGCATGTGCATCCGTTGGATATTAGCCGTAGCAAAACCGGGCCGAGTGAGGCTTTGCAGGTGGCTGGGCAGATTTGGCGTGTTTATAAGACTGTGCAGCCCGATGTGGTGCATCTCGTGACGATCAAACCCGTGTTGATGGGTGGCATTTTGGCGCGGCTGGCGGGTGTCCCTGCGGTGGTCGCTGCCGTGTCGGGTTTGGGCTTTGTTTTTCTTGAAACAGGGCTTTTTGCTGCCCTGCGCCGAAAGTTGGTGGGGGTTTTGTACCGAGCGTCTTTTGGCCACCGCAATTTGAAAGTGATTTTTCAAAATGCACAGGACAAAGCTACTTTGGTACAACTTGCCGGTCTATCTGAAACCAAGACCGAACTGATTCGTGGTTCTGGCGTGGATGTTTCGCAATTTACCGCCGGCCCCTTACCGGGTGGCGCGCCTGTGGTCATGCTAGCCGCGCGCTTGCTGGCAGACAAAGGGGTTCGAGAATTTGTGCAGGCCGCACGCTTGTTAAAAACCGCTGGCAGCACAGCGCGATTTTGTTTGGTGGGCACGGCCGATCTGCATAACCCGGCTAGTCTCACCCAGCCCGAACTCGATGCTTTCCAAAAAGAAAGCATTGTGGAACTTTGGGGCCACCGCACCGACATGGCTGCCACACTGGCGGCCGCGCATATCGTAGTGCTGCCCTCGTACCGCGAGGGTTTGCCCAAAGTGCTGATTGAAGCAGCGGCCTGTGGAAGGGCCGTGGTGACCACCGATGTGCCGGGCTGCAGAGATGCCATCGAACCTGGCGTTACGGGCGTGCTGGTGCCTGCGCGCGATGCGCAAGCACTGTCACAGGCGATAGCCGCGCTGCTTAGCGACCCGCAGCGTTGCCACGCGATGGGGCAAGCGGGCCGCGCACTTGCTGAGCAAGCCTTTGACATCCAGCAAGTGGTGGCACAGCACCTGCGCATTTACGCCGGCCTGATAGCCAGCAGCAAGGTGGGCAACGCATGAAAGTACTGGTGACCGGTGCCAACGGGTTTGTGGGCTGCGCCGCAGCGCTGAGCTTGGCCAAGCTCGGCCACAGAGTGGTAGCTCAGACCAGGAAAATACCCGCCCTGCCATGGCCTGCTGATACTGGAATTACCCCGTGCGTGACGGACTTAGACCAAGCCAATGGCGTGCAGGCCGCCCTGCAAGGCTGCGACTGGTTAGTGCATGCAGCCGCGCGGGTGCACCAATTGCATGAGACTGCGCCCAATCCTTTGGAGGCATTCCGCCAAGTCAACACACAGTACACCCTGGATTTGGCCAGTGCAGCAGCGGCGCAAGGCATCAAGCGTTTTGTGTTTTTAAGCTCCATCAAAGTCAACGGCGAGTGGACTGCGAAAGGCCAATCCTTTCGGGCAGACGACGCCACTGCACCCAAAGACCCCTATGGCATCAGCAAACACGAGGCAGAACTTGGTCTGCGCGCCATAGCCGCGCAAACGGGTATGGAGGTGGTGATAGTTCGCCCCCCCTTGGTGTATGGCCCGGGGGTAAGGGCTAACTTTTTGACCATGATGCGTTGGCTAGAGCGCGGTGTGCCCCTGCCACTGGGAGCGATTGGCAACCAGCGCAGCTTGGTGGGCCTAGGCAATTTGGTAGATTTACTGACCAAGTGCCTTGTACACCCCGCAGCAGCCAACCAAACCTTTTTGGCCAGCGATGGGCACGATGTGTCCACCACCGAACTGCTCTCGGCGTTGGCTACCGCATTGCAGGTCAAAGCGCGCTTGATACCCGTGCCCCAGCGTTGGCTAGAGCGGTCATTGGCATTGGTAGGCCGGCAAGAGATGGCTCAGCGGCTGTGCGGCAACTTGGCGGTCGATATAGAAAAAACCCGCAGTTTGCTAGACTGGACACCTCCCCACTCGTTAGCGCAGGGCATGCAGGCCACAGCAGCGCATTTTTTGGACAATCGCTGAGCGGACACTCTGCAGACGCGAGGGTGGGCGCAGGCCACGTAAAATAGCGCGTTTGGCGGGTAGTGTCTGATCACTTACCCAAGTATCCTCCTCGACACCCCGATCACCGCAACTGCGCGCTTTATGAACACCACTACCACCCTGGCTCCAACAACCGCCGCCGAACCCCTAGACGAAAACAAGCTCATTGCCGAGCGCCGCGCCAAGCTGCAAACTATTCGCAACGTGCAGGCCAGCGGCGGCGGCGTGGCCTTCCCTAACGACTTCAAACCCAGCGACGCAGCCAGCGCCTTACACGCAAAGTACGGCGCTATCGACATGCCCGGCAGCGACGATGCCGCACAGCCAGCCTGCGTCGCCGGCCGCATGGTGCTCAAACGGGTGATGGGCAAGGCCAGCTTTGCCACGCTGCAAGACGGCTCTGCGGGGCTGGAGGGCGTCAGTCGCATCCAGCTGTACGTGAGCAAAGATGCCATTGGCGAAGAGGCCTACGAGATTTTCAAACACTGGGACTTGGGCGACATCTTGGGCGCCGAAGGTAAGCTGTTCAAAACCAAAACCGGCGAGCTGACCATCAAGGTCACCAGCATTCGCCTGCTGACCAAGAGCCTGCGCCCCCTGCCCGACAAGTTCCACGGCATAGCCGACATGGAGGTAAAGTACCGCCAGCGCTATGTCGATTTGATCACCGACGAAGTCGCGCGTGAGCGCTTTCGTGCCCGCAGCAAGGCCGTCACTTCGATTCGTAACTTCATGGTGGACAACGGCTTTCTAGAGGTGGAAACGCCCATGCTGCACCCTATCCCCGGCGGTGCCAACGCCAAGCCGTTTAGCACGCACCACAACGCGCTCGACCAGCAAATGTTCTTGCGCATCGCGCCCGAGCTGTACCTCAAACGCTTGATCGTGGGTGGCTTTGACCGCGTGTTTGAGATCAACCGCAGCTACCGCAACGAAGGTATCAGCGTGCGGCACAACCCAGAATTTACGATGATGGAGTTCTACGCGGCCTACTGGAACTACCAGGATTTGATGCAGTACACCGAGACTTTGATTCGCGACGTGGCACTCAAGGCAACTGGCAGTTTGCAGCTCAGCTACAACGGCAAAGCGGTAGACCTGTCGCAGCCGTTTGAGCGGCTGTCCATCCGCGAGGCCATCGTCAAACACACCGAGGCGGCGCAGAATGTAGACAGCAAAGACTGGCTCATCAATGCGCTGCGTAAACTGGGCATCAAGGAAGAGCTGGCCAAGCTGCAAGCGCGCAGCTTGGCATCGTTGCAAGTCATGTATTTTGAGGAAACGGTGGAAGACAAGCTGTGGCAGCCCACCTTTATTTGCGAGCACCCCACCGAGATATCGCCCCTGGCCCGCGCCAACGACAAAAACTCCGAGATCACCGAGCGCTTTGAGCTGTACATTACCGGGCGCGAGTTTGGCAACGGGTTTAGCGAGCTGAACGATGCCGAAGAGCAGGCCGCCCGCTTCCAAGCCCAGGTAGCCGCCAAAGACAGCGGCGACGACGAGGCCATGTACTACGACCACGACTTTGTGCGCGCCCTGGAATACGGCATGCCCCCAACAGGCGGCTGCGGCATAGGCATCGACCGCCTGATGATGCTGTTAACCGACAGTCCCAGCATCCGCGACGTGATCTTGTTCCCTGCGCTCAAGCACCAAGCCTGATAAGTTTTTAACATCTACAACATTAATATTTAAGCAGGCTAAGGCATGAATAGTCTACACATCGACATCGCCAGCGACATCGTCTGCCCCTGGTGCTACATCGGCAAACGGCATCTGGAGCAGGCGCTTGAAATGTTCGCCGACGAATACCCGAACGCCCAGGCCCCTACCCTCACCTGGATGCCGTTCCAGCTCAACCCCGATATGCCCGCCGAGGGTATGTCCCGCGAAGAGTATGTAGAGCGCAAGTTTGGCCGCCCCGCACACGAGGTGTACGAGCGCGTGCGCGGCGTGGGTGAGGCGGTAGATATCCCGTTTGCCTTCGACAGCATCATCCGCCAGCCCAACACCATCAAGGCGCATGCCTTGGTGGATTTGGCTGCGCAGTTTGACTTGCAACCCCAAGTCAAAGAGGCTCTGATGCACGCTTACTTTTGCGACGGCGCAGATTTAACCGACGACGCCGAGCTGGGCTCTATTGCCACCCGCTGCGGCGTGCCCGTAGAGGCCGTCATAGAGCGCCTGCAAGACAAAGCCGCCTTAGCCCGCATAACCCTGCAAGACACCAAGCTGCGCGAGCTGGGCATTACCGGCGTGCCGTTTTTCATCATCAACCAAAAAATCGCCATCTCAGGCGCGCAGCCTGCCGAGCAGCTGCTGGCTGCGATGGTAGAGGCGCTGGGATAAGCATTTTAAGGATTTTAAGCCTCTAGCCCTTTAGAATGTTGCGGTAGAAGCTATATTAAATGTAGCAATTAAAGGTGCTCCGACAAAAATGAGGCTAGCTTCTGGGCTGCGAGCATAGTAGGTATGCAATCAAGGCAGTAAACCCATCGCGTGCATGTACTGCGGCTGCACCATCAGCTCGTCCCAGGCGGTGGGCGGTGTTTGCGGCAACAGCGCCAGGCGGCGTTGCTCGCTAGCAGGGCTTAGCTGGAACTGGCCTTTGCGCTGCGCAGCAGCCAGACCCTCCAGCAGCTCATCCACCGCCTTGCCTTTATCGTCGCCCACGCTTTGGTTACACAGCAGCACCATGTCGCAGCCCGCGTTCAGCGCGGTGATGGCGGCTTGGGTGTAGGTGACGCGCTCTCCGTCGATCAGGCGGGCGCCTTCCATGCTCAGGTCGTCGCTAAAGATGGCACCGGTAAAGCCCTGCTTGGCACGCAAAATATCGTTCAACCACTTGGTAGAAAAGCCCGCAGGGCGGCTGTCCACCTTGGGGTAGATCACATGCGCGGGCATCACGCTGTCCAGCGCGCTGCTCAGCCATTCGTAGGGCGCAGCGTCGTCCGCCATGATGGCTTTGTAGCTGCGTTTGTCCACCGGAATCTCGGTATGCGAGTCAGCCCGCACAAAGCCGTGGCCGGGGTAATGTTTGCCGCAGTTCTTCATCCCCGCTTGCAGCAGGCCGTGCATCAGGCCCTTGGCCAGCACGGTAGCAATGCGCGGGTCGCGCGAGAAGCTGCGGTCGCCAATCACCCCGCTCTCGCCATAGTCCAAGTCCAGCACCGGTGTAAAGCTCATGTCCACCCCGCAGGCGCGCAGCTCAGCCGCCAGCACGTAGCCCACCGCTGTGGCCGCGTTGCTAGCGCGCAGCGCCCCCGCGCCCTCGCCCAGTTTGCCATCTTGCATCCACATCTCACCCAGCGCGCGCATAGGCGGTAAGTGCGTAAACCCATCGGTCTTGAAGCGCTGCACCCGGCCGCCTTCGTGGTCAACCAAAATCAGTAAATCCCCACGCACGGCCTTGATGTCGGCGCACAGGTTGGTGAGCTGCGTGCGGTTTTGCCAATTGCGCGCAAACAAGATCACGCCGCCAGTCAGCGGGTGGGCCAGGCGCTGTTTGTCCACCTTGGTTAGCTCAAGGCCTGCTACGTCGAGAATGATGGGGGCGTGTTGGGTCATGGTTGAGGTTCTTTTTAACGAGGTAGCTAACTATACATTTAATAGCTGCTCCCGCGATATTCTATTGGTCTGCGGGCTTATTTTGCATGCAAATACTGCCTTTTTGGTAGATTTATCTTTGCAGCTAAGGTTGCGCCTAGTTTACGGCGTTTGAAGATGGCTTATCCAGCATGGTTGGCTGGCAGCGGATGAAGAAGTTGCGCTGCAAAATTTCTCCGCAAACACGCGACCAGTTTACGTAGCCATCATCAAGTACCACCGCGCCTTGCTACAAAATTTTTATCACAACCACGTTCACCTGCTGCTTGACTTGCCCCATAACTCGCAAGAATGACTCACCGCCAGAACAAAACTCCACGGTTTACTAAACTGGGGGAGAGCTGTACATCTCTGACCACTTGACTGGTTTTAAGTCTGGTATCGCCCCAGCAGGCCACACTATCGTTGGCCGACAATACGCAATTCATGTTTCCTGCAGAGCTTATAGATTTTGCACCCGTTACCCCGTAAATCACCACTGGCGACAGCTCGTAAGTACCGCCAGAGCTACCTAGTTGCCCTAGATAGTTAAACCCCCAGCAGAGCACTGTTCCATCGCTCTTGATTGCGCAGGTATGGTTTTCTCCACCACTCACAGCCAACGCTCCGTTTATACCGCGCACAGCAACAGGAGAGCTGCTGTCCACGCCCGTTCCATCTCCTAACTGGCCAGACGCATTGCGCCCCCAGCAGACTACAGTAGCGTCTGTTTTGACAGCGCAGGAATGATAAACCCCACTAAAGACACTTGTCGCATTCGAAAGGCCTGGAACGGAGGTGTAGGTAACGGTAGCCGCACTGCTACTAGTTTTAGAGCAGATAACACTTCCATCCAACCTGATAAAGCACAAGGGGCCTTCGCCACTGGACAACCCCACGATGTTTGTAAGTTGCGACACTACAGCGGGTGAAGACACATCACTCACTTCGTCATTGCAAATCAAATTTGCTTGGGCAACAGTGTTTATGCAAAACGGATACTGCCCGTAGTTAACATCTCTGAGGCTGTACGTATGAAAAAAACCGTCATATCTTCTAAAACTTCCACCGTATCCGTTGTTTGTCCAACAATCGACACTCCCGCTGCTTTTAACGACACACCCTTCTGCATTGAGATCTCTTGATCCAACGATCGTTTGGATTTTCCGTGGCAACAGATCTCGTTGAAAGTCTCGCCCTCCCCAACAGACTACGCCGCCATCTGATTGCAATGCACATGTAGTTTTGTCTCTAGTGCTCAAAGCCACAACATTCGATAGACCTGAAACAGCTACGGGATCTGGACTGTAAGGGCGAAGGTAATTTCCATAGACTTCACCAATAGGTAATGGAGTACCCAATGAACCATACGCACCATCACCCCAGCACTGCACCGAGCCATCGCTCTTACGCGCACAGGCATGTTCAGTACCCGTGGAAATTTCCAATGCCCCTGGAATACCTTTCCCATAAATATCTATGACGACGGCGTCTCCAATTTGCCCACTCGCACGTAGACACCAGCAAAAAGACTGCCCGTCAACTTTTAACGCGCAAGTGTGATAATCGCCGGCTGTAATAGCGGTTACGTTTGAAAGACCCACCACATCGACGGGCGTGAGCGCCGGAGCTTGCATACCGGCACCAAGCTGTCCATAGACGTTAGACCCCCAACAAACCACATTACCGAAGGACTTAAGTGCGCAAAAATGGCTTGTGCCTGAACTTAACGCTGCAACATCTGAAAGGTCAGACTTGACTGTGGGCACATATGCGTTGAGGGCATCATAATTGTGTGGCCAACAACTAACTCTGCCATCTAAAAGAACTGCACATGTTTCGTTTGCGCTAGAACTTAGCGCGACGGCATTTTTGACACCATTAATTAATGTTGGCTCCAATCTAATGACACGGGCAGGCTCGACAGGGAACGGCCCCGTAACCCGGCCAGTGATAAACTGTTTTTCTGCACCCCAACAAAACACCGAACCCGCCGAGTCGATTGCGCAGGAAGCCGTTAAACCAGTGTTTATTGCGACTATTTTTGATAGTTTTTTAACAGTACTAGGATTTAAACTACCCCCGTAGAAGCCAGAACCCAATTGCCCTCTATCGTTGTCGCCCCAGCAAGTAACTGTAGCGTCCTGCTTGATAGCGCAAGTGTGATTGCCCCCAACACTGATGGCCGCGACTTTAGTTAAGCCTGATATTTTTAATGGGAAAGCTGTATTGGTACGCGAGCCGTTACCTAGTTGCCCACTCTGGTTATTACCCCAACAAAATATGTCCCCTTTGGTGTCGATAGCACAGGTGTGTTCACTACCTGCGTTTAAAGCCACAACATCCTGGAGACCATAAACAGGCGTTGGGATTAATTGATTATCAAAGTTTCCGTTTCCAAGCTGACCGTAGTTGTTTGCGCCCCAGCAAGCTACTGTAGCGTCAGCTTTGATGGCACAAGTGTGGCTACCACCAGCAGAGATAGGTTCAGCGACGACCACTGCACTTTGGGTGCTGACCAGAACGGTGCTGCCAACCAAGGCGCTCAAAATAGTGGTAAAGCCACCTGCCCTATTCCACACTTTCTTAACGCTGGCACCAGTGGTATTGTCTGATGCGTCGCCCCAGCTCCATGAGTATTGTGTCGGCGTGGAGTTGACTGTAGTGCCCTTGTAACTATACAGTGTATTGGCAACCAAGCGCTTAGGGCCAACTATGAACAAGCTAGATGGCTCGACAGAAGTGACTGGAGGAGTTGTAGTGGCATCATTTGCACTTGAAATAACTACACTACTACCCCCTCCACCTCCGCAGGCAAAAAGAAAGATTGCCGATGTAAGCACTATTAATTTATAGATCACCGAAAACTCCCCATGAAAATACTGGCGCTAACCTACGCTATTAAGATTCAAATAGCAGTCTGTGTAAAGCATTTAGCTGTGACTATCAAGCAATGCAAACGTGTGCTTGCGACAAATCTAACGCATTGGCAATTACGCCGTCAGATTTTTTTGGCCTTGCACATTAGGCAAACTAATCACCGAAACTACTTGCAAAAATCATGTTGAATGGAGTGTTCAAAAAATATCAGGTTAGTCAACACCCAGTTTTGCATTATCAAAAATTGCTTAAACAACATGTGGAGTAACTTTCAAAAAAAGCTGCGAGTTGTCTATAGAAACTACAGCTTTTCGACCACGCAAAAGCTAGCCGCGTAATCCGTCTCATCTGTCACCGTGATATGCGCCGTCAGCCCCTGCGCTTCAAACCACGCTTTTAACTCGCCGTGCAGCACGATGACGGGTTTGCCGCTGGGCTCTTTGGCTATTTCGCAGTGCCTCCAGGTCATGGGCATGCGCATGCCTAGGCCTATGGCTTTGCTAAAGGCTTCTTTGGCGCTGAAGCGGGTGGCCAGGTAGCGCATGCCGCGCTCGGGCCAGCGCTGGCTGCGCATTTTCCATGTGGCTAGCTCACCCTCACTGAGGATCTTTTGGGCAAAGCGCTCGCCGTGGCGCTCCACGCTGGCGCGGATGCGGCGGATGTCGCACACGTCGGTGCCTATGCCGTAAATCATGCGGCGCCCATCACTTGGCGAACGCCTTGTCTATGCACGCTTGGTAGGCCTGCACGGTGGCGGCGTAGCCCATCTCTAGTGCATCTGCAACAAAGGCGTGACCAATGGAGACCTCTTCTACGCCAGGCACGGCTTGCAGGAAAGCTGTGAGGTTGTCGCGGTTTAAATCGTGGCCTGCGTTGATGCCTAAGCCAGATGCAAGCGCCGCCTGAGCAGTGGCGGTAAAGCCCGCCAGCACCTGCGCAGCGCGCGGCGTGCCCCAGCTGCTGGCCCAGGTCTCGGTGTACAGCTCTACCCGGTCTGCGCCTATGGCTTTGGCTGCTGCCATTTGGTCGGGGATGGGATCCATGAACAGGCTGACGCGCACGCCCAGGGCGTGGCATTCGTCGATCAGTGGTTTGAGCCGCGCGGCATCTTGCGGGAAAGTCCAGCCGTGGTCGCTGGTGGATTGGGTCTCAGAGTCGGGCACGAAGGTGGCTTGGTGCGGTTTGACTGCGCGAATGAAGTCCATCAGGTTTTGAAATGGATTGCCTTCGATGTTGTACTCGCGCGCAGGCCACAGGCGCATGAGCTCGGCGATATCGAACACGTCTTGCTTGCGGATATGCCGCTCGTCGGGGCGCGGGTGCACGGTGATGCCTGCAGCACCGGCCTTGAGGCAAATCTCCGCCGCGCGGGTGACGCTGGGGATCTCTAGGTGCCGTGTATTACGTAGCAGGGCTACTTTGTTCACATTGACTGATAGCACTGTTTTAGCCGTCATTTTGATGCCAATTAGGGCTCTAGCCCAATAGAATATTGCGAGAGCAGCTACTAAATAAGTAGCGCATGGTAGTCGGCTACAGCGCTTGCACGTCCATCATCATCTGGCGCGTGCGCAGTGTTTTGCCGCCTGAGTGGTAGTGTAGCAAGCTGCGCAACTGGTTTTTTAGTGCGGCTTTGTCCTGTGCGGCCAAAGCGGCGCAGACGGCGCGGGTGGCGTGCATTGGCGCTACGTCGTCCAGCGCGGTTTGCAGGGCTAGCCAGTGGCGTGCTGCCAGGCTGGGGCGCTCTTGGCGTGCGTCTTGTCGGTTGTCTTGACTGGCCCCATTCCGATACGGTTGTCCATGGCCCGGCCCATAGTCGTCTGCCTCGTGCACGGCGCGCAGGCCGGCTTCGGGCATTAGGGTGTAGGCGACCTCGGGTTGCAGGGGCTGCAGCGTCAGGCTGGCGGCGTCCAGCGAAGGCAGCAGGCCAATGTCGCGCAGCACAATCAGCTCAAAAGCGCGCAAAGCGCTGTCTACCTGCGCCGGGTCGCGCAGCAGCTGGGTGACTTGGGCGTAGGCGTCAAACAGCGTCTCATGCGGGTCGTCGCGGGCCAGCAGCTTCAAGATCAGCTCGTTGACGTAGTAGCCCGAGAGCAGCGCGTCGCCACTGGGCATGGTCAGGCCGCCCATCCACTCCGCGCCCTTTAGTGTGCCCACCTCGGCATCGCCGCTAAAGGCGATGTGCAAGGGTTGCAGTGGCAGCAGGATAGGCCGAAACTGCGAGCTAGGGCGTTTGGCCCCTTTGGCCACCAAGGCGATGCGGCCGTGGTGCCTGGTGAACACCTCCAGGATCAGGCTGGACTCGCTCCAGTCGTATCTGTGGAGTACGAAGGCGGGTTCATGCGCTACTTTTTTCATAGCTATTCCCGCTTTATTCTATTGGCCTGCGGGGCTAAAATCATATGATGAGCAAACCAAAAGATCACTCGTACCCATAAGACTTAAGGTGCGCCGCATTGTCAGCCCACCCACCCCGAACCTTCACCCACAGCTGCAAAAAAACCTTGGCATCCATCAGCCGCTCCAGCTCAATACGGGCCTCCATGCCAATGCGCTTGAGGCGCTCGCCGCCCTCGCCGATCACCATGGCTTTGTGACCATCACGCTCCACCACGATGGTGGCAGCGATGCGCACCAAGCGGTTGGACGTTTTTCCCGGCTCTTCACTAAATTGATCGACCACCACCGTGCTGGTGTAGGGCAGCTCATCACCCGTAAGGCGGAACAGTTTTTCACGCACCATCTCTGCGGCCATGAATTTTTCGCTGCGGTCGGTCAGCTCGTCTTCGCCGTAAATCCAAGGCTGCTCCGGCAGGTACTTTTCGCACACCGCCAGCAGGCGCTCAATGTCGCGCGCGTTTTTGGCCGACATGGGGATGATCTCGGCGTAGTTGTACTGCTCTTGCATGGCTTGCAGCCAAGGCGCAATCTCGGCGCGGCGGTGGTAGGTGTCAAACTTGTTGGCAATCAAAATCACCTTGGCGTTTTGGCCCAGCAGCTTTAAAACTTTACCGTCGGCGGGCGTAAAGCTGCCCGCCTCGACCACCAGTAACACTAAGTCCACGCCGCTTACCGTGCCGCTCACGGTTTTGTTCAGCGACTTGTTGAGGGCGTTGCCATGGATGGTCTGGAAACCCGGTGTATCGGCAAATACGCACTGGGTCACGCCTTCGGTGCGGATGCCCAAAATGCGGTGCCGCGTGGTTTGCGCTTTGCGCGAGGTGATGCTGATTTTTTGGCCTACCAAGGCGTTGAGCAATGTGGACTTGCCAACGTTGGGTTTGCCTACGATGGCGATCAGGCCGCAGCGCTGAGGACCGTGGGCGGATGCTGCAACTGTCGTGCCTGGCTCTGTATTTGCAATGTCGGAGTCACCCGGCACACCCTCTGCGGTCGTGGCTTCGGAAGCTTTGACTGTCTTGGTTTTCTTGAAGAAGTTGTCAATCTCTGAGGTGTCCACGGCGGGCGCTGCGGCTACTTTGGGGGACTTCGGTTTGGCTGCAGACTTGGCCACAACCTTAGGAGCGGCCTTCGGTTCGGTCGCTGGCGGGGCTGTCGTTACGGTTTCAGTTTCAGTTTCAGTCGCGGCTTGAGCCACCTTAGCGGTTTTCACAGCCGCAGCATCAGGAGTTTTACTGGCCTTGGGGGCCAAGGTTTTCGGTTTGGGTGAAGTAGCCATGGCGTTAAAGTAGTTAGGTCAGCAAATAAAAAAAGGTAAAAATGGTGTGCAGCAAGCGCGTCAGCTAGTCAAGTTGCGGGCGGACAAATCATCCAATGGTGCGGCGGCCAACTTACTTACTGCACGCAACTGCGTTGCGCGACGCCGCCGTGATCGCTCAACCGCCTATTAAGCGGCATTACGCCGCTTTTCGCAAACTCACCAGCAGGGCAGTCGCTGCCGCTTGCTCCGCGGCCCGGCGTGATCCACCCAGGCCGCGCTCGCTGCGCCCTAGCTCGGTAATCAGGCATTCCACCTCAAAAGTTTGTTTGTGCGCTGCGCCCGTGGTGCCCACTACTGTGTAGGCAGGCAGGTTCATTTTGCGGCCTTGCAGCCATTCTTGCAGTTCGGTTTTGGCGTCTTTGGCAGCGGCCTGCATTTGCGGGTTAATCTGCACTTTCTCGTACAAGCGGCGCACCAGAACGGCAGCAACTTCAAAGCCTGCGTCCACGTATACCGCGCCAATCAAAGCCTCTAGCGCGTCGGCCAAGATGGACGGGCGCTTGGCACCGCCTGAGCGCAGCTCGCCCTCGCCTAGACGGATCATGCCGGACAGGCCTAATTCCAACGCAAGCTGGTGCAAGGTTTCTTGTTTCACCAAGTTGGCACGCACTCGGGACAACTCGCCCTCGGGCAAAGTTTCCAGCGCTTGGTAGAGCAGGCCAGAGACAGCCAAGTTCAGCACCGAATCGCCCAAAAACTCCAGGCGTTCGTTATGGTCTACGCTGAAGCTGCGGTGGGTAAGGGCTTGCGCCAGCAGCTTGGCGCTGGTGAATTGGTGCCCAATACGCTGCTGGAGCGCACTGTGCGAGCTGGTAGAGGGACTGTCCAAGCGACTGTGTTCCGCAGATTAACCGATTTACTTGGCAGTCGTACCGGTGTATTTGATCAGCAAATAAGCCGGACCACCCAAATGGATTTCTTTGTTGTAAGCAAAGGCCACCACGACTTTTTCGCCGACCTTGGAAATATCCAGGTCTTTACCGTCGACTGATTTAAAGTCGTCGATGGCAGCAGCAGAACTAAAAACACGTCGCACATCGGCTGGCGTGGTGCCTTCATTGGCGGCTTTGTGGGCCGCTTTTCGGATGGCTTGGTATTCAACCAGGGTAGGCGCTACCTGCGCGCCAACCACGCCGGCAAATGCCAGCACAATACCCACAAACAGCAGGCCCATGAACGAGATACCACGTTGCTTTGATCGCATATTTAATCCTGAAATAAATTATTGAAACGCGCCAATGCGTTTGAGATTACCAAAATTCATCCACACAAAAAAGGCCTTGCCGACGATATTTTTCTCTGGCACAAAGCCCCAGTAACGCGAATCCAATGAATTATCCCGATTATCGCCCATCATAAAGTAGTGGCCCTCGGGCACCTTGCACACCACGCCCTCGGCGCTGTAGCGGCAATTTTCTTTGAAAGCAAACGATTCTGTGCCGGGCACAAAGGCAGGCCGATCTTCGTCGTTGAGCAGGCGGTGTTTGATGTCCCCATTGCCTGAAGTCACTACCTCTTCAAAATGCTTGCTGTAATGCAAGGTATCGGGGTCAAAAAAATCTGGTAGCGGCGCTTTCGACAGCGCCTTGCCATTGATGGTGAGCTTTTTGTTCAGGTAGCTTACCTCGTCGCCAGGCACACCGATGACGCGTTTGATGTAGTCAAAACTGGGCTTGGGCGGGTAGCGAAACACCATCACGTCGCCGCGCTGGGGTTTGTTGCCGTCGGTGATTTTGTAGTTGATCACCGGCAGGCGAATGCCATAGTGAAATTTGTTCACCAAGATCAGATCGCCCACCAACAGTGTTGGAATCATCGAGCCTGAGGGGATTTTGAAGGGCTCAAACAAAAATGAGCGCAGCAAAAACACGATGACGATCACCGGAAACAGCCCCGCCGTCCAGTCCAGCCACCAAGGCTGCATCAGCAGCTTGCCTTGGGCCTCGTTCAACTCGTTGACATGGATTTCTGTTTTGGCAATGCCCATTTTGGCCAGCTCCGCCTGGCGCGCGGTGCTTTGCTCAGCCAAAGCGGCAGCAGCTTTTTCGCGCTGAGGCAAAAAATAAAACCGCTCGGCCACCCAATAGATACCCGTGACCACGGTGGCCAAAAACAGCAGCAAGGCAAAATTGCCCTCCAATGCGCCAAAGTACCATGAGGCGGCATAGCCTACGAATATCGCCAACACCGCGCTGGTCAGCGCGGGCATCACATTCAACATCAATCTTCCACCTTAATCTTCAACTTGGAGGATGGCTAAAAACGCTTCTTGCGGCACCTCGACAGAGCCGATTTGCTTCATGCGTTTTTTACCGGCTTTTTGTTTCTCTAAGAGTTTCTTCTTGCGCGTAATATCGCCGCCGTAGCATTTAGCCAGCACGTTTTTACGCAAAGCCTTGATTGTCTCACGCGCAATGATGTTGGCCCCAATGGCGGCCTGGATGGCAACGTCATACATCTGGCGGCTGATGATTTCGCGCATTTTGGCCACTACCGCCCGGCCCCGGTAGATGGACTGAGCGCGGTGAACGATGATGCTCAATGCATCTACCTTCTCACCGTTCAGCAGAATATCCACCTTCACCACGTCCGAGGCGCGGTATTCTTTGAACTCATAGTCCATCGACGCATAACCGCGCGATACCGATTTAAGCTTGTCAAAAAAGTCCAGCACAATCTCGCCCAGCGGCATCTCATAGGTGAGCACCACTTGGCGGCCCTTGTAGGCCATGTTGAGCTGCACGCCGCGCTTTTGGTTGGCCAGCGTCATCACCGCGCCCACATACTCTTGCGGCATGTACAGATGCACCGTGACGATAGGCTCGCGGATCTCGGCGATGGCACTGACCTCGGGCATCTTGGAGGGGTTTTCCACCATCAAGGTTTGCGGATCTTTGCCACCGGTCAGCACTTCATACACTACGCTGGGTGCAGTGGTGATCAGGTCTTGGTCAAACTCACGCTCCAGGCGCTCTTGCACAATTTCCATGTGCAGCAGGCCCAAGAAGCCGCAGCGGAAACCGAAACCTAAGGCTTGCGACACCTCAGGCTCAAAGCGCAGCGAACTGTCGTTAAGCTGCAGCTTGGTCAGCGCGTCGCGCAGCGCATCGTACTGGTTAGCCTCGGTCGGGTACAGGCCGGCAAACACCTGGGGCTGGATCTCTTTAAAACCTGGCAGCGGCTCGGTGGCTGATGCCGCAGCACCGCCAGTGCCGAGCACAACGCGCGTGACAGTGTCGCCCACTTTGGCCGCGTTGAGCTCTTTGATGCCGGCAATGATGTAACCCACCTCGCCCGCTTCCAGCGATGCGCGCGGTTGGTTAGCAGGGGTGAACACGCCCACGCTGTCGGCGTTGTACTGCAAGCCGTTGGCCATCAGCTTGAAGCGGTCGCCTTTCGCCAGCCGGCCGTCCACGACGCGCACCAGCATCACCACGCCGACGTAGGTGTCAAACCAGCTGTCGACAATCATCGCGCGCAGCGGGCCATTGGGGTTGCCACGCGGTGCGGGAAACTTGTGCACGATGGTCTCTAGGATCTCATCCACGCCCATGCCGGTTTTTGCCGAGCACGGGATCGCGTCGCTGGCATCGATGCCAATCACTTCTTCAATTTCTTTTTTGGCGGCTTCGGGGTCGGCACTGGCCAAATCCATTTTGTTCAGCACCGCGGTGACTTCTACGCCCAGCTCAATGGCGGTGTAGCAGTTAGCCACGGTTTGCGCTTCGACGCCTTGCGATGCATCGACGACGAGCAACGCACCTTCGCAAGCGGAGAGCGAGCGTGAGACCTCATAGCTGAAGTCCACATGGCCCGGCGTGTCGATCAAATTGAGGTTATAGATCTCGCCATTTTTGGCTTTGTATTGCAGCGCTGCGGTCTGCGCTTTGATAGTTATCCCACGCTCTTTCTCGATGTCCATCGAGTCAAGCACTTGCGCGCTCATGTCTCGATCTTCAAGGCCACCACAGCGGGAGATGATGCGATCAGCCAGCGTAGATTTGCCGTGGTCGATGTGCGCAATGATCGAAAAGTTTCTGATGTGATTCATCAACGAAGTTCTTAAACAAATTCAATAAGTGCTTGATCTACAAGGTGTTGTCGCCTCGCAAAATAAATGCACAAGAAAAAGGGGCGCGTCCTATAAAGTGACGCGCCCCGAAACCAACAATCTTTGGCAACTGCGATAGTTGGACTTTCATTGTAGGCAAAAAGCACGTCGGGCACAGCACTAAAAACAGGTATTTTTAGTCG
>JAYWHJ010000228.1:0-2958 GCA_043777795.1 Polaromonas sp. | reverse complement strand
CTCAGCAAGGCGAAGCAGCAATGCATCGGTTTAGAAACGAGACAAAACTCTTTTCGGCTTTCTTTTTGCAGTTTCTTTGTATTTTTTTGCGTTCTCTGCGCTATCTTCGCGCCCTCTGCGTGCAAAAAATCCCCGCTCCCTCCCCCTGAGCCCGAGCGCCCCCGCTCCCGCGCAAAAATCAATACCCTCGCAAAACCCGTCGGTACTGTATCGCCTCCGCAATGTGTGTCACCTGCACGCTACGCGCCCCTGCTAAATCGGCAATCGTGCGGGCAACCTTCAATGCACGGTGCGTTGAGCGGCCCGACCAGCCCAGCCGCGTGGCCGCAGTGTTGGTAAATTTGCGCGCCGCATCGTCCAGCGCGACGTGCTGGTCAATTTCCTGACCTGCCAGGCTGTGGTTAGGTTTGCCTTGTCGCTCTACACTGCGCGCTTGCGCGGCTTGCACGCGCGCGCAGACTTGGCTGCTGGCCTCGCCTTGCGCGGCTTGCAGCAACTCTTCGCTGGCCATGGCGGCTACCTCCACATGGATATCAATGCGGTCCATCAGCGGCCCCGACAACTTGCCTTGGTAGCGTAGCACTTGGTCGGGCGTGCAGCGGCAGGCTTTGAGGCGCGAACCCAGGTAGCCGCAGGGGCACGGGTTCATGGCGGCGATCAGCTGAAAGCGTGCTGGAAACTCAGCGCGCCTTGCTGCGCGTGAGATACTGATCGTGCCTGTTTCCAATGGCTCGCGCAAAGCTTCTAAAGCCGCCCTGGGAAACTCGGGCAATTCGTCTAAAAACAAAACGCCCTCGTGAGCCAGAGAGATCTCTCCTGGCCGTGGCGGCGATCCACCGCCTACCAACGCCACCGCGCTGGCAGTATGGTGGGGTGACTGCACCACGCGCTGTGCCCAGTGCTCCACCTTGAACAAACCCACCAAGCTCAGCACGGCGGCAGATTCAAGAGCCTCTTGCGTGCGCATAGGCGGCAGCAGGCTGGCGAAGCGGTGCGCCAGCATCGACTTGCCCGAGCCCGGTGGCCCGACCATCAGCACGCTATGCCCACCGGCAGCCGCAATCTCCAGTGCCCGTTTGGTTGCACTTTGCCCCTTCACATCGGCCATGTCGCGCAGATTAGCTTTTGCTAAGGGGGCGATAAACGCCAGTCGCGTCCAGGGTTCGGACGCAACAGCGGCTTGGGAGCTGTCGTCGCTTTTGGCCTGGGGCGCAAACTGCGCTACCACCTCCAGCAAATGCTTGGCAGCATAAATTTGGGCATCCGGCACCAGAGCCGCCTCTTGGGCGCTGGCCTCGGGTAGTACCAAGCGCGTGGGTTTTGCCAAGGCGCCTGGTACTGCCGAAGAACCTTGCACCACCTGCGCCATAGTCTGCGAGGTAGCCAATGCCATGGCCAGTGCGCCCCGCACGGGGCGCAAATCGCCCGCCAAGGACAATTCACCGGCAAACTCGTAGCCGTTCAAGCGCGCAGCATCCACCTGCCCGCTGGCCGCCAAAATACCCAAAGCGATCGGCAGGTCAAAGCGCCCAGAGTCTTTGGGCAGATCGGCAGGAGCCAAATTGACCGTAATACGCTTGTTGCTGGGAAACTCTAGCCCGGCATTGGCAATAGCCGAGCGCACCCGCTCACGCGCTTCTTTGACCTCCGTATCGGCCAAACCGACCAACGTGAAGCTGGGTAACCCGTTAGCCAAATGCACCTCCACCTGCACCGAGGGTGCTTGTAGGCCCAAAAGTGCGCGCGAATGCACCAAAGCGAAGCTAGTCACAAATTAAGTCCCTATTTTGGTGCGCATTTCGGCTGCGCGGTATTCAATCCAAGCGATCTATCGCCGAGCGATGAACCATTGTTTGCAATACACTGTAATTTAATACAGTTTTCAATATTTGTCCAGCACGAGGAAGATCTGGGGCGTGTGGCTTGAATGGCATGGTCTATGCTTTAGCTTTGGTTGTCTCAATTCAATTTTAGGAACAGTAATGCGCACCCAAACCCTCTCCACCGTTGTCGCCGTGTTGTCGCTCGCCAGCAGCGCTGCATTCGCACAAACCAAAGCGCCCGAGCCAGACTACACCCTGTCCTACAACGTGGGTGCCACCACCGACTACCGTTACCGCGGTATTTCTCAAAGCCGCCTCAAGCCGGCCGTCCAAGGCGGCGTGGATTTTGCGCACAAGAGCGGGTTTTATGTGGGTGTCTGGGGCTCCACCATCAGCTGGATCAAGGATGCGGGTGCTCCCACCTTGGCTAACGTCAACACGGGCAGCTCGCCTATGGAGATTGACCTGTACGGCGGCTATAAGGGCAAAGTAGCCGGGTTGGACTATGACGTTGGCGCCTTGCAGTATTTCTACCCAAGCAACAAGTACAGCAACATTCCCAGCGCTGCAAATGCCAATACGACGGAGTTGTATGGTGCGGTCACATTCGGCCCGGTCACGGCCAAATACTCGCACGCCCTGAGCAACTTGTTTGGTTTTCGCAGTGCTACCAATAACTCCAAAGGCAGCGGCTACCTGGATGTATCGGCAAACTTTGATGTCGGCAACGGCTGGTCGGTGGTGCCACACCTGGGCCACCAGACCGTGCGCCGCTTCGGTGACTACTCCTACACCGACTACTCGGTCACCGTCAACAAGGACATTGACGGCTTGATCCTCAGCGCAGCAGTGGTCGGCACAGATGCCAAGAAAAATGTGGCGGGTAATCTGAATTCCCTAGCCTATGCCAGCCCCGGTGGCAAAAATCTCGGCAAAACGGGCCTAGTTTTGTCAATCAAGAAAAACTTTTAACATTGTCGCAAGGAGTCACTATGAAACTCGTCACTGCCATTATCAAACCATTCAAGCTCGACGAGGTGCGTGAAGCCCTCTCCGGCATGGGTGTGCAAGGCATTACCGTCACCGAAGTCAAAGGCTTCGGCCGCCAAAAAGGCCATACCGAGCTGTACCGAGG
>JAYWHJ010000227.1:0-22727 GCA_043777795.1 Polaromonas sp. | reverse complement strand
TCACAAAGGTGCCGAAAGTGCGGCTGGTGTAGAAGCCGCGTGAATCGTTCACTACGATGGGGATTTTGCCTAGCGACTGCACATAGTCAAATGCTCGCGCCACGGTTTCATCGTCGGTCTGCTTGCCGCGAATAATCTCTACCAGCTTCATCTTGTCCACGGGGCTGAAGAAGTGGATGCCGATGAATTTCTCTGGTTTCTGGCTCGCAGTAGCCAAGCCACTGATAGGCAAGGTAGAAGTGTTGGAAGCAAAGAAGCCGCCCGCTTTGACCATCGGTTCAGCCTCTTGCGTGACCTTGGCTTTGAGCTCGCGTTGCTCAAACACGGCTTCGATGATCAGATCGCAGTCTTGCAAATCGCTCGCCTTGTCGGTGGCCGTGATGCGAGCGAGCAAGGCCGCTTGGTCTTGCTCGCTCATGCGGCCTTTGCCAACGCGCGGCTGGGTGATTTTGCGGCTGTACGCTTTGCCCGCCTCGGCTTTGTCCATGCTCACGTCTTTAATGACCGTGGCAATGCCCTTGCTGGCCTGCGCATACGCAATGCCCGCACCCATCATGCCCGCGCCCAAGATGCCGACCTTGCTGGGCTTAAAGCGCTCCACGCCTTTAGGCCGCGAGGCACCGCTCTTGATCGCATTCATGTTGAAGAAAAAGGTATTGATCATCGCCTTGGCGTTGCTGCCCGTCATGAGCTTGGCCAAGTAGCGGCTTTCGATGCGCAGGGCGGTGTCGTAGTCCACACTGGCACCTTCCACCATGCAAGCCAAAATCGCCTCAGGGGCAGGCTGCAGCCCGCGCGTGGTTTTGCGCAGCATGGCAGGGGCGACGCTGAGCACGCCTGCCAGCGCCGGGCTGGAGGGTTTACCGCCGGGGATTTTGTAGTCTTTGTCGTCCCAGGGGTGGGTAAAGGCTGCCGGATTATCGGCATTGGCGGTGATGAACTCTATGGCTTTGCTGCGCAATTGCGCAGGGTCGTTGATGAGTTCGTGCACCAAGCCCAGCTCAAACGCCTCTTGCGCGCCAAAGGTCTTGCCTTCCATCAAATATGGCTGCGCTTTGAGTAGCCCCAAGTGGCGCGTCATCTTGGTCACGCCGCTGGCACCGGGCAGCAGGCCCAGTGTCACTTCAGGCAGGCCAAATTGCGCTCGTTTGTCGCTCACTGCGATGCGGTGGTGCCCCACCAAGGCCAGCTCCCAGCCGCCGCCCAGAGCGGTACCGTTCAGGCAGGTCACCACGGGTTTGCCCAAGGTCTCGATGGTGCGAAAGTTCTTCTTCACCAGCTCCACACCGGCGTAGCTTTGCGCCGCGTCTTTGGGCTGCAAGCGCATCACGCCCTTCAAATCCGCACCAGCAAAGAAGGTGGTTTTGTTGGATGCGAGGATGATCCCCAAGATCCGCGCCTTGTCTTGCACCAATTGCGCAGCCACCTCGGTCATATCTGTCTGCCAGTCCAGGCACATGGTATTGACCGGGGAATTTGGCTCGTCAAAAGTCAGCGTGGCGATGCCTTCGGCCAGGGTGTATTGAATAGTTTTCATAATGGAGAAAATTGGTTAAACACAAACGAGACAACGCACTGAACCGAGACACACGTTGTCAGAAAATACGGGTAGAGCACAACTAAGTTTGCAGGCGGTAACGTGTTTGCAAACCGGAGAATGATGCCAGCCCTATCGGGTTAGATGCGTTCGACAATCGTCGCAATCCCCATGCCGCCACCGACACACAGCGTCGCCAAGCCATAGCGCAATTTGCGGCGATGTAGCTCATCAATCAACGTATTCAATATCATCGCCCCGGTAGCCCCCAGCGGATGCCCCATGGCAATCGCACCGCCGTTCACGTTCACCTTCTCATGCGGCACCCCCATCTCCTTCATAAAGCGCATGGGCACAGCGGCAAAGGCCTCGTTTACTTCAAACAGGTCAATCTGGTCTATCGTCAGGCCCGCCTTGGCCAGCGCCTTGCGCGCGGCGGGCATCGGGCCGGTGAGCATGATAGTCGGGTCGGCACCGCTGAGCGCTGCGGCCACAATACGGGCACGCGGCGTGAAGCCATGCGTCTTGCCTGCTGCTTCACTGCCAATCAAGATAGCAGCCGCCCCGTCCACAATGCCTGAAGAGTTGCCAGCGTGGTGCACGTGGTGGATACGCTCCACCTGTGGATAGCGGTTAAGCGCCACTTGATCAAAACCCATCGCGCCCATCTGCTCAAACGCGCTCTTGAGCGAGGCCAAGCCTTCCATCGTGGTGTGCGGTTTGATGAACTCGTCGTAGTCCAAAATAGTTTGGTCTAAAAAGTCCTTCACCGGCACCACACTACCCGCAAAAAACCCGCCCTCGCGCGCCTTGGCTGCCCGTTTTTGCGATTCCATGGCAAAGGCATCCACGTCCTCACGACGGAATCCTTCAATCGTGGCGATCAAATCAGCGCCAATGCCCTGGGGCACAAAATCCGTTGCCCGGTTGGTCTCTGGGTCTTGCGCCCAAGCACCGCCATCCGAGCCAATGGGCACGCGGCTCATGCTTTCTACGCCGCCCGCCACCACCAGATCTTCCCAGCCAGAGCGCACTTTTTGCGCGGCCATATTCACAGCCTCCAGGCCAGATGCGCAAAAACGGTTGAGCTGTACGCCCGAGCAGCGGAAATCCCAGCCCGCCTTGAGCGCAGCCACCTTGGCGATCACCGAGCCCTGCTCGCCAATGGGGGACACTACGCCCATCACCACGTCGTCCACCTGGGCAGTGTCAAAGTCGTTGCGGCGCTGCAGCTCGCGCAGCACACCGGCCAATAAATTGACAGGCTTGACCTCGTGCAGGCTGCCGTCTTTTTTACCTTTACCGCGTGGCGTGCGGATCGCGTCGTACACAAATGCTTCTGTCATGCGAGTCTCCAAGATTGAATGGCGTGGCCGCCATTGTGTCGCAAATCAAGGAAAAAAGCTGCCTCCTCGGTACAAGCCCGGGGGTGCTCTTGATTTTCCCCACCCGGGTGTTAGCATCGCTGGCATGATCCAAATCCACCACCTCAATGAGTCCCGCTCACGCCGCATTACATGGATGCTCGAAGAGCTGGGCCAGCCATATGAAGTCATCCACTACCAGCGCGACCCGCAGACGCGGCTAGCACCGCCTGCATTGATGGCCATTCACCCACTGGGCAAAGCACCTGTGCTCTGCGACCAAGGCGTGGTGCTAATCGAGTCGGGTGCCATCATTGAGTATTTGGCGCGCCGCTATGGCGGTGGCAAGTTTGCGCCCGCTATGGACTCGCCCGACTACAACCGCTACATGCAATTTTTGCACTACGGTGAGGGCTCGGCCATGTTGCCGCTGATGCTCAAGCTGTACGTGGGGCGGCTGGGCGAAGGGGGCGCGCCACTGCAACCGCGCATTGCCAGCGAGATTCAAAACCATCTGGGTTATTTGAACCAGGAGATTACCGGGCGCGACTTCTTTGTGGGCAATACATTGACGGGGGCCGATGTACAGCTCTCATTTGTCGCACAGGTAGCCGTTCGCGGCCCGGGGCGCGAGGCATTTCCCGAACTGGCCCGCTTTGTGGACCGCATCGAAGCGCGACCCGCTTACCAACGCGCCATCGCCCAACACGGCGTGTAACCCCAACAAGGCAACCAGATGATCCAACGCTCACTATATTCATCCGACCACGACACTTTTCGCAGCAGCTTCCGCAAATTTATCGACAAAGAAATTGCGCCGTTCCATGCAGACTGGGAAGAGCAGGGTTTCGTAGACCGCGAGGTATGGCGCAAGGCCGGTGCCAACGGCTTTTTGTGCATGACCATGCCCGAGGCCTATGGCGGGTCGGACGCCGACAAGCTGTTTTCCGTCATCCAAATGGAAGAGCTGAGCGGCACAGGCTACAGCGGCATCGGCTACACCTTGCACAACGAAATCGTGGCACCCTACCTATTGCACTACGGCACGCCAGAGCAAAAGGCCAAGTACCTGCCGTGCCTGGCCAGTGGCGAGATGGTCGGCGCGATAGCCATGAGCGAGCCTGCGGCGGGCAGCGATTTGCAGGGCGTGAAGACCACCGCGCTGCTGCAACCCGACGGCTCGTATTTACTCAACGGCAGCAAAACCTTTATTACCAACGGCTGGCATGCTGACCTGGTGATCGTCGTCGCCAAGACCGATCCCTCAGCAGGTGCAAAAGGCACCAGCCTGCTCTTGGTAGAGCGCGGCATGCCAGGCTTTGAGGTTGGCAAGCGCTTGAAAAAACTAGGACTGAGAGCGCAGGACACCAGCGAGCTCTTTTTTGACAACGTGCGCGTACCGGCTGAGAACCTGCTGGGCGGCGAGCCGCATAAAAACAAAGGCTTTATCTGTCTGATGGAGCAGCTCCCCTGGGAGCGTTTGCAAATCGCCATCGGCGGCATAGCGGCGGCGCAGGCCGCCATTGACTGGACGGTAGCCTACGTGAAAGAGCGCAAGGTATTCGGCCAGGCGGTGGCCAGCTACCAAAACACCCGCTACACCCTGGCCGAGCTACAAACCCAGGTGCAAATTGCGCAGGTGTTTGTCGACAAATGCACCGAGCTGCTATTGGCTGACAAACTGGACACCGCCACGGCCAGCATGGCCAAGTACTGGTGCAGCGACCTGCAATGCAAGGTGATGGACGAGTGCGTGCAGCTGTTTGGCGGCTACGGCTATATGTGGGAATACCCGATCACCCGGGCCTATGCCGATGCGCGAGTGCAGCGCATTTATGGCGGCACCAACGAGATTATGAAAGAGGTGATCTCGCGTAGCATGGGACTGACCGGCAAGTAGCACACTACTATTTTTATAGCTGCTCCCGCCATATTCTATTGGGCTAACAGCCTAAAGTACTTAAAAACCGCTCAATCCGCGTAAATACCGGCTTTCTTGATCACCGGGCCCCACTTATTAATCTCGGCCTCCAGGTGACTCTTTAAACCGGCTGCGGTCATTTTTTCGGCGGACGGAATATCAGAGCTCAGATCAGCCAGGCGCTGCACGACAGTGGGGTCTTGCATGGCTGCGCGCAAAGCGGCGTTGATTTTCTCCAGCACCGGAGCGGGTGTGCCTTTAGGCGCATACATGCCATGCCATACCTTCACCTCAAAACCCTTGAGGCCCTGCTCGTTGAGCGTGGGCACGTTGGGCAAGGCAGCCAAACGGGTGAGCGAGGTAGTGCCGTAGACCTTCACACGGTTTTCCTTGATCAAGGGCACGGTTTGCGTGGTTTGGTCACACAGCAGGTCAACCTGGCCGCCCAGCAAATCATTCATGGCGGGCCCGGTGCCCTTGTAAGGAATGGTATTGAGTTCAATGCCAATCTGGCTTTGGAATAGCAGGCCACACAGGTGCGATACAGCGCCCAGCCCCGCGTTGGCCATCGACACCTTGCTGCCATTGGCCTTGAGGTAGGCCAGCAGCTCCGGGAAATCTTTGGCCGGAAAATCTTTGCGCGCCAGCAAGGTCATAGGTACGTCCAGCACCTGACCGATGTATTCAAAGTCTTTGAGCGGGTCAAAGGACAGCTTCTTGTACAAGGCTGGCGATGTAGCCATGCCCATATGGTGCAAAAAGATGGTGTAGCCGTTGGGGGTAGCGCGCGCCACTTTGGTAGCACCAATGGTGCCACCCGCACCCACGGCGTTTTCTACCACCACTGCCTGGCCCAAGGCCTTGCCCATGGGAATGGCCATCATGCGGGCCACCACGTCAGTAGGGCCGCCCGCGGCAAAGGGTACGATGAGGGAAATCGGTTTATCTGGAAAGGTCTGTGCTTGCGCTGAGACAGTGACACCCAATGTGGCCACAGCCAAAGCAGCCCGTACGATCGATGTAAGTTTGCGAACCATGTTGTTTATCCTTCAGTGGGAATGCCTCAAGGCGTTTCGAGGAATATTCTCTCACTCGCAACGCCCTAAAGCCAAGCTTGGGCACGCATGCGTCTACGGACAAACCCCTTGTTTGAAGTTGATTCAGACTGACTTGCGCCCACTTTACCGCCCAAGGCTAGACCTCTTGGTTTGGGGTGGCTAACAAGGCCAATCGCAGCTCGCGCACCCGATGGTCCACGTAGTAGCCGCCAAACTCGGTATAGCGCATCAGACTGCGGCTGCACAGTTGGCAGCTGAAAACATCGCAGCGGTTATAGGGGAAATATTGCATAGCCACTGGGGCATCCACACCATCGTAGCGGGTGCCTTGTGGGTGAAACTCTTCAAAAGTGGGCTCGCAAACTTCTGCATCCCGCAGGGTTCCCAGCTTGCGCATTTGGGCGGGTGGCCAGCGGTCTTCGGCCAAGCTTTCCCACGCCAGGCACGGACCTACTGCGCAGGTGCAAGGCTGCTTGGGCAAGGTACTGGCAGCATCGCGCAGCGCGGCCTCGTTCAAAAGAGGGGTGTATTCAAGGCTCATCGCGTTATCATCTCACGGACGCACACGCACATTGCGCTGTTACCCCTTTAATCTGGAGACTTGCGATGAGATTCTTGCAGCCTATTTTGAAATTTTGTACAGTCGCAACACTGTCCGGTTTTGCCATACTCACTACCAGCACCTATGGCGCGACGGTGCGCGTAGCCAACCAGGGCGATGTGCTGTCATTAGATCCCCATTCATTTAACGAAGCCATTCAACTTTCGTTTTTGAACAACGTGTTTGAATCCTTGGCAACCCGCGGTAAAGACCTCAAAATTGGGCCGTCGCTGGCGACCAGTTGGAGCGCGGTGTCGCCCACCACTTGGCGTTTTGAGTTGCGGCGTAATGTGCGCTTTCACGACGGCTCGCCCTTTACCGCAGACGATGTGGTCTTTTCACTTGAGCGTGCCCGCGGCGAAGGCTCGGACGTCAAACCGCAGTTGGCATCCGTCAAAACCGTGCGCAAGGTATCTGAGTTCAGCGTCGAACTGGACACTTCTGCACCCAACCCTATCTTGCCCGAGCTGTTGACGAACATTTTGATGATGAGCAAGACCTGGTGCGAGGCCAATCAGGCCACCAAGCCGGTCGACCGCCGCAAAGGGGTTGAAAACGCCGCATCATTCAAAACCAATGGCACCGGGCCCTATCGCGTGCGGGAGCGGCAACCCAGTGCGCGTACCGTGCTGGCGCGCAATCTGCAGTGGTGGAACAAGCATGAGAGCAATGTCGATGAAGTGATCTTCCTGCCGATTGAAAACAACGCCACCCGCGTGGCTGCATTGCTGTCAGGCGAGGTAGACGTGATCGACCCAGTGCCCCTGCCCGACATGCCGCGCATTGCTGCATCAAGCAGCTTGCAGGTGGTGGAGAACCCGGAGCTGCGGGTGATATTTTTAGGCTTTGATCAAAAGCGCGACCAACTTTTGAACTCCAGCGTAAAAGGCAAAAACCCTTTCAAAGACAAGCGTGTGCGCCAGGCGTTTTACCAAGCCATCGATATCGACACCATCAAAACCCGCATCATGCGCAACTCAGCATTTCCCACCGGCGGCATGGTGGCCAACGGAATTCGTGGCTACACGCCGGACATGAAAAACCGGCTGGCCTATGACCCCGAAGTGTCTAAAAGGCTACTGGCCGATGCAGGCTATCCGGGTGGCTTTGAAGTGGGCATGAACTGCCCGAACGACCGCTATGTGAACGACGCAGAGGTATGCCAGGCGGTAGCCAGCTACCTTGCCCGTGTGGGCATCAAAATTGCGCTGCAGGTAGAGAGCAAGGCCACCTACTTTCCCAAGGCCCTCAAGCGTGAGGTCAGCTTCTTCATGCTGGGTTGGACACCCGCAGCCTATGACGCGCACAACTTGCTTTTTACCGTGCTGGCCACGCCCAGCGGCACCCAGGGTTCCTGGAATTTTGGAGCCTACAGCAACCCAAAGTTAGACGAGTTGACCACCAAAATTCAATCCGAGATCAACCCGGATCAACGTAACGCGATGGTCAAGGAGGCGCTGGACATCCATAGCCAAGACATCGGCCATATTCCGCTGTACCAGCAAACGCTGGTATGGGCGATGAAGAAAAATATCAACGCCTACCAGCGGGCCGATGGATTTATGCTGTTTAAGTGGATGAATGTGAAGTAGTTTGCCAAAAAATTTCGTGAGCCTGCACTCAATACAAACACGGCGCTTCGCAGTTGACGGGGCGTAGCGTTCATCGATTCTTTCATCATCCTGCGCATTGCTGTGGCATCGGCGTAGCCAACTCTTTCGGCGATTTTCTATACAGATAGACAGCTCTTCTCTAGCAGCGCTCTGGCCCGCGCCAGGCGCACATGCAGAAGCAGCGCCAGCGGCGGCAGACCCGTGGCCGGCCACGGCCCCGCATTAATTGTGATGACCGAGATGCCCAGTATCAGCCCGCAAGTGGCACGCTTTGCCCGTTGGGTAAGGGATGCAGGGTTCACGCTGTATGTGCCCTTGCTGTCTAGCACAGATGGTGCGGTGCCCGATGCGCAAGAAGGTGAGGCCATCATGCGGCGGGCGTGCATGGGCGCTGAGTTTCGCGTATTTGCCAATAAGAAAGGCGCTAATCAGTCTAGCCCCGTTACCCTGTGGCTGCGCACCTTGGCTAGGCTGGCCCATGCGCAATGCGGTGGGCCAGGAATAGGGGCCGTCGGTATGTGCTTTGCAGGCAACTTTGCACTCGCCATGGTGCTGGAGCCTGCCATGTTGGCGCCGGTGCTGGAGACCTCGCCAGAGGCGCTAATCGCAGTCAAGCAACGCTTGAACAAAGAAAACCTGACAGTAATGGCGTGCCGATTTGAAGGTGATAAGTTTTGCAAAACCGAGCGATTTGCAGCATACGCACAAGCATTGGGCCCGCGTTTTGTGGCGCGCATACTGCCTGATAGTGCGGCCAATCAGACTGGTTTGAATTCATTTTTTGAATAGCTCGTAGACTCGCCGCACAGCGTAGTAACCGCCCATTAGTTGATGAGGCGGGTCACCCCACGCTGGCTGCGCGCAATAAGATTGCTAGCTGTTTTTCAAACAGCGATTGCAATAGACCCAATGTATATTTAGTAGCTGCTAACGAAACATTTCATTTCTCTATGGCTGATTTTTTCTTAGATTTTACCGAAGCAGAATCCCGTGCGGCGGTTCTGACGAATACCGGCGTGGTACGCGCTTGCAGCGCAGGCATCAGAGGATGGTTCTCCCGCGCCACGTTGAGAATAATGCTGGTGGAGGTTTCTGTAAGAAGGCAAAACTTGGCTAATACATCGTCCAGATGCGGCACGTCTTGCACCGCTATTTCTCGCATCCAGCTGTCTTCACCGGTCAGGTTATAGGCATTGATTACCTCTGGTGTTTCGTCTATGCGGTTGATGACGCTCGCGTAATCGCAACGCCCTACCCGAACGATAGCGCGAATGCCATAGCCCAGTCGCGCCGCGTCCACCACGGCGTGGTAGCCCTTGATTACCCCCGACAGCTCCAGCTTGCGCACTCGCTCGGTCACCGCGGGTTGGGACAGATGCACACGCCGGCCCAGCTCGCTCATGCTGATGAGGGCATCACGCTGCAGCTCTGCCAATATGCGGCGATCGTACTGGTCTAGTGCTTCTGGGTGAGAGCTATTCACAAGTCACACCTTAGTTTTTCAGCTTGTTTGAAGGTAAAGAGAAGATACTTTCTTCAACAGTTTATGGTCAACAAGCTTTTTCATTTGCACAGTAGTTGCATGACTAGTGCAACACTCTCACCGAACTCTCACCGAGCTCTCACCGCTTCGTCCTGCCAGCCCTTCTGGCCTGCTACATCGTCTGGGGATCGACCTATTTGGCCACCTGCTACGCGCTGCTCAGCTTTCCGCCCTTCTTTCAAATGGGCACGCGCTTTCTCACTGCGTGGCTGCTGCTCATGGTTTTCATGCGGCTACGGGGCGAAAGACTGCCCAAGGTGTCGCAGTGGCGCAACGCTTTGATCGTGGGCGCTTTGATGCTGGCGGGCGACATGGGGTTGACCGCCGTGGCCTCGCAAACCGTCGGTTCAGGGCTGGTGGCCACCTTTATTGCCGTCGTGCCAATGATGGTCGGCGGCTGGGGGTTGCTGTGGGGCAAGCAGCCCAGCAGAATGGAACTGGCGGGCATGGCGGTGGGTTTGGCGGGCCGTAGTCTTATCAGCCCAAGGAAGCAGTTTTAACGCCTCTACGGCCGGTTTAATGGCTATTGGAGGGGCTACTTTGATATGGTCACTTGGCTCTGTGCTGCAAACCACCAAGCTACCCCTGGCTGCGGGTCCCATGGGCTTTGCTAGTGAAATGTTGTGTGGTGGCGCGGTGTTAATGCCGATTTCTATGATTTTAGGTGAGCAGTTTTCTTGGCCCCCGCAGCCTATTGCCGCTGTTGCATGGGTCTATCTTGTTATCTTTGGATCACTGGTGCCCTTCAGTGATTATCTGTACTTGCTGGCCAACGCATCGCCCGCTTTGGCCACGAGCTATGCGTTTGTGAACCAGGTGATCGCGCTGTTTTTGGGAGCCGTTTTGGCTGGCGAAGTGGTCAGTCACAGCGAGTGGATGGCCTGCGTAATCATCCTGGCAGGAGTGCTACTGATCTTCGCAGCCAAGACTCGGCAGTCCTAGAAAAGCACCACAGGCTGCCTATAGCTACACGCTGCGGACAAAACCGCGCAAAAAAACTTTGCAAAAACGTGATTTACCTCTAGAGAAAACGCTCCTTTTCCAGTAGCATCCGTCCTGTTGGTGAGGCATTTGAGTCGCTGACAGTTAATTAACTTAAATAGAAGGATATCAATCATGGCAACTGCGAAAAAAGCTGCGGCAAAGAAACCTGCCGCAAAGAAAGCTGCTCCAGCTAAAAAAGCTGCAGCTCCTGCTAAGAAAGCCGCTCCAGCTAAAAAAGCTGCCGCGCCAGCCAAGAAGGCTGCTCCTGCTAAGAAGGCTGCTGCGCCAGCAAAGAAAGCTGCTCCTGCTAAAAAAGCAGCCCCAGCCAAAAAAGCCGCTGCAAAGAAGGCCCCTGCAAAAAAGCGCGTTCCTAACGCAGCTTTCATGAAGGCACTGTCCCTGAGCCCCGCTCTGCAAGCCGTGGTTGGCGCGGCTGCTTTGCCACGTACCGAGATCGTCAGCAAGCTGTGGGTTTACATCAAGAAAAACAATCTGCAAGACAAAGTCAACAAGCGCATGATCAATGCAGATGCCAAGCTGAAAGAAGTGTTCGGCAAGGCACAAGTGTCCATGTTCGAAATGGCTGGCCTGATCGGCAAGCACGCGAAGTAATTTCTACTGACGCACGCGCACACCCAAAGTTTGCGCTCCCACAAAAAAGCCACCCTAGGGTGGCTTTTTTTATGCGTCTTGGTCTAGCGGGTATTTATTGCTCCGCAGTGTCGTCTTTCCTGACCGGCTTAGCCACTTTAATCTCAGCCTTGAAGCGCTCTTTCAAGCTGCTGTAATATGCTGCACCTTCAGCATTAGTCCACCATTTGGTGTACTGCTCGCGGTCTTGCGCTGCGCTTTCGGGCTTCACTGGGCGCTCCAGCAGTTTATTTACTTTGACAACCGCATAGCCCTGCTCCGCCAAATCAACACCCACAAACAAGGGAAGTTTGGTACTGTCAGCACGCAGCACTGCATCCACCAAGGCGCCAGGCAGCTTTTGCGATTGTTCGCGCGATACAGTCACCGCCTCAGGCAGACTGGCCGAGGCCGGCGTTGCCTGCCAGGCAGCCAGTTTGTCGGCACCCTCTTTACGGGCTAGTTCTGCCCCTTGTGCGATCAGCAGACGGGCGCGGGCGCGTTCTTTTACCTCAGCAAAAGGTTGGGTACTGGCCGCTGTGTAAGTCACAATGCGGCCCGATACCAGTTGGTTAGAGCCTATCTCTACCGCTTCAGTATTGCGTTTTTTGTCGACGGCATCGGGCGCAAACAAAGCGTTAAGAAACTTGGGGTTGGCCAAAACGCCCGTGACGCCAGGCGAGGCTTTGCGCTGCACGTTAGAGGCCGTGATGACGGTAAGCTTCAATTTATCTGCGGTGGCTTTCAGGTTGTCTGACTGCTCGTACACGCCGTTGGTGAATGCCTCGGCCTTTTCAGCAAATTTCTTGATCGCTTGCTGCTTCTTGAGTTCGCTTTCGATCTCCGGGCGTAGCTCTTCAAACGTTTTTTGTTTCGGGGCTTTGATGTCCGTCAAACGGATAATGTGATAGCCAAAATCGCTCTCCACCACCGCGCTGATATCGCCTTTTTTCAAGGCATAGGCAGCATCTTCAAATGGTTTGACCATCGCGCCTTTGGCAAAAAAATCGAGATCACCGCCTTGCGCCGCAGAGCCTGGATCTTGTGAATTTTTCTTGGCGAACTCCGCAAAGTTGTCGGGTGCTTTTTGCACTTCGGACAGCAGGGCGTCCGCCTTGGCTTTGGCTACTTGGCGTTCTGCCGCTGGCGCAGTTTTTGGTGCTGTAATCAAAATATGGCTTGCACGGCGCTCTTCTTGGCCAGACAGGCGGGCAGAGTTTTGCTCGAAATAGGTTTTCACTTCATCGGCATTCGGGGTGATGCCCTTGCGAATGCCCTCTACGTCCAGCACCACATACTCGATATTGGCTTGCTCTGGGGACTGGAACTGGGCTGGATTGTCTTTGTAGTATTGCTCCAGCTGAGCGTCGGTGACTACGGCTTTGCTGGCGAAATCGGGGGTGTTAAAGCGGACTATTTGCACCTCGCGGCGCTCAAAGAATGCATTGAGCGACACATCTGCTACTGCCGGGGTGGACAAGCCACTGGCGTTGATGCCATCCAGCACCTGGCGGGCCGAGATGTCACTGCGCACGCGCGCCTCAAACATGTCCGTGCTCATGCCTTGTGCGCCCACTAGCTTGCGGTAAGCGTCCATGTCCAGCTTGCCGTCAGGCATGCGCAGAGCTGAAATACTGGGGTTTTGCGTCAGGTCCCGCGCCAGACGCTGGTCACTGGCTGTCAGGTTAAGCTTAGCGGCTGCGGCTTGCACGACGCGCTCGCGTACCAAACGCTCCAAGGTAGCGTATTTAGCTTCCGGCGAATCCAGCAACTTGGGGTCGACGTTGGGCATGGAGGCGCGGATACGCTCAATTTCGCTCTTGTGAGCGGTATCCCACTCGCTTTGGTGGATGTTTTGCCCATCCACCACGGCCACGGGTGCGCCCTGATCGCGAAAGCGGCTGTAGCCGTCGATGCCGAACAAAACGAATGAGGGTACGATCAAGATGAACAGCAAAATCTGCATGATCTTGATGTGCTTGCGAATTAAGTCAAACATCGCGCTACGCTTTCCAATCACGCGCAACCGGCTGCGCGCGCTTAACTGTAAATAAACTACATATACAAAAAAGGCGAACCATGGTTCGCCTTTTTCAACTGGTGGTGGGTGATGACGGGCTCGAACCGCCGACCTACGCCTTGTAAGGGCGCCGCTCTACCAACTGAGCTAATCACCCCACCTTAAACAGTATTTTAACCCAATCAGTTGAGCGCATCTTTCAATGCTTTGCCCGGACGGAATTTAGGCACTTTGGCGGCCTTGATTTTGATGGCAGCGCCCGTACGCGGGTTACGGCCTATACGTGCAGCGCGTTTGCCCACCGCAAAAGTACCAAACCCCACCAGGGACACAGAGTTCCCTTTTTTCAGCGTGGTTTTCACAGCTGTGATGGTGGACTCCAGGGCGCGGGTTGCGGCAGCTTTAGAAATGTCAGCGTGCTTAGCGATATGTTCGATCAGCTCAGTTTTATTCATTTTGGCTCCTAAGCAATAAGTCGGGAAAAATTAGGTCGCATCGATTTTTCTGGCGACGCGGTTGCGAATTCTATGCGGTTTTAGGAGGTACACAAGCCGCTGATAAGGAAAAATCATTATCTGTAACCCTTGCTTTGCAGTTTTTCACCAAAAATGCCCACGTCCGTTGGTTTTTTCTTGACGGGGGCAAGTTTTTATCGCGAGAAACAGTGCTTTACAGCGCATTGGCAATGGCCTTACCCAAATCTGTGGTGCTGGCGGTGCCGCCCATGTCACGCGTAAGAGGTGCTCCGCTGCCTGGCAGCATGACGCGCTCGATCGTGCTGAGAATCTCATCGTGCGCAGCTTTGTAGCCCAAATGCTGCAGCATCATCGCACCGCACCAGATTTGGCCAATCGGATTGGCGATGTTTTTGCCATAAATGTCTGGAGCCGAGCCGTGCACGGGCTCAAACAAGGAGGGGTATTTTCGATCGGGGTTCAGGTTGGCGCTGGGCGCAATGCCAATCGTGCCGGTGCACGCGGGACCCAAATCGCTCAAGATGTCGCCAAACAAATTGCTTGCCACCACCACATCAAAAAAAGCAGGACGCTGGACAAAATGGGCGCTCAAAATATCGATATGAAATTTGTCTATATTCAAAGCTGGGTAGTTTTTAGCCATCTCGACCACCCGCTCGTCCCAGTAGGGCATGCTGATCGAGATGCCGTTGGACTTGGTAGCGCTGGTGAGATGTTTCTTGGGGCGCGACTGTGCCAGCTCAAAAGCAAACTTTAATACACGGTCCACACCCGTACGGGTGAATACAGATTCTTGCAAAACAAATTCGCGTTCTGTGCCGGGAAACATACGCCCACCGATGCTGGAGTATTCGCCCTCGGTGTTTTCACGCACCACATAAAAATCGATCTCGCCGGGCTTATATGGAGTGCCATCGCGCTTGACGACGGGGGCGATGATGCCTGGCATCAGCTTGACAGGGCGCAGGTTGATGTACTGGTCAAACTCGCGGCGAAATAGCAGCAGCGAACCCCATAGCGAGACGTGGTCCAAAATTTTGTCTGGCCAGCCCACTGCACCAAAGTAAATCGCGTCATGGCCACCCACCAGCTCTTTCCAGTTGTCGGGCATCATCTTTCCGTGCTTTTCAAAATACTCCCAGCTGGAAAAATCAAAGTGATCAAAGTGCAGGTCAATGTTGAATTTTCGCGAGGCTGCCTCCATCACGCGCAAGCCTTCGGGCATGACCTCTTTGCCAATGCCATCGCCGGGGATGACTGCTATGCGGTGTTTTGCCATGACGGGTTTCCTTGGTGGTAAAAATAGAAAAGAGATGGAAATAAATGCTCAGGCAAGAAAAAAATCGTGTGCCTGGGCGAGTAACAATTCGGGCGCTTCTTCGGCAACGTAATGGCCGCAGGGCAAAGCCGCGCCGCTGACTTGCAGCGCACGTTCGCGCCACAAGGGTAGCACTGCAAAATTTTGCCCGACTACACCTTTCTCGCCCCAAAGTACTTTGAGTGGCAACGCCAGCTTGTGCGCGGCGGCAATGTCAGCGCGGTCATGCACCAAGTCTATCGTCGCGCTGGCGCGGTAGTCTTCGCAAATTCCACGTGCGCTGCCGGCAATTTGGATGCAACGCTCGTACTCGGCCATCGCCTCGGGCGCAAACGCGCCCAAGCCCGCGTGGCGCTTGCCCATCACGCTGCGGATGTAGCGCACCGGATCAGACTCGATCAAGGCCTCGGGCAGTGGCGGCGGCTGGATCAGAAAAAACCAGTGCCAATAGGCTGTTGCAAAAGCCAGCGCGGTGTTCTCGTACATTGCCAAGGTGGGCGCAATATCCAGCAACATCATGCGTTGCACCGCCTGCGGGTGGTCAGCGGCCAGGCGGTGCGCCACACGAGCACCGCGGTCGTGGGCCAATACCTGGAACCGATCAAAGCCTTGGGCTTGCATCACTTCCAGCGCATCTAATGCCATCTCGCGTTTGGAGTAAGCGGCATGACTGTCATCCCCCACAGGCCTGCCCGAATCGCCATAGCCGCGCAAGTCCATCATCACCACGGTGAAGCGTGCGGCTAGCGCGGGCGCAACGCGGTGCCACATGCAATGGCTTTGGGGGTGACCATGCAGCAGCAGAAGAGGCGCTCCTTTGCCAGCACTACGCACGTGCAGAGCCACGCCATCGCGGTGGACGGTGCAAGTTTTGAAATCTTCCAACATGCCGAGATTGTGCGGGCCTGCAGCATACGAATCAAGCAATAATTGAGCAATAGATTATTTTCAGAATAGAAACAATAAAGTATCCGAATCATGGAACGCGCGGATTTAGAACTGGTATTGACCATTAAAGGCACGGGCAGTATGTCGCAAGCTGCGGCGCAGTTGCGCCTGAGCGCACCAGTGGTGACCAAACGCCTGGCAGCCTTGGAAGCCGCTTTAGGTTTGAAACTTTTTTACCGCACCACCCGGCGCGTTACCCCCACAGCAGAAGGCGAGTTGTTGTGCGAGCGGGCGTTGGGCTTGCTAGAAGGCTTTAAGCAAACTGAAGAGGCTCTGCGCGAACAAACCCGCGAGCCCACGGGCCTGGTGCGACTGGCAGCCACTTTTGGGTTCGGGCGCATTTGGCTGGGCCCGGCGCTGGCCGATTACCAAGCGCTCTACCCCCAGGTGCGTATCGAGCTGCAACTGACCGAGACCCTGCCCGACCTAGGATCCCAAGGACTGGACGGCGCGGTATGGCTGTGGGCCATGCGCAGCAACCGGACTTCGCAATGGTCCGCCAAACTGCTGGCACAAAACCAACGTGTACTCGTCGCTGCGCCCGCTTACCTCCAACTGCGCGGAGCACCTCGCAGCGTAGATGATTTGCAGCAACATGAATGCTTGGTGGTGCGCGAGAGCGATGACCCCAGCTACACCTGGCAGCTCAGCGCGGCAGGCGAGCGGCGTATGCACGCGGTGGTGGTGCGCGGCGCTTTGAGCAGCAACTCGGGCGAGCTGGTGCGCGACTGGTGCGTCGGCGGGCGCGGCATCATGCTGCGCAGTCTGTGGGACGTGGCGCCCCTGCTTGCCAGCGGCGCGCTCGTGCGCGTACTGCCCACCTACGCCATGCGCGATGCCGACATCCAGTGGCTGGCACCTTTCAGGGTGCAAACTCCCAAACGGGTGCGCTTGCTGAGCGATTTTTTGGCAGCCAGATTCAAGTCCAGGCCCTGGGAGGTGTGAAGCGTGGCACCCAGCTGGGGCCATCCTCAAACGCGCGGGCCGGCAGGTACGCGTACTACCAAAAACACACCCAATACCGCCAGTACTGTACCTGTCACGGTGGCAGCCGTGATCGCCTCGTTGAACAGTATCCAAGCTAAAAATGCGGTGGTTGGCGGCACCAAATACAGGAGCGAAGTCACCGAGGTAGCCGCGCCGCGCTGGATGAGGATGTAGAGCAACGAGCTACCGCCCAGAGTCAGCACCACCACCGACCACGCCATCGCCCAAACGAGTTGCGCGTTCCATTGCACCGCCTCGGGCTCTAGCAGCGCCAGTGGCAAAGTGAACAGCAACGCTGCGCCCAGCTGCACCGCGTTGGCGGAGCGCACATCGCAGGGCGCGACAAATCGTTTTTGGTACAAAGTACCTATCGTGATACTGAGCAAGGCGCCAGCCGCGAAGAACAGGTTAATTGCCGTAGCCTCGCCATGGCCCAGTTTGGCCGACACCACCAGCAGCAAACCGATAAAGCCAAGTGCCAGGCCGCCCCATTGCCGACCTGATACCTTACCGCCCGCATAGGACATCCATAACGCGGTGAGTACGGGCTGCAAACCGACGATCAGTGCTGTCAGCCCCGAGCCCATGCCCAGCTTGACTGCCGACCACACGCCACCCAAGTAACCCGCATGCACCAGCACGCCCACCACGATCAAGTGCAACCACTGCGTGCGGCTGCTTGGTAGTTTGACCCGTGCCAGTAGCACCCAAGCGGCAAAGCACAGCAAGGACAGCGCATAACGCCCAGCCAAAAACTTCATCGGGGGTGCATACGGCATACCGTAGCGGGCGACGATAAAACCGGTGCTCCAGATAAGCACAAACACGATGGGCATGGCGCGCAGCCATGCACTTTGCGGGTCACTGGACTGCATGTACTAAAAATCTAAGTGAGGGCGAAGCGATGCAGCATGCCGCATGAGGTGATGAGAGAAGCGAAAGAGATCCGCAAAAAAACCAAGCCCAAGGCTGCCAAATTTATTTAACCTTAGCCCGAATTTCAGGCAACGCTTTTTGCAAATAGTAGACCATCGACCACACGGTGAGCACGGCAGAGATCCAGATCAACCAAGTGCCCCATAGGTGGGTGGAAATGACACCAAACAACAGGCCATCGTATAGCAAAAAGGGTATCGCCACCATTTGCGCTACGGTTTTAAGCTTGCCCAGCATGTGCACCGCTACGCTACCCGACGCGCCAATTTTGGCCATCCATTCGCGCAGGGCAGATATGGCGATCTCCCGGCCAATGATGATCAGGGCGACGAACACGTCGGCGCGTTGCAGGTCCACCAGCACCAAGAGAGAGGCGCACACCAAAAACTTGTCCGCTACAGGGTCTAAAAATGCGCCAAAAGAGGAGGTTTGGTTCAGTTTGCGGGCCAAATACCCGTCAAGCCAGTCGGTCCAGGCAAACACCACAAACATCGCGGTGGCCACCAAGTTTTGCGTGCTCACCGCAAAGTTGCTGTAGAAGATGCCCACGATCAATGGAATCGCCATGATGCGCGTCCAAGTCAAAATCGTGGGAATCGTGAAAAACATCACTCGATTGTGTCACGATGGCACAGGCCTGGGCACTTTACAGGCCTTCTACGATGGTGCGCAGCTGAAACTTCAGCGCATCGTTGTACAAAAACGTCTCATTGAACTGCCAAGGGCCAGGCAAATTGCTCACAGGCCCAAAACTGGTGATGCGGCGAATGGCCTGCAAAGCCAGGTTGTTGGTCTCGGGGCCGACCTTGGACTGGCGCATAAAGTCCAGGTTGCGAATGCTGCCGTCTGAGTTGAGCTGTATCTGAACCACTGGAATACCGTAGAGCGGGTCTTGCAGCTTACCGCTGGCCACGGAACCACTATTGGCAGCCACGATCATTTGCGCGGCGCGGCGGCGGTATTCAGCCCAAGTGCGCACTGCGGGCAAAGCAGATACAGCCGGTGGCGCTGTTTGTGGCACAACGCCGGGGCTGGGCGCCGTGGTGGTGGGCGCCGTGGCGGAGGGTGCAGGCGCGGGGGTGTGCGGCGGCAATGGCTTGCTGGCGCAACCCGCCAGCGTCACGGCTGCGGCCACGAAGGCCCATTGCGCAGCGCGCGCGGGGATCACACCACCTGCCGATAACGCAGGCGCTACGTTATCGATAGCTACCCCCGCAATATTCTGTTGCGCTAGAAGTGGTTTTATCATCAAATTTTGCATGGTATCAGTGCAACGCACGGTATATCTCCTCGGCCAAGTCTTTGGATATGCCGTCTACGGTGGCGATGTCAGCAGCGCCCGCAGCGGCCACGCCCCGGATTCCCCCGAAACGCTGCAGTAGTTTCGCACGTCTTTTCGCGCCCACACCCGGTATTTCCTCTAACTTGCTGCCGCCTGTGCGCACTTTGGCGCGCGCAGCCCGCATGCCGGTGATGGCAAAACGGTGCGCTTCATCGCGAATTTGCGCGATCAGCATGAGCGCGGCACTGTCTTTTGGCAAGCTGGCTTTCTCGCGGCCATCGGCAAACACCAGCTCTTCCAACCCCACTTTGCGGCCCTCGCCCTTCTCTACCCCGGCGATCAGGCTGAGATCTAGCCCCAATTGCTCAAATACTTCACGTGCCATACTCACCTGACCCGCACCCCCATCCACCAACACCAGATCAGGCATCTTGGGCGGCGCTATTAGGCTGATCTGCTTGGCTTTTGCGCCCGCTTGCGCTGGTACCGGATCCCCTATCACTTGATCTCCTGAAACCGGGTCTGCTGGTGCTGGATCGCCCGTCGCCTCCTGCGCCACGGCCTCAAACGCGCGTTGCGCCTCGACAATCTTGCTGTAGCGCCGCGTAAGCACCTGGCGCATGGCGGCATAGTCGTCGCCGCCGGTAATGCCCTCAATGTTGTAGCGGCGGTATTCGCTACTTTGCATTTTGTGACCATGAAAAACCACACAACTGGCCTGCGTGGCCTCGCCCGCCGTGTGGCTGATGTCAAAACACTCGATGCGAAAGGCGGCTAAATCGTCAGGAGCTAGGTCGAGCGCCGCCACCAGCGCACGGGTGCGGGCCTGTTGGCTGCCCTCCTCAGCGAGCAGGCGCGCCAGCTGGATATCGGCATTTTTTTGCGCCATCTCCAGCCAAATGCGCCGCTGCTCGCGCGGGTTGTGCACGACGTGGATCTTGACGCCGGTTTGCTCGGTGAGCAGCGCAATCAGCTCGGGGTCAACTTTGTCGCTGACAAGAAGCGTGGGTGGGGGCGGAGTGTCTACATAATGCTGTGCAATAAAGGCCTCCAATACCTCGGCGGCAGGAGCATCGTTCACGTTGCTGGGAAAGTACGGCCGGTCGCCCAAATGCCGTCCACCGCGCACCATAGCCAGGTTCACACAGGCTTTGCCGCCGTTCACCCGCACGGCCAAAATGTCTACGTCTTTGTCGCTCACGTTGTCTACCGACTGCTGGTGCAGCACCTTGGACAGCGCGCTGATCTGGTTGCGCAGCTCGGCGGCTTGCTCAAATTCCAGCTTCTCAGCGTGCGCCATCATGCGCGCTTCCAGCTCTTTGACAATCGCCTGCGTCTCGCCGCGCAAAAAGCGCTCAGCGTTATAGGTGTCCTGAGCGTAATCTGCCGCAGCGATATTCCCCACACAGGGGCCGCTGCAACGCTTGATTTGGTACAGCAGGCAAGGCCGCGTGCGGTTGGTAAAAATTGTGTCTTCGCAGGTGCGCAGCATGAACACTTTTTGCAGCAGCTGGATGGTCTCTTTCACTGCCCATGCGCTTGGATAGGGTCCAAAATAGCGGTGCTTTTTCTCCACCGCACCGCGGTAGTAGGCGATGCGCGGGTAATCTGGTGCCAGCACTGGCACGCGCTTGTCAGCAATTACCACAGCAACTTCAACCACTACACTATTGATAGCTTCTCCGGCAATATTTTGCTGCGCTAGAGCCTTGTTTTTCTTATATTCTTTATTCACCTGGCTACTGGGCGCCTGGCCGGTCATTTTCAGATACGGGTAGCTTTTGTCGTCCCGGAACAAGATGTTGAAACGCGGGTTCAGCGTTTTTATCAGGTTGTTTTCCAGTAGCAGCGCCTCGGCCTCGGAACGCACCACCGTGGTCTCCATCCGGACGATCTTGCTCACCATGTGGCCAATGCGCGTGCCGCCATGGTTTTTCTGAAAGTAGTTGGACACCCGTTTCTTCAGGTTTTTGGCTTTGCCCACATACAGCAAGGCATTGTCGGCATCGAAATAGCGGTACACGCCGGGCAGCGCTGGCAAGGCAGTTACCTCAGCAAGTAGTTCGGGGGGGTGGGCAGCGGGTTCGTTATCGGGCATAGGTGCATTTTGCTTATGAATTAGTTGACTAAGCTAAGTAAAGTCGGAAAAAAATCGAACATCACCCAGTCTGGTTTTAACCGGGGTAACCACTAGAGCTTTCCGACCACTAGCCACTTGCTTTATATTTTTTTTCAGTTACACTAAATCAGCGCATACATTAAATTCATTCAACGTATGCGCAAGTCAATATACGTAAGTACGATGTTGTTGATCATGACCAAGCGTGCTCGACAACGTATTCCAAAAGATAGAGCTGCCATGAACCCGACAAAAATATTGCGTGGTCTAGCGACCTCGTTGGTATTAGGACTAACCACCTCATACATCTTAGCTAAAGAAATAGTGATTGCGCAGGTGGCCCCTTTCGGTGGGCCCTTAGCTGTGTCTGGACGCGACTTCAACCTCGGTGCCTTGATCGCGTTTCAAGAGTTCAATGCCAATGGCGGCCTGAACGGCAACACAATTCGTTTTGTATCGCGCGACGATGGCTACAGGCCAGCGGATACTCTGGCTCACGTTCAAGAATTAATCGATAAAGAAAATCCCGTGGCCTTGCTTGGCATGTGGGGAACAGAAAATGTAGACGCTGTCCTCGCAAAAGGCTTGCTAGAGAAATCTGGAATGCCCGTCATTGGCGTGCGCTCAGGTGCCAGTAGCTTGCGCGGAAATGCGCAGCTGTTTCATATTCGAGCTAGCTACCGAGATGAAATGCGCCGTATATACAGCCAACTCAAAACGATGGGGTCGAGCCGGATAGCGATGGTGTACGAAGACCAGAGCTTTGGACAAGATGCTCTACAGGAGGTACAACAGCTGATGGCGGCAGACAATGTCAAGCCAGTAGTCCTAGTCAAACAGGAGAAAAACGTATTGGATGTGGAAACCAATATCAAAGCTCTGATTGCAGCGCAACCCCAAGCAATTATTCTGGTAGCGAACCCACCTGTATCCGCTGCGTTGATCAAAGGACTGCGGGCCAAGGGAGCAACTGCCTTCATTTTTACCAGCTCTACAGCCGATGCTGAGCAATTGCAAAGCCTGCTAGGCCCAATAGCCAGCGGTGTGGCCGTAGCCCAGGGAGTGCCCAATCCCTACAAAGCCACCCAAGGTATAGCGATGGACTTTCGCAAGCAGGTCAGCAAATTAGGCATAGATGCATCGCGGGCGAACTTCGCGTCAATGGAGGGCTATTTGGCAGCACGGGTGGTGATAGAAGGCTTGCGTAAATCAGGTAGCAAAGACCCAGGACGTAAAGACATACTGAGAGGGCTTGAATCATTGGTGCGTTTCGACATGGGTGGCTATGATTTGGATTTTGGCAAAGACAAGCGGGAAGGTTCGCGCATGGTTGACTTGTCAATGATCACCGCTGACGGGCGAATTCGCCAATGAAGTAATTACATCTAGC
>JAYWHJ010000226.1:0-8267 GCA_043777795.1 Polaromonas sp. | reverse complement strand
ACGACCGACTGCACATTGGGCTCTTTGACCACAAAATCGATGATGGCGAATTTGAGTTTGGGGAATTCTTTGGCTACTTTTTCAATCGACGAGCCCTGCGCAAAACCAATGCCAATGATCGGGCTGGCCCCGCGCTCGGCCATGCGGCGAATAGCCTGTTCGCGCTGGGTCGGGTTGGACACCTCAAACTCCAGGTAAGTCTTGCCGGTTTCTTTTTTCCAGCGCTCAATGCCGGCGTGGGCGGCTTCGTTGAAGGATTTGTCAAACTTGCCGCCCATGTCAAACACAATGGCAGGCTGCGCAAAAACGGCGCTGCTGGCCAACATGGCGGCCGCTGCGAGCAAGGTGGAGCGAAGATTCAATAGCATGTGGCTAATCCCAAAAAAGTGTGAAAAAGTCCCTTGACGGGCGTGTAGTAATTCCAAGCCGGGATCATGCCTGATTCAACCTACCTTTGCCAAGCCGGGTTATCCTTTAGAGCATTATTATTTAGAGGGACTACCCGATGCCTGTTTCGCCATCCGCCGCCCCCACCGACACCGCTTTTTGGCGCGCGATCCCCAAGGTGCTGCTGCATGAACATATTGATGGGGGTCTCAGGCCGCAAACCTTGCTGGACTTGTGCCAACAAAAAAGCATTTCTTTACCCGTCAGCACCCCCCAGGACGTTGCGCGCTGGCTACAGGGCAACGCCCAGTCGGGCAGCCTGGAGCGCTACGTCGCCGCGTTTGCACCCACCGTAGCGGCCATGGGCGATGCAGCAGCCTGCGAGCGCGTGGCTTTTGAGGCCGCGCAGGATGCCTTGCAAGACGGTTGCGTGCTGGCCGAGTTCCGCATGGCACCGCTGCTCTTGGAGCCCCACGGCTTGGCAGGCGAGGCTGCCGTAGAGGCCTTGCTCGCCGGTTTGCAGCGCAGCAGCCTGGCCTGTGGCCTCATCGTGTGCGCCATGCGCACCGACAGCGCCGAGCAAGTAGAGCGCGCCGCCCGCCTGGCTGCGCGCTACGCAGGCCAAGGCGTGGTGGGCTTTGATTTGGCCGGTGCCGAGCGTGGCTACCCCGCCACCTTGCACCGCGGCGCCATCGACATCGCACGCGAGGCTGGGCTGGGCATTACCTTGCATGCGGGTGAGGCCGACGATGGTGCCAGGGTGCTGGAGGCCATCGCCTTGGGTGCCACCCGAATAGGCCATGGCGTGCGGCTGGCGATGGGCGAAGGCGCAGGAGCGCGCATGGCCCAGGTGGTGGGTATGACACAGACCGGGCGCGCAGTGCATTTTGAGGTCTGCCCTACCAGCAACACCCACACCGGCGTGTGCCAGCACCTGGCGCAGCACCCCTTGCCAGCCATGTGGGCGGCGGGGCTGGAGCTGTCCGTCCACACCGACAACCGCCTGATCTCGGGCATCACCCACAGCCAGGAGCTGGCCAATGTGCACCATACCTTCGGCTGGCCGCTCGCGGCTATTGCGCAAAGTATGGTGGCGGCTGCCCGAGCTTCGTTTTTGCCAGCAGTAGCACGCGAGGCGGCGATACAGCAGATCGCTGCGTGTGAAAGCTCCCGCTTGAATGCGTCTGAAAACCTGCCAAAATCAGGAAATTATGCCTAAAACGCTATTTATTTAATAGCTGCTACCGCAATATTTTATTGCGCTGCAGCCAAAAAAAGGCATAAAAAAAGCCCGGCGAACCGGGCTTTTTGCAGACTGCGAAGAATTACTTCTTGGCTTCGCTGGCAGCTGGCTTGGCAGCATCTGCTTTAGCGGCTGGCTTGGCATCTTTCTTCTCGTCTTTAGCAGCTGGCTTGGCAGCGGCTTCTTTTTTGGCTTTTGCGTCAGCGTCTGTCTTGGCTTTGGCTTCTGCCTTGGCTTTGTCAGCGGCTTCTGCTTTGGCTTTTTTCTCTTCAGCCGCTTTGGCTTTGGCTTCGTCCTTGGCTTTCTTGGCATCGGCCTTTGGGTCAGCTTTTGCGTCAGCGGCAGGCTTTACGTCTTTGCCGGCAGCGGCTGGAGCAGCAGCAGCGGCCGGGGCAGCAGCAGCGGCCGGGGCAGCAGCAGCAGCAGGCTTAGCGTCGGTTTTCTTTTCGTCTTTGGCAGCGGCGGGGGTAGCGGCAGCAGCAGGCTTGCTGTCTTTCGCATCTTTGGCGGCTGGCTTGTCGGTGGCTTTAGCAGCAGGTGCAGCAGCAGCGCCTTTGTAGGTTGCGCCGCCGACGGTCAGGCCTTCAGCAGAGAACTTGGCCGCGTTGGCTTCGCCAACGCCGCTCACGCGCTTGACCATGTCGTCCCAGTCTTTGAAGGCACCTTTTTTGCGCTCGTCAAGGATTTTGGCCGAAATGGCGGGGCCGATACCCTTGATGCCGTCCAGCTCAGCTGCAGTGGCTTTGTTAGCGTCAACAGCGGCAAATGCTACAGCTGCGTACAGCATAGCGAACAATACGAATAACTTTTTCAACATGGCGAAACTCCTCAGGAGGGGTGGTGGTTTTTTGTGGCTCAGAAGGCTTCTAAGACCGCCGTACTATAACGGGCTTATCCGCGCGGGGGTTGACGAGCGCAGTTGCACGATGCTAGGTAAAACCCTAGTTAACATCGCTAGGACGTGCAAATATGGGCACTGAGCTGGGTACTTTGCCGTCTATGTCTCGCGGAAACACCTCGGTTCTCTCGATACCCCTGATTACCGCTTCATCCCATTCTCGGCTTCCGCTAGATTTCACAATGCGGGGTCTTCCCAAAACGGTACCATCGGGTGCCAAACGCACTTCAACTTCCACCACAGGGTTGTTGGGCAAATTAGCGGTAAAGACAATGTTGGGCTTGACTTTGGCGGCTATTCGGTTTGCATAACCTTTAGATGGACCGCTGGACTGCTGAGCGCTGCCCGTGGCCGATGGGTCGACAGAGTTGCCCGCCATGCCCATCATCTTGTCAATATTTGCTTGACGTTGCCGAGCGGTTTGTTGCTCCTCTCTGGCGGCTTGCGCTGCGGTCAGTTTGGCAGCCTCGGCTGCTTTGCGCTGAGCTTCTTTTTTCGCATCGTCAGAGGCCTTCTTTTGCGCGGCGTCTTGGACTTTTTTGTCCAAGGCTTTTTTGGCGTCCTCAGCCGCTTTTTTCTGCTTCGCCTCGTCGAGCTTTTCTTGCTTTTCGGCTTCTTTCTCCTGCGCCAGTTCTTTTTCAAGCTGTTTCTTTTTTTGCTTTTCGCGTTCCACAGCGATGTCGGCCTCGCGCAGCTTGGGTGCGGGTTTGTCTTCTACCACCGGAGTCGGCGGCTTGACCTTGGGCGCAATGGGCTCTGGTGGTGGTGGAGGCGGCGGCGGCTCTGCGGCCTTAGGCGCTGCCTGCTGCGGCACGCTGGCCCATAGCTCGGCCTCGGCGGTGGTGGTGGTGACGGTTTTACTCTTCCAGTTCACACCCCAGGTTAGCGCGCCCAGCAAAAGCAAGTGCGCGAACACGGCCAAGCCAAACGAGCGCGCTGGAGCCGGTTGCGCGGGCGGCGCAAACTCTATGCGGTCGTGGGTATGGGGCATGGCGGGGAAACAGACCTTGGGGTCAATAACACCAGCGCTATTTGGCCAGCTGCACTGACAAGCCCACGCGGGCGATGCCTGCGCGCTGCAGCTTGTCCATCACGCCCACCACGGTTTCGTACTTCACCGACTTATCGGCGCTGATGACCACAGCGGTATTGGCGTTACCCGCTTGCAATTTTTTGACCTGTGCTGCTACAGTACCAATAGCTGCCCCCGCAGTGATTTCCTGCGCCATGCCACTTTTTATCTCTAAAGATTCGTCTTTTTGGATGACGATCTGGATCACCGCATCGGGCTGCTTGGCGGCTTTGCCTACGCTGGGCAGGTCGATCATGCTGGGCGAGATGAGTGGCGCGGTGACCATGAAGATGATCAACAGCACCAGCATCACGTCAATGAAGGGCACCATATTGATCTCGCTGATGGTGCGGCGGCCTCGGCCTCGGGAAATCATGGCGGGCATGGCGGGTCTCCTGGACGGTGGGCTGCTTGCAACTACGCTTAGCGGCCGGCGGCGATGGCCGCCTGCGCACCTAAATTGCGCTGCAAGATGTTGGAGAACTCTTCAATGAAAGTCTCCAACTTGATGGCTACGCGGTCAATGTCGCGGGCAAAGCGGTTGTAGGCCACCACCGCAGGAATGGCGGCAAACAGGCCAATGGCAGTGGCTACCAGCGCTTCGGCAATGCCGGGTGCCACAGTAGCCAGTGTGACTTGCTGCAAAGAGGCCAGGCCCGTAAAGGCATGCATGATGCCCCACACTGTGCCAAACAGGCCCACGTAAGGAGACACACTGCCCACAGAGGCGAGGAAAGACAGGTTGCTCTCCACAACATCCATCTCGCGCTGAAAGCTGGCCCGCATCGCGCGGCGCGCGCCGTCCATCAAGGTAGAGGTATCGACAATCCGGCGCTCGCGCAGTTTTTGGTATTCGCGCATGCCGCTGGCAAAGATGCGCTCCATCGGGCCGGACAACTTGGCGTTTTGCGCAGCCGAGGCAAACAGTTCATTGAGCGAAGTGCCCGACCAAAAGTCGCGCTCAAACTCTTCATTTTTGCCGTTGATGGCTTTGAGTGCAAACAGCTTGCGAAAAATCGCCGCCCAGCTGGCCACCGACACTACTACGAGAAGCAGCATCACGGCCTGCACGACAAAGCTGGCATTCAGCACCAAATGCAGTATGGATAAATTTTGGTTCACTCTAAGATCTCCAGCAGGTGTTGTGGAATGCGCTCGGGTTTCATGGCGGCTACGTCTACCCAGGCGATGCGTATGCTGCCTTGGCAGACCAAGGGCAGGGCAGAAAGTTCATCGGTGGTCAATATCGGTCGCTCATTATTTAATAGCTGCTCCCGCGATACTCTGTTGGGCAGAAGCCGTATTTCTTGTGCAATAGTAAGCGTAATTGAGGTTTTTTTAGTACCCCGCGCTGTAACCAATAGTTGGTCGTCCAGCCGCGCGGGGCTATGGTATTTGAGCTGCGTGTCGGTCACCACAAACATGCCGCCGGTCTGCGCACGCAGCTGGCTTTGGTCTACGCCCAGCGCGCGCAGCCACTCGGTGCGGGCGCGCTCCATGAACTTGAGGTAGTTGGCGTAGAAGACGATGCCGCCCGCGTCGGTGTCTTCCCAGTAAATACGCACCGGCCAAGTGAACACCTTGTGCGGCGTGCTGCTGGGGCTGGCGCTCATGCCAGAGCGGCGCGCATGCGCTCGATGGCGGTGTGCAGGTCAGCCATGGAGCTGGCGGTAGAAAAGCGCACAAACTTATGGGTAGAGTCGTGGCCAAAATCGCGCCCTGGGGTAATGGCGACATGGGCGCGGCGCAGCATCTCAAAGCAAAAGTCCCAGCTGCCTCCGGTGGCGTTGCCGGTGCTATTGGCCACGCCAATTTTGTGCTGGATTTTGGAGCAATCTGCGTACACGTAAAAAGCCCCATCGGGCTCGACCGGCACCTCAAAGCCCAGGCTGCGCAGCGCGGGAATAAAGTAGTCACGCCGGGCCTTGAACTCAGCTCGGCGGAGCTCGTATTCGGTAATGCTCTCGGTCTCAAAGCAGGCCAGCGCCGCGCGCTGCGACACTGTGCTGGGGCAGATGTACAGGTGCTGGGCCAGGCGCTCCACTACGCTCACTAGCGCATCGGGCACCACCAGCCAACCCAGTCGCCAGCCGGTCATATTGAAGTATTTGCTAAAGCTGTTGATGCTGATGATCTGGTCGTCGATCTCCAGCGCGCTCTTGCCGTACGTTGCGTCGTGGCTCAGGCCCAGGTAGATCTCGTCAATCATCGTTACGCCGCCGCGTGCACTGACTATCTGGTGAATGCGGCGCAGCTCGTCGGGGTGAATGGAAGTGCCTGTCGGGTTGGACGGTGAAGCCAGCAGCACGGCGCGGGTGCGCGCGGTCCACGCGGCCTCTACTTTGGCGGCGCTGAGCTGAAAGCGCTCGGCGGGCGTAGCGGCTATAAGGCGGGCTGTGCCGTCGGCAGCGCTGACAAAGTGGCGGTTGCAGGGGTAGCTGGGGTCAGGCATCAGCACTTCGTCGCCAGCTTCTATCAGTGCCAAGCAGGCCAGTTGCAGCGCGGCCGATGCACCGGCGGTGAGCACGATGCGGCGCGCGGGTACCTGCACGCCAAAGCGGCTGGCATACCAGGCGCTGATGCGCTCGCACAGCTCGGCCATGCCAGTGGCTTGGGTGTACTGGGTTTTGCCGTCCCGAATGGCGCGCTGAGCGGCCTCTTGCACCAGCGGCGGCGCAGTAAAGTCGGGCTCGCCAATGTTGACAAACACCATGGGTTTGTCGGTGTGCGCTACCTGCGCGGCCAGCGCCGAGGCTGCCTTGCCTACCTCCATCACATAAAACGGTTCTATCTTTTCTGCGCGCTGGCTTATTCGCATGGGGGGCTGCATAGTGTCGTGGGCTGGGGTTTACTTAGCGGAATTTATCTGGCAGCTCTGGTGTGCTTGTTGCTGGGCGCTTTGTCATGGTTTACCTCGGCCGCACGCAGCACAGGGGCCAGTTTGTTGAGTACGCCGTTCACGTACTTGTGCCCATCGGTGCCGCCAAATGCTTTGGCTTGCTCAATGTATTCGTTCAGCACCACGCGCCAGGGTACGTCCAGGCAATGCTCCAGCTCATACACACCCAGCCACATCACCGCGCGCTCTACAGGGGAAATTTCGTTTAACGGGCGGTCTAGCAGGGGCACAATTTGCGCGTCCAGCGCGTCGGCCTGGGCCACGCAGCCGTGGAACAGCGCGTCGTAGTGGGCGGCGTCGGCTTTGTTAAAGCCTTGCAGGTCGCGGGTGAACACATCGATATCACCGGCCGCGTTTTTGCCCACCAAGTGTTGGTACAGCGCCTGAATGGCAAACTCGCGCGCCCGGCTGCGTGCGCTGCGCGCAGGGGCTTTGGTCTTGGGCGTGACATCGCGTGCTGGGTGGCTGTTGGGCTGTAGCGCAGAGGTGGTGGTCAGGGAAGTGGTCATCAAGCGAGTTCATTCAAAAGGTTGGCCATCTCTACCGCCACCCGGGCAGCGTCTGTGCCTTTGTCGGTTTGCCGGGCAATGGCTTGGGGCATGTCTTCGGTGGTAATGATGGCGTTGGCTATCGGCAGTTTATAGTCCAGCGCGATGCGGCTCACGCCCGCACCCGACTCGTTGGCCACCAGTTCAAAGTGGTAAGTCTCGCCGCGCACGATGCAGCCCAGTGCAATAAGAGCGTCATACTGGTTGGCCTCGGCCATCGCTTGCAGCGCCACAGGCACCTCTAGCGCGCCAGGCACTTGCACATGGTAAATGTGCTTGTCTTGCACGCCCAGCGCCAGCAACTCTTTTTTGCAGGCCTCCAGCAGCGCGTTGGTAATGCTCTCGTTAAAACGCGCCTGCACAATGCCAATGTACAGCTTGCGCCCGTCCAGCATATCGCGTGCGGCTTTGCCTTTGTCTGCTCCAAACATTCTTATTCCTTATTCAATCGGTCGGGGACCGAGCTGGTCTGTTATCGCAGATCAGCCCTGTCTCGCAAATTTGTTAGTTGTTTCCGCTTGCAATAAAACCAGCAACTTCCAACCCGTAGCCCACCATGCTGGGCATGCGGCGGGGCTTGCCCAGCAGCATCATGCGGTGCACGCCCACTTCGCGCAAAATCTGCGCGCCGATGCCGTAGGTACGCAGGTCCATGCGGCCACGCTCGGGCGCTTGGGCGGGCTTGGCCAGGCCATCAAACTGCGCCAGCAGTTGCGCGGCGCTCTCGCCGCAGTTGAGCAGCACGGCCACGCCGCGGCCTTGTTGGGTAATGTATTTCAGGCTGGCGTCCAGGCTCCAGCTGTGCATAGAGCGGTTGACTTCCAGTGCGTCCAGCACGCTCAGCGGCTCGTGCACGCGGGCGGGTATCGCGTCTTGCGCCTGCCACTGGCCTTTGACCAAGGCAATGTGCACGCCCTGGCTGGGCTTGTCTCTAAAGGCCACGGCGGTAAATTCGCCGTAGCTGGTCTGCATGCTGCGGCTGCCTATTTTTTCTACCAGGCTCTCGGTGCGGCTGCGGTGCTCGATCAAATCAGCAATGGTGCCAATTTTGAGGCCATGCTCGGCGGCAAACAATTGCAAGTCAGGCAGGCGGGCCATAGTGCCGTCGTCTTTCATAATCTCGCAAATCACGGCACTGGCCGAGCAGCCGGCCATGGCGGCCAAATCGCAGCCCGCCTCGGTGTGGCCCGCGCGCATCAGCACGCCGCCGTCTACCGCCT
>JAYWHJ010000225.1:0-2994 GCA_043777795.1 Polaromonas sp. | reverse complement strand
CACCACGCAGGCCTTCCCCAAAACCGTGCGCTTGGGCGGCGTGGACTGTCGCGCTACCTACCTACACGAGCCGGGCGATGCCAAAGACGGCATTACGGTGGAGGTGCCGCTGTTTGCGCTAAACCAGGTGAACGAGGAGCGCTGCGAGTGGTTGGTGCCCGGCATGTTGCAAGGCAAAATTTTTGCATTGATAAAGAGTTTGCACCAACGCCCCCGCTCGCGCCTGGTACCGCTGCCCGACAGCGCCGCGCGCTTCTACGCGGTGCTGAGCGAACCCGTAGCGTTTGGTGCCAGCGGTTTGGTAGACGCGCTGTTGAAACTGTGCCGAGATGCCACTGCCGTAGACATCAAGCGCGGCGACTTCAAGCTGGACATGCTGCCGCCGCATTTGTTTATGAACTTTAGAGTGGTGGGCGAAAATGGCCGACAGATGGGGGCAGGGCGCAACCTGGCCGCGCTCAAAGCCGAGCTGGGCGCGCAGGCAAGGGGTGCGTTTTCATCCTTGGCGGCATTGTCCAGCGCGGCAAGTAAATTGCCAAAAGCGGCTTCTGACGATGAAAATACTAAGCCAAATGGGCCTGCAGGCCAACAGAATATAGCGGGAGTAGCTCCTAAACATGTAGCATCATCCATGGCCCCGGTGTTGCAAGCTGATGAGCGCTACACCACCTGGACCTTTGGCGAGCTGCCCGAGCTGCTGGAGATTTCGCGCCAGTCTGGCCGTGGTGCATCGGCCCAAGTGCAAACGCTTATTGGCTTCCCGGCCTTGGTAGACTTTGGCGACGCGGTCAGCATCGAAGTATTCGACGAACCCGAAGTAGCCGCCGCCAAACACCGCGCTGGCTTGCGCCGCCTGTGTGCATTGCAGATCAAAGACGCGCTGAAATACCTGGAGAAAAACATCCCAGATTTGCAAAAAATGAGCGTTGCCTACATGCAGCTAGGTACTGCGGACGAGCTAAAAAGTCAGATCATTGACGTCGCTTTAGACAAAGCCTTTCTACTCGACCCGTTGCCGAGCAATGCCGACGATTTCAAGCGCCGCATCGACGAAGGCCGTGGACGCCTGACCTTGATTGCCAATGAAGTGGCCCGTCTGTGCGGCACCATCCTCCTGGAGTACGCCACTGCAGCCCGCAAGATCAAAGACACCAAAACTGCCCCCGATGCTACGGCAGACGCGGCCCAGCAGCTCCAGCGCCTGATGCCCAAACGCTTTCTCATAGCCACTACGTTTGCCCAGTTGCAGCACTTCCCCCGCTACCTCAAAGCCATTACTTTGCGGCTAGAAAAGCACCGCGCCGACCCTGCGCGCGATGCGCAGCGCCTAGCCGAACTCAAACCCCAGGAGCAGCGCTTCATCCGGCTGTTGGCCGAGCGCAAAGGCGTGCTCGACGTGCGCCTGGCCGAGCTGCGCTGGCTGCTGGAAGAGCTGCGCGTGAGCTTCTTCGCCCAAGAGTTGCGCACCCCGCAACCCGTGAGTACCAAGCGGCTGGACAAGGTGTGGGCTCAGTTGGCATTGTGAGACTTTAAAGATTGCGCATCGGCCGTGGCCAAGTTGCGGCCAGCCAAAGCACATTGACATATCCCCGCCAATCGGCACAATCTTGTTCAACACAAGGAGACACAGCCGCCATGGACCGCCGCAACTTCATTGAATCTTGCTCAGCCAGCGCAGTATGTTTAACGGCTAGCGCTGCGATGCCGGCGTTTGCAGCCAACGCAGCGCCCAAGCAGTATGCCCGCGTTCTGCTCACCGACGAGCGGGGCGACCCGTTCAAGGCATCGAAGTTGACTGCGCAAACCAACTACGTCTTTCACTACCCCTTTGAAGCCACCCCCGTGTTTTTGCTCAACTTGGGCAAGCCTGTAGCTGGCCACACCCTTGCCACCAAAACCCAGGACAGCTACGCTTGGCCCGGCGGTGTAGGCCCCGGCAAAAGCGTGGTCGCCTTCAGCGCTATTTGCGCCCACCATTTGGTCTACCCTACCAAAGACGTGAGCTTTATCAGCTTTCGCAAGGGCGCGGCCATTAATGCCAAAACGCCCAACGCAGGCAATGATTTGATCCACTGCTGCGCCGACCACAGCCAGTACGACCCCGCCCAAGGCGCCAAAGTGCTGAGCGGCCCCGCCAGCCAGCCCTTGTGCGCGGTGCTGCTGGAGCACAACGCACAAGACGATACGCTCACCGCCTACGCCACGCTGGGCGGAGAGCTGTTTGACGATTTCTTTAAAAAATACGAAGCCAAACTCAGCATCGACGTAGGCAGCAAAGCCAAAAACAGCGTCCAGAGCAGGGCGGTGGTGCGCGAGCTGGACAAGTTTTGCCGTAACCCCATCAAGTGCTAGTTTTTAAGCCTAATTGGCTTTTAGATCAATAAAATATTGCGGGAGCAGCTATATATAATATAGCGAATAAACCATTTAAACCTGCGTATGCCAAGCCACCCGATCGTCAACATCCAAGCCCTGGGCTTCCCGTGGGTCACCATGGATCCATTTTTGTTTTGCGCTTACCACGATGACGCTTACCCGGCGGGTAATGCGCAGATGGGGCCCAACGCCTCGCTGGCGGGGCGCGATATGGGGCAGGACTTCAGCCGCAAAGACGGCTGGAGCATGTACCACGGGCAGACGGTGCCGGGCTTTCCCAGCCACCCCCACCGAGGCTTTGAAACCGTGACGATCGTGCGCAAGGGATTGATTGACCACTCTGACTCGTTGGGCGCAGCCGCCCGTTTCGGCGGTGGGGATGTGCAGTGGGTAACCGCTGGCAAGGGAATAGTCCATTCCGAGATGTTCCCGCTGCTGGACGCTGGGGCGCCTAACCCGCTGGAGCTGTTTCAGATTTGGCTCAACCTACCCGCCAAAAACAAGATGGCCCAGCCGCACTTCACCATGCTCTGGCACGAGCAGATTCCGCGCCATGGGGTCACTGATGGGCAGGGCCACAGCACCGAGTTGGTCATCATTGCGGGCACACTGCCTGGC
>JAYWHJ010000224.1:0-2995 GCA_043777795.1 Polaromonas sp. | reverse complement strand
ACGACAAAATATTTTTCTTGGCCATCTTTTGGCCCAATGTGCCCGCAATGTACGTACCAAACACGTTAAACAGCCCAATCAGCGCCAGCGCGTAGCTGGCTACTTGGGGCGACAACCCCTTGTCTTTGAGGTAGCTGGGCATGTGCACCCCGATAAACACCACCTGAAAGCCACAGACAAAATAGCCCGCCATCAGCAGTTGAAAGCTGGGGTATTTGAACGCTTCGGCGAGCGCTTGGACAATGGTTTGCTCGCGTGGCACGGCTGCCCCGCCGCCCTGAAAGCCCGGCTCGCGCAAAAACAGCGCCAGCGGGATGATGGCGATGACCAAGCCGCTCAAAATCAATAAAGCCTGCTGCCAGCCAAACTGGCTGATTAAAAAGCCTTCGGTTGGCACCATTAAAAACTGCCCAAACGACCCCGCAGCGGCCGCCACGCCCATGGCCCAGGAGCGTTTGGCAGGGTCAATATTGCGGCCAATCACGCCGTAGATCACTGCATAAGTGGTGCCCGCCTGCGCCGCACCAATCAAAACGCCTGCGGTCAGCGTGAACATCCACACGCTGGTGGACAATGCCATGCCCACCAAGCCCAGCTCATAGCACACAGCGCCTGCCACGATGACCTTAAAAGCACCGTATTTGTCAGCCAACATGCCTGCAAAAATGCCAAAAACGCCCCAAGAGAGGTTTTGAATCCCAATGGCAAAAGCAAAGTTTTGCCGCGTCCAGTCCTGCGCTTGGGTAATCGGCTGCAGCCACAGTCCAAAGCCGTGGCGAATGCCCATGGAGAGGGTCACGATCAATGCGCCGCACAGCAGCACTTGTTGCATGGAGAGTTTGTCGTTGGCTTGAATCGTCATGTGTCTATGGTAACCAATATAGCTCTACTTGGCAGTCGCGCGGGGGATGCTTTGTGGTTTACTGCCTTTGTTTGTCCTTTACTTGAGTCGCTGTGCTCGCTGTGGCGCTTGGTATGGAAATAGTTTGGGATGCCGGCGGTTATCGCCCACCACGTCACCACACCGTCGGCATGCTCCCGTACAAAACTAGTGCAAGCTGCCTACAAAGGCACCACATTTGCGATGGTTTCCAGACCCACGCGCTCAAAGTGCGACAATAGAGGGTAATGAGCGATCAATTTTCTTCCCTGGGTCTGGCTGAGCCGATCCTACGCGCCGTAGCTGAAAAAGGCTACACCACCATGAGCCCCATCCAAGCGCAGGCCATCCCTGTGGTGTTGCAGGGGCGCGACGTCATGGGCGCTGCCCAAACTGGCACAGGTAAAACAGCGGCATTCATCTTGCCGCTACTGCAGCGCATGCTCAAGCACGAGAGCGCGTCTACATCGCCTGCCCGCCACCCCGTGCGGGCGCTGGTGATCTTGCCTACCCGCGAGCTAGCTGACCAGGTTGCCCAGCAGTCCAAAATCTATGGCAAATACACCCAGCTGCGCACGGCAGTGGTGTTTGGCGGCATGGATATGAAGCCGCAAACGCTGGAGCTGAAAAAAGGCGTTGAGGTTTTGGTGGCTACACCAGGCCGCTTGTTAGACCATATTGAAGCCAAAAACGTGGCGCTGAACCAAGTTGAGTACGTGGTGTTGGACGAAGCCGATCGCATGCTGGACATTGGCTTTTTGCCTGATTTGCAGCGTATTTTGAGCTTTTTGCCTAAAACCCGCACCACACTGCTGTTCAGCGCCACCTTCTCGCCCGAGATCAAGCGCCTGGCCGAAAGCTATCTGCAAAACCCGGTCTTGATTGAAACCGCCCGGCCCAACGAGACGGCCTCCACCGTTGAACAGCATTTCTATAACGTTGGCACTGACGACAAACGCCGTGCTTTGACACAAATCGTCAAACAGCGCGGCATTACCCAAGCCTTTGTATTTGTCAACAGCAAGCTGGGCTGCGCCCGCCTGGCCCGCTCGCTGGAGCGGGAGGGCCTGCGCACCAACGCGTTACATGGCGACAAAAGCCAAGACGAGCGCTTAAAAGCGCTGGAAGCGTTTAAAAGCGGCGAAGTCGATTTGCTGATTTGTACTGACGTGGCCGCGCGCGGGCTAGACATCAAAGACGTGCCGGCGGTATTTAACTTTGACATTCCGTTTGGCAGTGAAGACTATGTCCACCGCATTGGCCGCACCGGCCGCGCCGGTGCATCGGGCTTGGCTGTGAGCTTTGTTGCGCCGTCCGACATGCGTTTGGTGGCAGATATTGAAAAGCTGCTCAAGAAAAAAATCGAAGTCGAAGGCTTTGAGTTTGACGATGAGCGTCCGCAAGGCCGAATTAACACAGGCCGCAGGGCTTGGGGCGATGAAGAGGGCGCAGAGCGCATTGAACGCAGCGATGGCAATAACATGCGCAGCGATGACCGTGGGCAGCGTAGCGATGGCCGTAGCGAGCGCAATGAGGCTGCGCGCATGCCGCGCCCACCGCGCGACAGCTACCGCGACCAGTTCCGCTCAGACGGTGTGCGCGAGCAGTCCCGCTTTAGCCGCGCCGCACCACGCGATCCGTTCTTTGACAAGCCTTACGAGGCATCTGCGCCAGCAGACACTGCGGCCGCCCCCGCGTGGGAAGCCGCCAGCAAGGCCGCGCCATCCAAGGTGTACAGCAATATCAAGTCTAAGAAGACGGTAGCTGCTTTGTTTAAAACGGTGGCTTAAGACGCAAGTTGTTGAAGACTTTGGGCTTTGTCTTTGACATTACTTGTCGCTCGTCACTTTGCACGGCGGCAGCCGGTGCAGCTTTGCTTGAACTGATTGCGTTCAACCCAAAGTGACGATCACCGGCGTGTGGTCACTTGGCCGCTCGTTTTTACGTGGCGCTTTGTCAATCACGCAGGCGGTGACCAATGGTTTTAAAGCGTCGCTCACCAATGTGTAGTCAATCCGCATGCCTTTGTTGCGCCGAAACGCCATGTCGCGGTAGTCCCACCAGCTGTAGCTTTTGGCGGGTTGCTCAAACAGCCTGAACGCATCGTGCAAACCT
>JAYWHJ010000223.1:0-2996 GCA_043777795.1 Polaromonas sp. | reverse complement strand
TGGTGGTGGTGTTGGGCGGCGTGGGCCAGTTGGCGGGCACCGTGTATGCGGCCATGGGCCTGGGCATCTTGAACAAATTTCTGGAGGGCTGGGCTGGCGCGGTGCTGGCCAAGATTGCCATCCTTGTTTTCATCATCATCTTCATCCAAAAGCGTCCGCAAGGCATTTTTGCGATGAAAGGCCGGAGTGCAGAAGCATGAGCACGGTACCCTTTACCCTTCCCAAGCCAGCGCCCTTGTTATCGCGCAAAGGCTGGGCTACTTTCCTCACGGTGTTGATCGTGCTGTGCGCAGTAGCGCCGCTGCTTAACCTGGTGGTGCCGCAAGGCAGCATCTTCCACATGAGCGATTTTGCCGTGCTGCTGGTGGGCAAAATCATGTGCTTTGCCATCTGCGCTCTGGCCATGGATTTGATCTGGGGCTACACCGGGATTTTGTCGCTCGGCCACGGCCTGTTCTTCGCGCTGGGTGGTTACGCCATGGGTATGTACCTGATGCGCCAGATTGGCCTGGAAGGTAACTACAAAAGCGAGTTGCCTGACTTCATGGTGTTTCTGGACTGGAAGACCCTGCCATGGCACTGGACGGGCAGCGGGTCGTTCGTTTTCCAAATGGCTATGGTTATCTTGGCGCCTGGCTTGCTGGCGCTGGTGTTTGGTTTCTTCGCCTTCCGCTCGCGCATCAAAGGCGTGTATTTCTCCATCATTACCCAAGCCTTGACGTACGCGGCCATGTTGCTGTTCTTCCGCAACGAAACGGGTTTTGGGGGCAACAACGGGTTTACCGATTTCAAACGCATTTTGGATATTCCGGTGGCCACGCAGAGTACGCGCATGGTGCTGTTTGTCATCACCGGTTTTACGCTGTTGGGTTTCTATTTATTCTCGCGCTGGCTGGTGCAGAGCAAGTTTGGCCGCGTACTGCAAGCCATCCGCGATGCAGAAACGCGGGTGATGTTCTCGGGCTACAACCCTGTGACCTATAAGCTGACTATTTGGGTCATCTCTGCCGTGATGTGCGGGGTAGCCGGTGCGCTGTATGTGCCGCAAGTGGGCATCATCAACCCAAGTGAGATGTCGCCTGCCAATTCGATCGAAATTGCCATTTGGGCTGCAGTCGGTGGCCGCGCCACCTTGATTGGTCCGATAGTTGGCGCATTTTTAGTCAATGGTGCCAAAAGCTGGTTTACCGTTGCTTTCCCAGAGTACTGGCTGTACTTTTTGGGCGCCATGTTTATTGCTGTCACGCTGTTTCTACCGCAAGGCATTTTGGGCTTGGTGAGGAAGTTCACGGGTAACAAAGAAGAGGGCAAGGTATGACCCCAGATCTATTGGAAGAGGGCGCCAAGCGACTCGAGAAGCGAGCAGACACTCTAGGGAATATGACCCAGTCTGGCGGGCATGATGCAGGCTACTCACGCTTGGTCACACCGGGCGAGGTAGACATTACCCATGGCCGCATTTTGTATTTGGAAGATGTCAACGTGAGTTTTGACGGTTTCAAAGCCATCAATAATTTGTCATTAGACATCGCACCAGGCGAGCTGCGCTGCATCATTGGCCCGAACGGTGCTGGCAAGACGACCATGATGGACATCATCACCGGCAAAACCCGCCCACAAAGCGGTACCGTGTTCTTTGGCTCCACCATTGACCTGCTGCGTTACAACGAATCGCAAATCGCGCAAATGGGCATCGGCCGCAAGTTCCAAAAACCCACGGTGTTTGAACAGCTCACGGTATTTGAAAACCTCGAGCTCGCCCTGAAAACCGACAAGAATGTCAAGCCATCGATGTTCTTCAAACTCAACTCCAGGCAGAGCGACCGCTTGGCCGAAATTTTGCACACCATCCACCTGGCCGAGAGTGTGAACCGCATGGCAGGCAATCTTAGCCACGGTCAAAAGCAGTGGCTGGAAATCGGCATGCTGCTGATGCAAGACCCCAAACTGCTGCTACTGGATGAGCCCGTGGCCGGTATGACCGACGAAGAAACTGCGCGCACTGCCGAACTCTTTTTGACACTCAAAGGCAAGCATAGCCTGATGGTAGTGGAGCACGACATGAGCTTCATCAAAACCATCTCTGAAATAGTGACGGTGCTGTGCGATGGCTCAGTGCTGGCGCAGGGCACGCTAGACCAGGTGCAGCAGGATGAGCGGGTCATTGAAGTTTATCTAGGGCGTTAAAAATGGTACTGAAAGTTTCTAACGTCAACCAATACTACGGCGGCTCGCACATCCTGCGCGACGTGAGCCTGGAGGCCCACTTAGGCAAAGTCACGGTCGTACTCGGTCGCAACGGCGTAGGCAAAACGACGCTACTCAAATCGCTCATGGGCCTGGTGCCCATTAAAAATGGCAGTATTGAGTTTGACGGCAAAGCTATTCAAGACGCCACGCCCTACAACCGCGCCCGCGCTGGCATAGGCTTCGTGCCCCAAGGCCGCGAAATCTTCGCCCGCCTGACGGTAGAAGAAAACCTGGCTATGGGCCTGGCCTACAAGAGCAGCAGCACCCCGGTGCCGCCCGAGTTGTACGAGCTGTTCCCGGTGCTCAAGCAAATGCTCAAGCGCCGAGGCGGCGACCTGTCCGGCGGCCAGCAGCAGCAGCTAGCCATCGCCCGCGCGCTGGCAGCCAAACCCAAGCTACTCATCCTGGACGAGCCCACCGAAGGCATCCAGCCCAGCATCATCAAAGACATAGGCCGCGTCATCCGCATGCTTGCCGACCGTGGCGACATGGCCATCGTGTTGGTAGAGCAGTACTATGACTTTGCCGAAGAGCTGGCCGACGACTACCTGGTGATGGAACGTGGTGAGGTGATTGCTCGCGGACTGGGGAAGGATATGCAGGCCAATGGCGTGCGGCAGTTAGTTGCGATATAGCACGTAGCTTGTTACTTTGGTTTTAGTGCTGTGCCCGCTCTGGCACTTGGTGTGCACAGCTCCGCGGCTGTCCCCCGCCCTTCGGGCTCCTCCTTTATGCCGCTGCGCTGT
>JAYWHJ010000222.1:0-8367 GCA_043777795.1 Polaromonas sp. | reverse complement strand
TGCAAGCCAGTAATCAAGTGATTGCCCAACTGCGCAAAGAGCTTGGCAAAAACTACCCCATCATCGGCGTGGGCGGCGTGATTACCGCGCAAGATGCGGTGAGCAAAATAAAAGCCGGCGCAGATTTGGTGCAAATCTACACCGGCTTAATCTACAGTGGGCCCGCCTTGGTCAAGGCCGCTGCCTCGGCGGTCAAAACAGCTAAATCCTGATGGCATGGCCCACATAGTGGCAGGCCACCGAGCCCGCGCTACCAGCTAATCCGATCAAACATGCGCGCCAGTTTCACCGCGCGGTCCGGATTGAGCTGCTGCACCCAGCCAATACGTCCGAGCAAATGGGCGCGAAAGTCCGCTATCTGCGCGGTGTTTTGCGAACCGCCGCCATGCAGCACGCATTGATGCAAGCAGGCCTTGAGGCGGTCATAGTCACTGCGCGGCATCTTGGGCTTGGTGTTGACCACTACACCGTTGATGCGCTGCTGCTGGTGCGCTGGCAGGCAGCGGGTTTTGTAGGGATGCCGGGTAAAGCCTTCGGCGTCGGCAACGGCGGGTTTAGGTTGCACCAAACACCCACGCCAAGCCCTCTAGCCGCAGATCCAGCCTGACGGCGCACAAATTAGCCAAGACAGGTGACGTGTGCGCGCCTTGCGGCAAATGGGCTGCGCGCAGGCGCTTGGCACCCAGCCAGCTCAGGCCACCATCGTCCCGCAGGCGCTGCACAATCATCTCGGCGCTGCGGTGGGTGCACAAGCTAGTCCGGCTGCGCGCAACGCCCGCGGGGTAGCCCAGCGGGCGTCACACTGCATTGACGCGCGCCGCAGTCACACTGCCAAAAAAATCTTGCAGATCAAACCGGATCACCACCGCTTGGCCCACATGCGCCTGCGCGTGGCTGATCACACTACGCCCGGTTGCAAAGCCATGCGCCGCCTCATGCAGCGCAACGTTGTGCAGCAAGCCACCGAGGATCGCACGCTGCACCCGCTTGAGCTCGACCTTGGGCATCTCCAGCAGACGCAAGCCACCCGTGCGCGTGGTCTGCAACTGGTAGCGGCAATGCTCCGCACCCAACAGCCGCTCTGGGGCCAGCCAGGCCACATGCTCGGCCGACAAACTCAGCCACTGGGCCAATTGCACTGCTTCGGTGAACGCAGGCAATTCCAATGGACGACAAAGGCAATACACGTCAACAGGGCAAGCGATGTGAGACGCTTATAAAACCCAAGCAAGTAGCACGCAGCGCAACTTACTATCCATTCTTTTTTCTGAAGCCTGGCTCCTCCAGCCCCCGCGCTCAGGCCGCTTTGGCAATCGGCGCAATCAGCTCCAGCGCATTGCGCAGATGCCCCACGGTGCTTTGCACATCGTGCCATTTTTCTAGGCCAAACAGGCCTAAACGGAAGGTACGAAAGTCCGCTGGCTCATCACACATCAACGGCACACCCGCTGCGGTTTGCAGGCCCAGGGCGAGGAATTTTTTGCTGGACTGAATTTCTGGGTCATTGGTGTAGCTCACTACCACGCCAGGGGCTTTGAAGCCATCGGCTGCCACACTGCGAAAGCCGTGCGACTCCAAGAGCGCGCGCACTTGCTGGCCCAGCGCGATTTGCTCGTCGCGCACCTTGGCAAAACCATAGGCCTGCGCCTCTTGCATGTTCTCCCACAAACGGGTCAGCGCGTCGGTAGGCAAAGTGGTGTGGTAGGCGTGTCCACCGCCCTCGTAGGTTTCCATGATCTGCAGCCACTTTTTCAAGTCCATGGCAAAGGTGGTGCTGGTGGTGGCATCTATGGCTGTGCGGGCGCGCTCGCTGAGCATCACCATCGCGCAGCAGGGCGAGCTGCTCCAGCCTTTTTGCGGTGCGCTGATGAGCACGTCCACGCCAGTGGCGCGCATATCCACCCACATCGCACCCGAGGCAATGCAGTCCAGCACAAACAGGCCGCCCACGGCGTGCACGGCGTTGGACACAGCCAGCAAATAATCGTCTGGCAATATCAGGCCCGCGGCGGTCTCTACGTGGGGGGCGAAGACGACAGCAGGCTTGTCGCGGGCAATCGCGGCCACCACCTCGGCGATCGGGGCGGGTGTCCAAGCAGACTCGCTTTGCTCGCTCACGCGGCGCGCCTTGAGTACCGTGCTTTCGCTGGGGATGCTGCCCATGTCAAAAATCTGCGTCCAGCGGTAGCTGAACCAGCCGTTGCGAATCACCATGGCTTTTTTACCACCGACAAACTGGCGCGCCACTGATTCCATGCCAAAGGTGCCGCTACCGGGCACCAAAATAGCGCTGTGCGCGCCATACACTTGCTTGAGCATGGATGAGATACCCGTCATTACGCCCTGAAAACGCTTGGACATATGGTTCAAAGCGCGGTCGGTGTAGACCACCGAAAACTCCAGCAAACCATCGGGATCAATATTGGGCAACAAACCGGGCATAGCAGCTCCTAGGGGAAGGCGAAAAGGGGGTCTAGGTTATCACACTCGGTGCTCTTGCACACCGCGCTGGGTTGCCAAAGACTCTTCAGTGACCACCCAAATAGAGGAGCCATTGCTTATTCACAATGCCCACTCTGGTGAATGGGTGCCGGGTGGCACAGCGGGCAAGGCCCACTTAAGCTGTGCGCCTGACAGGCGGGCGCTGTGTGTGAGGCCAGTGAGCTGCCCAAAACCGCTGGGCTCGGTGTACAGATACGGCTCCACACTGGGTTTTGCAATGCCAAAGCCATTGTCCACCCGCCCCAGGCTGCGCAGCCATTGCCCGGTGCGGGCCAGGCTCAGGCGCACATGGTGCGCACCGCCACGCTCTTTCTGTTTTACTAGCGCAGTCAATGCGGCAAAGGCCATGAGGTAGCCGGTCGCGTGGTCCAGGATCTGCATGGGCAGGGCGCGGGGCGCATCGGTGGCCAGGTTCAGCCCCGCAGCGGCAGATTCATCCGCATTGAAACCGGTAGCGGTTTGCACCAGCGAGTCAAAGCCCCTGCGCTGCGCCCATGGCCCGGTGCCGCCATAGGCGCTGAGCGATACGACCACGATGTGCGGGTTCATCGCCGCCAGTTCCTCTGGGCCAAAACCCAATGCCTGCAACGCGCCGGGACGGTAGCCTTGTACAAAGATGTCTGCACCGGCAATCAGTTGGCGCAGCACGGCTTTTCCCTCTGCGGTGCGCAGGTCTAGCTGGGCTGAGCGCTTGCCACGTGAGGTGTCGGCGATAGCCTCGATGTTGGGCAAATGCGGTGCGTTGATGAGCAACACGTCTGCACCATACGCGGCCAGCGCCCGCCCGCAGATGGGGCCCGCCAAGATGCGGGTGAGGTCCAGCACCCGCAAGCCTTGCAATGGCAAAGCGGGCTTGCCACCTAAAGATTGCTGGGGTGCACTCCAGCGCTGATTTTGTGATGCTAATTGGCCACTGGCGCAATGAAATATTTCGGTGGAAGCTATATTTTCAATAGCAATTAGCGGCTGCTCGGCTAGCGCAGCAGCCTGTGGATGGGCCTGCCACTGGGCATGCGTGCGCAGTGCAGCCACCACCAGGCCCTGCTGCGCGGCGGCTTGCTCAAAGTCTTGCGCACGCCAGGTCTGTAGTGCCCGCTCCACACCTGCTTTGCTGGTACCGTCACCTGCCTTCAAGCCTAGCAGCGTCAATGCGCCATCCCGGTGGTGCGCAAAGTTGGCGTGGATACGCACCCAACCATCTTGCGCGCGATAGGTCCCCGAATACTTGTCCCAAATATCGGGGACGCGGCCGTCGATGGCGAAGTGGGTAAGGCATTCCAGAGCAGCGTGCTCCATATTTACGCTCACGGTATGCGCGGGCATCCCGCGCAGCAAGCCCACTTGGGTAGCCGCCAAGGCCGCCGCTGCAATGCTGGCTTGGGCAGCTGCGCCTACAGCGAACGATGAGGGCAGTACCGGGTCTTGCCCAGTGAGGGTAAGGCGTTGCAGTGCCTCGCTGGGCAGGCCGGCTTGTTGCCAGAGACTCGTCAGTTCCAGTTTTACTCTGTCCATGATTCTCCCTTTTGACGCTTCCTAGACAGCGTCTCAGAAATCGAAAGTTAAGCCTCGATACCGCCGTTCCAACTCAGCCATCACCAAACGAAAGACTTGGACATTTGCAATCTAATGTCGGTGCGCATGGTGCGCATCCGGCACATGCGGATGGACATGGTGCGACGGCTCGTGTCGGTGCCAATGGCTGTGCTGACCCGATGGCATGTCAGCATGGTGATGCATGTGGTGTCCGTCTTGGTGCGAGTGCGCGTGTTCGTGTTCTATTGCCGTATGGGTATGTGCATGGCTATGCGACTCCAATAGGTGCAACACTACGCCCAGCAACATCAACACCCCACCGGCAACCAGCATCCACGAGCCCGTACGGCTGCCAAATGCAAAAGCACCCAAGGCGCCAATGAAGGGGGCGAACGCAAACACAGAGCCGGTTCGTCCCGCACCAAACTCACGTTGTGCCAACAAATACAGCCGCAGGCTCAAACCGTAGCCGGTTGCGCCGATAGCCAGCAAGGCGCCCGTCGCACTTGGCTCGGGCATGGGTTCGCCCGACACAAAGGCCAAGCACGCTGTTGCACTGGCACCTATGGCCGCTTTACACAAAACCACTTGGCCAGGGTCTCGCTCTGCGACACCCCTGGACAGGGTATTGTCTAGCCCCCACGCGGCGGTCGCTAGCAGCACCGCTAACAAGCCCCACAGTTGTGTTTCGCCAGCCAGCCCCTGCTCGATGACCAGTGCCGCACCGCCAGCTAACAAACACAACATCGCAGCGCCCACGCGCTTGTCCATCGCCTCCCCGTACAGTTTCCATGCCAAGACCGCAGTAAACAGCGCCTCTAAGGTAAGCAGCAGCGAGGCGCTTGATCCGCTGGTGCGCTGCAATCCCCAAGCCAAGGCCACTGGGCCTATCACCGCGCCCAAACCAGCCATTGCCAAAATACGCGGCATATCTGAACGCCGCAAAGCCGCCTCGCGCTCTGGCGGCTGGCGCATGGCAAGAGCAATCACCGCCGCCCCTGCATAGAGCAATGCCGCCGTTGTAAACGCCCCCAGCCCTCTTCCAAAATACTGCACTAGCGGCGTACTCAGCCCAAACAGGGCTGCCGCCAAAAGCGCCAGTAAACCGCCTCTAAGTGCTGGTGCAGATAGGCTGAGAGTCAAGACTTTACTGCCCTGTGAAATTGGCGGCAATAAAATTGCCCGTCAAGGAATAGAACATATACAAAGTCTGTTTGGCTGGGTCTTTGGCAGCCGGATTCTTGTATGTCAGCTTCCACTCCTTCATGCTTTTTCCATCGACAGTCTCTGCTTTGTCTAGTTTGACCGCCGACCAAGATGTTTCGACTTTTCCAGTGCCAACTAAGGCTTTCATTTTGCTGTTAGCGCACTCGGTTACTACAGCCTCTTTGGCAGGCGCCTTGCCGTGGAAGTGGCATGCACCATCGCCACCGGCGAGAGCCACCGGGCTGACAGAGAGCAGAAATGAAAGAGTAGCGATTGATACGGTGTTATTCATGGTAATTTCCTGATGCTAAAAAAATTTAGTTAAAGCCCATCAAAGTTTGTTTCGACTGGGGTCAAGCAACTTGCCAATGTCCATGTCTTCATGGATGTGCTTGTGCTCTTGTTCAGGGAAGCGAAAGCCATTTGGGTTGGAGTCATGTTGGTATCCATGTAGCTGCGTGAATAGCAAATATACCCCTGCATAGACTAGCCCGAGATTGGCTGCGTAGCTAAACCGTTTAAAGGATGGCCGGCTCCTCCAGAAGGCCAACAACGCCACCATGACCGTCAACGCGGCTATCTGCCCTATCTCCACGCCTACATTAAAGCTCAAAATGCGCAGCAGCATTTGGACGCTGTCGTCACCCAAGGGTAACTGCTGCAAACGGGTAGACAAGCCAAACCCGTGCAACAAACCGAAACCAAAAACTGCCGCCAACAGATTGGGCGACTTCATGTCAAACACCCGTTGGAAGCCGCCGTTGTTATCAAACCCCTTGTAGATCACGCTGATAGCAATGATGGCATCTACCAAAAAAAAGTTCCAGGTGATTTGGTAGTAAGTCGCAAAAATCAGTGTGATGCAATGCCCTAAAGTAAAGACCGTCACGAATTTCGCTACCTCTTTGAAACTGGTTAGAAAAAATACCACACCAAAAAGAAATAGCAAATGGTCGTAGCCAGTCAACATATGGCTTGCACCCAACCCTATGTAATGCAGGTACCCACCTTCCAGCATGCTTTGCTTATCCGCATCGGAAATGCCGTGCGCCAGCGCCACAAGTGGCATCAGCGTGCACAGTATGGCGATACATCGGCCAAAAGTAAGTTTTTTCATACGAATTTCTCATTGATTAAATTGACAACTATCGCGCTGCTCGGTGCAATGCATAGCGCCCTCCTAGCATGGCATGCTAGCAGGCACAGAGCAAAATTAAGTGGAACGAAAACCACAAGCCCACAGCCAAGTGAGCCTGACTTTCTTTGTCTAGGTGAGCAACTTGGGAGGCCGCAACAGGCCATCTAGCGTGGCCGAAAGCCAAACCGTTTGGAGAGCTTCGACAAGAGACTGCGACCGGGTAGGGGCCAGTGCGAACTGATGCGACAGCACCAATCCAGTGGGTGTGAAGCCGGAGTCAGGATGCTGGTGTTGCGCTACACCGCCCTCGGGCGCGGCGTCATTCTCACCCAAATGCAAAGCGTGGTCAGCATGGTGATGGTGCTCCACGCTCTGCCAGTGCACCGCGACATGGGTCAACTCGCCCGCCCTTTGCTCCACTGCGGCAGAGCCAAGCATGCCCAGCGATTGCCACAATAGCACCGCGATAAGAATAACTGCTTGGACTTGCCTCACCATGAACGAATTTTAAGGGATTATCCAAGCATTTTTTGCCCAGCTAGAACGCCCCTAAAACTCGCCTCGACAACCGCGGTAACACTCAGATCAGCTTCACCCCGGTCTTGGCCTGCAATGCTTCCATCGTCACGCCTGGTGCCAACTCAATCACTTTCAAACCCTGCTCGGTCACGTCCATCACGGCCAGGTCGGTGATGATGCGGTCGACTACGCCCACACCAGTCAGAGGCAAAGTGCAGTGAGGCAAAATCTTCATATCTTCGCTGCCGTCTTTTTTCTTGGCCACATGTTCCATCAGCACAATCACGCGCTTGACACCAGCTACCAAGTCCATCGCGCCGCCCATGCCTTTGACCATCTTGCCGGGGATCATCCAGTTGGCCAGATCACCCTTCTCACTCACCTGCATGGCACCCAGGATGCTCAGGTTGATTTTGCCGCCGCGAATCATGGCAAAGCTGTCGTGGCTGCCGAAGATGCTGCTGCCTTTGATAGTAGTCACCGTTTGCTTGCCGGCGTTGATCAGGTCGGCGTCCACCTTGTCGTCTGTGGGGAAAGGGCCAATGCCGAGCATGCCGTTTTCGCTTTGTAGCCAGACTTCTTTGTCTGCGGGGACAAAGTTGGCCACCAGGGTGGGAATACCGATGCCCAGGTTGACATAAAAACCGTCTTCGAGTTCACGGGCCGCACGGGCGGCCATTTGGTCTTGACTCCAGCTCATTTCAATTTCCTTTAGTTAGTTGAGGACAGAGCAACGGGGCGCTACGCGCGCGTTGGTCTGTCCCGCAAAATTATTTAGCTTCAGTGATGGTTCTTTTCTCAATCCGCTTTTCGGGCGTAGCATTGAGCACAATGCGGTGCACATAGATGCCTGCCAAGTGGATGTCGTCGGGCTGCAGTTCGCCTACTTCGACGATCTTTTCTACTTCCACAATGCACACCTTGCCTGCCATGGCGACCGCCGGGTTGAAGTTACGGGCAGTCAGGTTAAAGCGCAGGTTGCCACTTTTGTCGGCAATGGCGGCTTTGACAAAAGACACATCGGGCACCAAGGCACGCTCCATTACATAGGTCTCGCCATCAAACTCGCGCCGCTCTTTTCCGTTGGCCACCATGGTGCCGACACCGGTTTTGGTAAAGAAGGCGGGGATGCCTGCGCCGCCTGCGCGCAGCTTCTCGGCAAGCGTACCTTGTGGGGTAAATTCGAGATCGAGCTCTTTGGCGAGATACTGGCGCTCAAACTCTTTGTTTTCGCCCACGTAAGACGAAATCATTTTTTTGATCTGGCGGGTTTGCAAGAGCTTGCCCAGGCCAAAGTCATCAACGCCTGCGTTGTTGGAGATGGCGGTGAGGTTTTGCACTCCGCTGTCTTTGATGGCATCAATCAATGCCTCCGGGATGCCGCACAAGCCAAAGCCGCCAACGGCGATGAGCTGGTTGTTTTGCACCACGCCGTGGATGGCGGCGGCGGCGGATGGATAAATTTTATT
>JAYWHJ010000221.1:0-3016 GCA_043777795.1 Polaromonas sp. | reverse complement strand
GACAGCACCAACCTGCCTGGCCCCATGTACTGCTGGTACTTGCGCAACACCTACCTTGAGAACAACCTGGTCAAGCCCGGCTTCGTTACTGTGTGCGGCGAAAAGCTGGACCTGCGCAAGGTAGACCTGCCTGCCTACATCTACGGCAGCCGCGAAGACCATATCGTGCCCATTGGCGGAGCGTATGCGTCTACCCAGGTATTGCCCGGAAAAAAACGATTCGTTATGGGTGCATCCGGCCACATCGCGGGCGTGATCAACCCGCCCGCCGCCAAAAAGCGCAGCCACTGGATAGGCAAAGAAGGCTACTTCCCCGCAGCCCAAGCCGACTGGCAAGCCGCAGCCAAAGAACTGCCTGGCAGCTGGTGGGACGACTGGTGCGCTTGGATCAAACCTCAGGCGGGTAAGCAAATTGCTGCACCTAAAAGCTATGGAAGTGCTAAATTCAAAGTGATCGAGCCTGCGCCGGGCAGGTATGTGAAGGCTAAGGCTTAAAGTCCAAAAACTCCCCGTATTTGTTTCCAAACGCCTCAACCCCAAATAACCTAAGTAAAGAGAGACTAAAAATGCAAGACATCGTCATCGTATCCGCCGCCCGCACCGCCGTAGGTAAGTTTGGTGGCTCCATTGCCAAGGTGCCGGCCACCGAGCTGGGCGCTATCGTGATCAAAGAAGCCATCGCTCGCGCCAAGCTAGATGCATCGCAAATTGGCGAAGTCATCATGGGCCAGGTGCTCACCGCGGGCAGCGGGCAAAATCCCGCGCGCCAAGCCATGATGAAAGCCGGTGTGGCCAAAGAGACCCCGGCGCTGACCATCAACGCCGTCTGCGGCTCGGGTCTCAAGGCCGTGATGCTCGCAGCCCAAGCCGTGGCCTGGGGTGACAGCGATATTGTGGTGGCCGGGGGCCAAGAAAACATGAGCGCATCGCCCCACGTACTAATGGGCAGCCGCGATGGCCAGCGCATGGGTGACTGGAAGATGCAGGACACCATGATTGTCGACGGCCTGTGGGACGTGTACAACCAGTACCACATGGGTGTCACCGCTGAGAATGTAGCCAAGGCGCACAGCATCTCCCGTGAGGCGCAAGACGCGCTGGCGTTAGGCTCGCAAACCAAGGCCGCTGCAGCGCAGGCCGCCGGCAAGTTCAAGGCCGAGATTGTGGACGTGGTCATCCCGCAAAAAAAGGGCGACGCTATCGTCTTTAACTCTGATGAATTTATCAACAAAAAAACCACCGCCGAAGTATTGGCTGGTCTGCGCCCCGCGTTTGACAAAGCCGGTGGCGTCACCGCAGGCAATGCCTCGGGCCTGAACGACGGCGCAGCCGCGGTGGTCGTCATGTCCGCCGCCAAAGCCAAAGCGCTGGGCCTCACGCCTTTAGCACGCATAGTGTCCTTCGGCACCAGTGGCCTGGACCCCGCCACCATGGGCATGGGCCCTGTGCCCGCCACCCGCAAAGCGCTGGAGCGCGCGGGCTGGAAGGCGGCTGATGTCGATTTGTTTGAGCTGAACGAAGCCTTTGCCGCCCAAGCCTGCGCGGTCAACAAAGAGCTAGGCATTGACGCCAGCAAAGTCAACGTCAATGGCGGTGCTATCGCCATTGGCCACCCCATCGGTGCGTCTGGTTGCCGTATCTTGGTGACGCTGTTGCACGAGATGCAAAGTCGCGGTGCCAAGCGTGGTGTGGCCGCGCTGTGCATTGGTGGCGGCATGGGGGTTTCCCTCTGTGTCGAGCGCTGATATTTAAGCTAAATTAGGCTCTAGCGCAATAAAATATTGCGCGAGCAGCTACTATTTTTATAGTGCTGTGAAATTAACTTGTATGAGAGGAACATCATGAGTCAAAAAATTGCATACGTTACCGGCGGCATGGGCGGCATTGGTACCGCCATTTGCCAGCGCCTGCACAAAGACGGTTTCAAAGTCATCGCAGGCTGCGGCCCCACGCGAGATTTTGACAAATGGATCGCTGAGCAAAAAGCCTTGGGCTACACCTTCTACGCATCGGTCGGCAACGTCGGTGAGTGGGACAGCACCGTGGCCGCATTTGAAAAAGTCAAAGCCGAGCACGGCCCCGTCAGCGTACTGGTGAACAACGCAGGTATCACCCGCGACGGCCAGTTCCGCAAGATGAGCAAGGCTGACTGGGACGCAGTGATTTCCACCAATCTGGACAGCATGTTCAACGTGACCAAGCAGGTCATTGAAGGCATGATCGAAGCGGGCTTTGGCCGCATCATCAATATTTCATCGGTCAACGGCCAAAAGGGCCAGTTTGGCCAGGTGAACTACTCCACCGCCAAGGCCGGTTTGCACGGCTTTACGATGGCGCTGGCGCAAGAGGTGGCCAGCAAGGGCGTGACGGTCAACACCGTCAGCCCTGGCTACATCGGCACCGACATGGTCAAAGCGATTCGCCCCGATGTGCTGGAGAAAATCGTCTCAGGCGTACCGGCCAAGCGCTTGGGCAGCCCGGAAGAAATTGCTTCCATTATTGCGTGGATCTCCTCGGAAGAAGGCGGCTACGCCACGGGCGCAGACTTCTCGCTCAACGGTGGTTTGCACATGGGCTGATTCCGCCTTGCTTGCCAAGAAAAAAGACCGCCGAGGCGGTCTTTTTTTTGATCTGTGGGAAACATCGTGCGTAGGAAGAAAGTGCCTTGTGTAACGGTGCATGAATTGGCAGGCGGGACAGGGAGAAGGGTGTTTGTACGCCCAGATGCGTGGTTTGGACGGCTACGCGGCTGTCCTCTGCGCATACAATAGGATTGGCAGGTTTCCAACATGCCTTCGTTGAATTGTCGCTTCAAGCAACCTCCTCTGGCTTAACTACTATGCACCTTTCCCTGACCTGTACGATCGCCAATGCTGTTAAACACTTTCTTAAACATGCAGTACCGTTCGCCGTCGCCGTCGTAGTGTTAAGTGCGTGTGGTGGTGGCGGAGATTCAAGTACAGCAAATACCGGTATCAGTCCAACCCCAACCCCAACCCCAACCCCAACCCCAACC
>JAYWHJ010000220.1:0-3021 GCA_043777795.1 Polaromonas sp. | reverse complement strand
GCTTTCCTGGCACGCTGACTTTGAGTGCTCAAACGCTGATCAGCGTGTGGATGGAGCTGGGCGCCTGTGTAGCGCGCGCAGGCTTTAAAAAGCTGGTGCTGCTCAATAGCCACGGCGGCCAGGTGAGTGTGATGGACATTGTGGCGCGTGACCTGCGCACAGCCCATGATTTGATTGTTTATCACACCAGTTGGTACAGCTTGCCTCTAAAAGGCGCTGATTCTGGTAGCGACGTGATGGGGCAGTTTCCGCCCGAGGAGCACCGTTTTGGCGTCCACGCGGGGGATATTGAAACCTCGATGATGCTGGCACTGGCGCCGCACTTGGTTGATATGGCGCAGGCTAAGAACTTTTACAGCACTGCGCAAGACCGCGCAGCGACATATCCCATTTTGGGCAACGGCACCAGCGCCAAGCTGGGCTGGCAGATGCAAGACTACAACGCGCAAGGCGCTGCGGGCAATGCCGCAGCCGCCACGGCAGCCAAAGGCCATGCACTGGTAAACGCAGCAGGCTTGCAGCTAGCCAAGCTGCTACAAGAGGTCAGCAGCTTGCCGCTTAGCACGCTGAATGCAACGCCCGATGTGACATAGATTAGCTCAGCCAGTCACTCTATGCACTATACATTTAATAGCAAACTATTGAATATTCACGTCGGAAAAGTGCCCTATTTTTCTGGAAGAATGCATTTAACGCACTGATCAAGCTTCTGGCGTGTCTGTATCCACGCTCCCTTTCAACACCCCAGCCCGCGCTGTACGCGCCAGCGCCTCGTACTTGGCACGAAATGCGTCCAGGTGCTCCTCTTCCAGCTCTTCTAAATCCATCAGCGCGTTGTGTGCGCCTTTGGTGGCGCGAATCAGCTCGTCCAGCTTGATCTGAATCGCCTGCGTATCGCGATTTTGAGTGCTTTGAATTAAGAACACCATTAAAAACGTGATGATGGTGGTGGCCGTGTTAATGACCAGCTGCCACGTATCGCTAAAGTGAAACAGCGGCCCCGTGACAATCCACACCGCGATGGTGCACACCGCCAGTACAAACACAATGGGCTTGCCGCAAAAACGCGAGGCGAGCTTGGCAAACTGCGAATAGGCAGAGGTATTTTTCATGGCGGGCCTTTCATGGATGCCGCTAGATTGCGGATTGGCCATTGTGAGCTTTTTCGACCCCGTCTAGCTCTGTCTGGCTCTTTAGCCGGGCAGTGCCTGTCAACGCTGGTGCGTCCAAGCCGCCAGTTCAGACAGCTTGAGCCGGTAGCGCGCCACATTGCCTTCGTACAAATGCGCTAAATCCACCGCGACGGCCTCGGTAAGTTTATATACCAGTTATCTACAATTCACGGGATTTGGAAGATTTTAGGGCAGTTTTCCGACGTGGATATTAGATAGTTTGCTATTAAAAACGAAGTGAATTCCGTCAATTGGAAATAACCTACCTCTCCTGACAACTATTGCAACTAGCGCAGCAAGTGCATTGCGGTATTCACGTTTAATTTAGCTAAACGCGATTATGTGAAGGAGAAAGCGATGACTATCCGAAGCACCATGGGTTGGCTGCTTTTAGGTATCCCCGCCTTGCTGGGCTTGGCTTTGGCGGCCGTTGCGCTTTACTATGCCAACGAAGTACGTATGGCGCGCAACGACACCCCTGCGCTGGTGGCAGCGGTCAGCGCCCGCTACGGCGCGCCACTCACGCTGGCCGATTTATCCGCGCAGCGCAAGGCCATGTTGCTGGCGATAGAGGACCCCAACTTTATGCGCCACAAAGGTGTCGACCTGGCCACGCCGGGTGCGGGCATGACCACCATCACCCAGGGCTTGGTCAAAATTATGTATTTTTCTGATGGCTTTGACCCCGGCATCGATAAAATCCGCCAAACCCTGATCGCGCAATATGCGCTTGACCCGCTGGTGTCCAAGGACGATCAACTGGCCTTGTTTCTCAACATCGCCTACTTGGGCCTGAAAGACGGCAAGCCCGTGCACGGCTACGCCCAAGGCGCGCGCAGCTATTTTGGTAAAGAGTTTGCCGCCCTGACCGACCCCGAATTTGTCTCACTCGTAGCAATGCTGATAGGTCCTAACTATTTCAGGCCAGGCACTGCGGCGCACGATGAGCGAATGCAAAAGGTGCAAGCGTATTTGGCTGGCCGCTACCAACCCGATGGGCTGCTGGACGTGGAATACAAAGGAAAACCGCAAGGTACACCCGCCCAAGAGGCACTGGTGGCGCTGCTGCGCGTGATTACGCGTGCAACGCTTTAAGCCTTGCGCCTTGCGCCATGGTTTGCTCGTAGCCGGCGCGGATGGCGCGTTCGCGAAACTCTTGGCTTACGCTCACGTAGTAGCCAAAGTCGGGGTGCAGGGCCATATCAGCGGCGCGGGTATCAGGCTCGGTCAAAGCGCGTTTGCGCAGGTCCCCATCTCGGTAGCGGCTGGCGCTCTCAGGGGCTTTGCTTTCATGGGCCGATGCATCAACCGCCAAGACTTTGACCGCGCCCAGCGCGCGTGCCATGCGCACCGGCAGGGGCACGGCCAGATCAGCGTCGACGTACTGCTGGCCGCGAATACGCACCGGTGTGAAGGTGCCCTCAATGGCGCAACTGGCCTGCACGGCCAAGCCACTGTTACCTGAGTTAAACAGCATAGGCGTGCGGCTGTCGCGCGCCAGCACAGCAGCGGCAAAGCGGGTTTTGAGTTTCTCAATGGGCTGCTGGTCCAATGACCGGTTGATCAAGCTGGCAATCGGTGTGCCCGCAAAACGCCCCTCGCCTGTGATAGCCAAGCGGCCCATCTCGGTGATGCCCAGATCAAGCGCCATGCGTTCTAGCTCTTTGGCCTCGATACCCCAGGCATACAGCGCGCCCACAAGTGCACCCACCGAGCCGCCCACAATCAAGTCGGGCTTGCAGCCCAGCTCTTGGAGTGCTTTGAGCACGCCCACATGCACAAAACCGCGTGGCCCACCCGAGCTAAGCACCCACGCCATGCGCGCAGGCCGTGCCAGCGCAGCGTCAAA
>JAYWHJ010000219.1:0-23009 GCA_043777795.1 Polaromonas sp. | reverse complement strand
GACATCTATTCCATCGAAGACCTGGCGCAGCTGATCCACGACTTGAAGAACGCGAACTCGCGCGCCAGCATCAGCGTGAAGCTGGTGAGCGAAGTCGGCGTCGGCACGATCGCGACGGGCGTGGCCAAGGCCAAGGCCGATCACATCGTGATCGCCGGCCACGACGGCGGCACGGGCGCCTCGCCCTGGTCATCGATCAAGCACTGCGGCACGCCGTGGGAGCTGGGCCTGGCCGAGACGCAGCAAACTTTGGTGCTCAACCGTTTGCGTGGCCGCATCCGCGTACAAGCCGACGGCCAAATGAAGACCGGCCGCGACGTGGTGATTGCCGCCCTCTTGGGCGCAGACGAAATGGGCTTTGCCACGGCACCCTTGGTTGCCGAGGGCTGCATCATGATGCGCAAATGCCACCTCAACACTTGCCCCGTGGGCGTGGCCACGCAAGACCCGGTTTTGCGCGCCAAGTTCTCTGGCAAGCCCGAGCATGTGGTCAACTATTTCTTCTTTGTCGCCGAAGAAGCGCGCGGCATCATGGCGCAGCTGGGCATCAAAAAATTTGAAGATTTGATCGGCCACGCCGAGTTGCTGGACACGCAAAAAAGTATTTCGCATTGGAAAGCCAAGGGCTTGGACTTCAGCCGCATCTTCTACCAGCCAGAAGTCCCTGCCGATGTACCGCGCAAGCACGAGGGTGTGCAAGACCACGCGCTTGGCAAAGCGTTGGACTTGAAGCTGATCGAAAAAGCCCGTCCCGCGCTGGAAAAAGGCGAGAAGGTGCATTTTATTGAGCAAGCCCGCAACGTCAACCGCTCTGTCGGCGCGATGCTATCAGGCGAAGTAGCCAAGCGCTACGGCTCGGCTGGTTTGCCAGACGACACCATCCGTATCCAGCTGGAGGGCACAGGCGGCCAAAGCTTTGGTGCCTTCCTGGCACGCGGCATCACCCTGTATTTGATTGGCGAGGCCAACGACTACACTGGCAAAGGCATGAGCGGTGGCCGCGTCATCGTGCGCCCCAGCATTGATTTTAGAGGCCATGCGCACGAGAACATCATCGTCGGTAACACTGTGCTGTACGGCGCGACCGAAGGCGAGGCCTTCTTCCGTGGGGTAGCAGGCGAGCGCTTTGCGGTGCGCCTCTCGGGTGCCACCGCAGTAGTGGAAGGCACAGGCGACCACGGCTGCGAATACATGACCGGCGGCACGGCTGTTGTACTGGGCAAAACCGGCCGCAACTTCGCCGCTGGCATGAGCGGCGGCGTGGCCTTTGTCTACGACGTGGACGGCCAGTTTGCAAAGCGCTGCAACACTTCCATGGTGGGTTTGAGCAAGGTCGTAGCTACTGCTGAGCAAATCGACCCAATGCACCACGGCAGTGACGGCAAAGCCGCCAGCGACGAAGTGCTGTTGAAGAAGCTGGTAGAAGACCACCACCGCTGGACCGGAAGCCTGCGCGCCCGCGAGATTTTAGATAACTGGACCGAGCAGCGCGGCAAGTTTGTCAAAGTCTTTCCCACCGAGTACAAGCGCGCCTTGGGCGAGATGGCCGCCAAAGCTGCCAAAGTACTGGCGTAGCGCTAACTTATAAGTGTTTTAAGCTGTTAGCCCAATAAAATATTGCGGGAACAGCTATGAAATTAATAGTGTAAAAATTTGAATAAACCCTGAAAAGAGTAAATCACCATGGGAAAAGCCACTGGATTTTTAGAGTTTGACCGCGTAGAAGAGGGCTACAAGCCCGTGCCCGAGCGCCTCAAGCATTACAAAGAGTTTGTGATCGGTTTGAGTGAAGAAGACGCTAAAAAGCAAGGCGCGCGCTGCATGGACTGCGGCACACCGTTTTGCAATAGCGGCTGCCCGGTCAACAACATCATTCCCGACTTCAACGACTTGGTGTACCAGGGCGACTGGAAGAACGCCATCACCGTGCTGCACAGCACCAACAACTTCCCGGAGTTCACGGGCCGCATTTGCCCCGCGCCCTGCGAAGAGGCTTGCACACTCAATATCAATGACGATCCGATTGGCATCAAAAGCATCGAGCACGCCATCATTGACCGTGCTTGGGCTGAGGGCTGGGTCAAGCCGCAGGTTGCTAAGCACAAGACAGGTAAGAAGGTTGCTGTCGTCGGTTCCGGCCCTGCTGGCATGGCCGCAGCGCAGCAGCTGGCGCGCGCTGGGCACGACGTGACACTGTTTGAAAAGAACGACCGCGTGGGCGGCCTGCTGCGCTACGGCATTCCTGACTTTAAGATGGAAAAGCACCACATCGACCGCCGGGTAGAGCAAATGCAAGCAGAGGGCGTGACTTTCAAAACCGGCGTGATGGTAGCGGCGCTAGACAAAGATAGCAAGGTCACCAACTGGGCGAAAGAGACCATCTCTCCAGAACAACTTAAAAAAGACTTCGATGCCGTGTTGCTGACTGGCGGTGCCGAGCAAAGCCGTGACCTGCCCGTGCCTGGCCGTGACCTGGAAGGCGTGCACTTCGCCATGGAGTTTTTACCCATGCAAAACAAGGTGAATGCAGGCGATAAGTTCAAAGACCAATTGCGCGCTGATGGTAAACACGTCGTTGTCATTGGCGGCGGCGACACCGGTAGCGACTGCGTGGGTACCAGCAACCGCCATGGCGCTGTGAGCGTCACGCAGTTTGAGCTGATGCCAATGCCCCCTGAGCACGAGAATAAGCCCATGGTCTGGCCGTACTGGCCCACTAAGCTGCGTACCAGCTCGAGCCACGAAGAAGGTTGTGAGCGCGAGTTTGCCATCGCCACCAAAGAATTCATCGCTGGTGAGGGCAAAGACAAAGGCAAGGTCAAAGCCGTGAAAACTGTGCGCCTGGAGTGGCAGGGCGGCAAGATGATCGAAGTAGCCGGTAGCGAGCAAACCATCCCCGCCGACATGGTGCTCTTGGCCATGGGCTTTGTCAGCCCCGTCGCTTCAGTCCTGGATGCCTTCGGTATCGACAAAGATGGACGCGGCAACGCCAAGGCGACGACAGACTTTACCGGTGGTTACGCCACCAATGTCGCCAACGTATTTGCAGCTGGCGACATGCGCCGTGGGCAGTCACTTGTGGTGTGGGCGATACGCGAAGGCCGCCAAGCTGCCCGTTCAGTGGACGAGTTTTTGATGGGTTTTAGTGACTTGCCGCGTTAAGGCCACGTTAAGATCGCATTAAAACTGACGACACCCCTCGTTTGGGGGGCGCTAGGGTTACGGGAATTCCCGTATGATTGAGAGCCGGATGATTTCCGGCTTTCGCTTTTATGGACACCAAGCAACTCACGCCCACACCACCGCACGATGACAGCCCTTTGATCGAGTTTCGCAACTTGACCTTCGGTTACGGCGCACGCGCTATCTTGGACGGCGTTACTTTTTCGGTGCCACGCGGCAAAGTGACCGCATTGATGGGCGCCTCTGGCGGGGGCAAAACCACAGTGCTTCGGGTGATCGGCGGCCAAGCCAAGGCCCAGAAAGGTGAAGCACTCTTTGAAGGCAGCAATATTGCAACCTTGGACACCCAAGGTTTGTACTCCCTGCGCCGCCGGATGGGCATGCTGTTCCAGTTCGGTGCTTTGTTTACCGATTTGAGCGTATTTGAAAACGTGGCCTTTCCACTGCGCGAGCATACGGATCTGCCAGAAGCCCTGATTAAAGATATCGTGTTGATGAAGCTCACCGCGGTGGGCCTGCGCGGTGCGCACACCCTGATGCCCAGCGAGCTCAGCGGTGGGATGGCCCGGCGGGTAGCCCTGGCCCGCGCCATCGCGCTGGATCCCGAGCTGATCATGTATGACGAGCCGTTTGCGGGCTTAGACCCGATTTCTTTGGGTACCGCAGCCAGGCTGATCCGTGATCTCAACGATGTGCTGGGCCTGACCAGCATCGTTGTCTCGCACGACTTGGAGGAAACCTTCCGTATCGCAGACCAGGTGATCGTGCTGGCGAACGGAAAGATTGCCGCCCAAGGCACACCGGATGAGGTACGACACAGCACAGACCCGCTGGTACACCAGTTTGTGAACGCGTTGGCCGATGGCCCGGTACGTTTCCATTACCCTGGCAACACGGTAGAGCAGGATTTTGGCTCTGGTGTGGTCAAAGCAAAGGCTGCACTATGAGTTGGTACAAGCCTAGCGATGTGGGTTTCTCGGCGCGCAGCCAATTGGCTGACTACGGCCATGGCGCGCGCTTGTTTTGGCGTTTGCTGTGTTCCATTGTTCCTACTTTCAAGCGCTTTGGTTTGGTGCGGGATCAGATTCATTTTTTGGGCAACTACTCGCTGGCCATCATCACGGTCAGTGGCTTGTTTGTGGGTTTTGTGCTGGGTTTGCAGGGCTACTACACCTTGCAGCGCTACGGCTCGTCCGAGGCGCTGGGTTTGCTTGTGGCATTGGGCTTGGTACGGGAACTTGGGCCCGTTGTCACGGCTCTACTCTTTGCAGGGCGCGCCGGTACCGCGCTGACAGCCGAGATTGGTTTGATGAAGCGCGACGAAGTACTTAGCTATATGGAGATGACCGCGATCGACCCGGTGCAGCGCGTACTGGCGCCGCGTTTTTGGGCTGGAGTGATCGCCATGCCTATCCTTGCCGCAGTTTTCAGCGCGGTGGGTGTGATTGGTGGCTACATCGTCGGCGTGCTGATGATCGGTGTGGACAGTGGGTCGTTCTGGAGCCAAATGCAAGGCGGCGTGGATGTCTGGAGCGACGTGGGTAATGGCGTGATCAAAAGCTTTGTGTTTGGTGTGGTGGTTACGTTTGTAGCCCTGCTACAGGGCTTTGAGGCACAGGCCACACCGGAAGGCGTGTCGCGCGCCACAACGCGCACCGTAGTGGTCGCTAGCTTGGCCGTGTTGGGGCTTGACTTCATTCTCACGGCTTTGATGTTTTCAATCTAAGGACAAAGCAGTATGCAACGCTCTAAAAACGATTTTTGGGTTGGTTTGTTTATCTTGATTGGCGCTGCAGCGCTGCTGTTTTTAGCCCTCAAAGCAGGCAATTTGCTGAGCTTTAACTTTGACTCTACCTATAAAGTGAGCGCCAAATTCGACAATATTGGCGGTCTCAAGTCCAGTGCTGCGGTAAAAAGTGCGGGTGTGGTGGTAGGGCGTGTAGAGTCGATTACGTTTGATGACAAGTCTTATCAAGCCAGAGTTAATTTGGCGATGCAAAGCAAATATGCTTTCCCTAAAGACAGCTCGCTCAAGATTTTGACCAGCGGTTTGTTGGGCGAACAGTACATTGGCGTAGAGGCTGGTGCTGACGATAAAAATTTGGTGCCAGGGGATACCATCAAAAGCACGCAATCGGCAGTGGTTTTAGAGAACCTGATTTCTCAGTTTCTCTACAGCAAAGCAGCAGATGGTCCAAGCAAAGCGGCCGATAGTCCGAATGCAGTTTCAGGGATTGGAAGTAAAAAATGAATGGCAAAGAAATTGATCGAATACGCATAGGCACCCATATCACCAATACTATCAAATCAATAGTTAACCGCGCTCTATTAATATGCGCTGGCGGTCTACTGCTTGTATTGGCGGGTTGCGCGACGGGGCCCAATGCGAATCCCAAAGATCCGCTGGAACCGTACAACCGGACGATGTCCAGCTTTAACGACGGCATTGACCGCGCGGTACTCAAACCAGTCGCTACGGCTTATGTGGCTGTTACCCCATCATTGGTACGCGAAGGAGTAACCAACTTCTTTGGTAACTTGCAAGACGGCTGGACTTTTGTGAACAGTGTGTTGCAGTTGCGTCCGCAGAAAGCAGTCGACAGCATTGCGCGCTTCTCCATCAATACATTTTTCGGTTTAGGTGGCCTTTTAGATATCGCCGGTGAGGCGGGCATCACCAAGCACAACGAAGATCTGGGCAAAACCCTGGGCCGATGGGGTGTGCCGTCGGGGCCTTACTTGGTATTGCCCATCTTTGGTCCATCTACAGTGCGTGACGCTTTGACGATCACCGCTGAAACCGCCTACGACCCTGTATCTCAAATTGGCCCCACCGGCGCCCGCACCACGGTAACACTGGTGCGCCTGGTCAATTCTCGATCCAAGTTTTTGCGCCTTGGCAATCTGCTGGACGATGCTGCGTTAGATAAATATACCTTCACCCGTGACGCATTTTTGGCTAAGCGCAATGCCGATGTAGCCCGCTCAGCGAACAAAGAAGCCGACGATAGCCAAGAGGTAGATACAGAAAGCAACGATAAACCTCGCGATGAGCCTAAGAAATGATGTCTAGTGAAGCGTAAGCAAAGCAACTGGACGTTGCTCCGACAGCTTAATTTGCGTAATCCATCACAATAGTAGTGACTGCGTCACGTCCTATTTACATACCCAGTCGTCCAAAATGCGTAGGATGACGTTATCAGTTCATGGCGCATGCCATATAAAGGAAAAGTAATGTTGATCAACCGCCGTTGGTTTACCGTCATCAGCTCCGTGGTGCTCAGCACCGGTCTTGGCCTGTCTGGCACCGCGTTGGCGCAGAGCGCTGAGGGTCCTGATGTGCTGATCAAACGCCTATCCACCGAAGTGCTTGACGCTATCAAGGCCGACAAAAGCATTCAGGCTGGCGACACCAGCAAGGTCATTGCGCTGGTAGACAGCAAAATCATGCCCAATGTGAATTTTGCTCGCATGACCTCTGCAGCCGTGGGCCGCAATTGGAGACAAGCCACACCGGAGCAGCAAAAACGCCTACAAGAAGAGTTCAAAATTTTGCTGGTGCGTACCTATTCAGGCGCTTTGGCCGAGGTGCGGGACCAAACTATTTCCATGAAACCACTGCGCGCAGCGGCTGAAGAGAGCGAAGTGGTGGTCAGAACCGAGATCAAGGGCCGTGGTGATCCGATCCAGCTAGATTACCGTATGGAAAAATCAGCCGCTGGCTGGAAAATCTACGATCTGAATGTGTTGGGTGTGTGGCTGGTAGAGACGTACCGCTCGCAGTTCAACCAGGAGATCAGTGCCAACGGCATCGATGGCTTGATTACAAAGCTGGCTGACCGTAACAAAGGTGCGAAAAAATCTTAAAGCCTGTGCCCATGTTAATGCTACCGATCGAGATCACCCACAGCAGTGCGCGCGCCTGTGCGCACATGCTGGTGCAAGCCTTACAGCATGGTGACGCCGTGGTAGTGGCCGATGCCACAGCATTGCAGCGGTTTGATTCGTCCGCCCTAGCTGTGCTGCTGGAGTGCCGCCGGGAGGCGCAAGTAGCGGGCAAAACCTTCTCAGTGCGGGGCTTGCCCGAGCGTCTACGCGCCTTGGCCAGCATGTACGGGGTGGCTGAGCTGCTGCCTGCATCTCCTTAACAGACGCATTCACCTACAGAATTGCGCCTTGCCGCGTCGTACGCGACCTAGGCAGGCCGTGCAAGCCCTACAATTAAAGGTTCATGCCTGCAATTTCAGTCCAATCCGTATCCAAAAATTATTCCAGCTCTCGCGGCGCACTCACTGCGCTGGATGGCGTGAGCCTTGACATCGAACAAGGCGAGTTTTTTGGTTTACTGGGGCCTAACGGAGCGGGTAAAACCACCCTTATCAGCATCTTGGCGGGCCTTACGCGCGCTACGTCGGGGCATATTTTGGTGCATGGCCACGATGTGCGCTCAGACTACACCCACGCCCGCCGCAAATTGGGCGTTGTGCCCCAAGAGCTGGTGTTCGACCCGTTTTTCAATGTACGCGACGTGCTGCGTATCCAGTCGGGTTACTTTGGAGTCAAGAACAACGATGCCTGGATCGACGAGCTGCTGCATAGCCTGGGCTTGACTGACAAAGCCAATTCCAATATGCGCCAGCTCTCCGGCGGCATGAAACGCCGTGTGCTGGTAGCGCAGGCGCTGGTGCATAAACCCCCTGTCATTGTGCTGGACGAGCCCACAGCGGGTGTGGACGTGGAGCTGCGCCAAACCCTGTGGCAGTTCATTGCCAAGCTCAACAAGCAAGGCAGCACGGTGCTACTCACCACACATTATCTGGAAGAAGCCGAGGCGCTATGCAGCCGCATTGCCATGCTTAAACAAGGCAAAGTCGTGGCGCTGGCACCCACTTCCGAGTTGCTAAAAGCCGCCTCGTCAAATGTGCTGCGCTTTAAGATTGACAGTGAATTGCCTAAAGAGCTGGCGGACAAGGCGCGCATCACAGGCCGTATTGTGCAGTTTCCGGCGCACAATGCGGCTGAGATCGAGCATTACCTGGCCGCCGTGCGTCGAGCAGGCTTGGAGGCGCAGGATGTGGAGATTCGCAAGGCGGACTTAGAGGACGTTTTCTTGGATGTGATGTCCAAGGGGGCACCTTCGAGTGCCGCGCAAGACGTGGCAAGTATCGGGGTAACGCGATGACCGGTTGGCGCACACTGCTTTACAAAGAGGTACTTCGTTTTTGGAGTGTCGGTTTTCAAACCGTAGCAGCTCCAGTGCTGACCGCCATGCTTTACATGCTGATTTTTGGCCATGTACTGGACACTGGGGCCAAGGTGTACGGCACGGTGAGCTACACCGCATTTTTAGTCCCTGGCTTGGTGATGATGAGCGTGTTGCAAAATGCTTTTGCCAACAGCTCCTCAAGCTTGATACAAAGCAAGATCATGGGCAATTTGGTCTTTGTGCTGCTGACACCCCTGGGGCACTGGAGTTGGTTTTGTGCCTATGTCGGTTCGTCGATCGTGCGCGGCTTGGCTGTGGGCGCCGGTGTAATGGTGGTAACTTATTGGTTTGGTCAGCCCGGTATCGTTGCTCCGCTGTGGATTTTAGTGTTTGCATTTCTGGGTGCCGGTATGTTGGGTGCCATGGGCTTGATTGCAGGTTTGTGGGCCGAAAAGTTTGACCAAATGGCGGCGTTTCAAAACTTCGTCATCATGCCGATGACATTTCTCAGCGGTGTGTTTTATTCGATCCATTCATTGCCCATTTTTTGGCAAACCGTCAGCCACTTCAATCCATTTTTCTACATGATCGATGGCTTCAGGTACGGCTTTTTTGGGGTGAGTGATGTATCGCCTTGGCTCAGTCTAGGTATTGTGGGTGTGGCTTTCCTGTTGGTGAGTGCTGTGGCTGTGCATTTGCTGCGTATAGGCTACAAAATTCGTGGATAAACGCAAGAGATTGACAACATGACAGCAGAACAACTTCAACACATCATTGCAACCGGTTTGCAATGCAATCACCTCGAAGTAGATGGCGATGGCCGCCATTGGAGTGCAGTGATTGTGTCCGGCGCATTCGAAGGCAAACGCCTGATCCAGCGCCACCAAGCGGTCTACGCCACTCTGGGTGAGAAAATACGTACCGACGAGGTGCATGCCTTGTCGATGAAAACCTACTCGCCCACCGAATGGGCACAGCAGAACGCGAAATAATCATGGACAAATTAATCGTACGCGGTGGCAAAACCTTACATGGCGAGGTTTTGATTTCTGGCGCAAAAAATGCCGCCTTGCCCGAGCTGTGCGCTGCTTTGCTGACAGCCGAACCTGTCACCTTGCGCAATGTGCCGCAACTGCAAGACGTGAGCACCATGCTCAAACTCATCCGCAACATGGGAGTGACGGCCGAGCGCAATGACAACGGCGATGTGCTGGTCAACGCGGGTAGTTTGTCCTCCCCGGAAGCCCCCTATGAATTGGTAAAAACCATGCGCGCCTCGGTGCTGGCGCTTGGGCCGCTATTGGCCCGCTTTGGTGAAGCCACGGTGTCATTGCCCGGTGGTTGCGCGATTGGTTCGCGACCGGTAGACCAACACATCAAAGGCATGCAAGCCATGGGTGCCGAGATCGTGGTGGAGCATGGCTACATGATCGCCAAGCTGCCCAAAGGGCAAACCCGCCTGAAAGGCGCGCACATCACTACCGACATGGTGACGGTCACCGGCACTGAAAACTTCATGATGGCCGCTTCCTTGGCCGAGGGTGAGACGGTGCTGGAAAACGCCGCGCAAGAGCCTGAGATTGGCGATTTGGCAGAAATGCTGATCAAAATGGGGGCCAAGATTACCGGCCACGGCACCAGCAAAATTCGCATTCAAGGCGTAGAAAAATTGCATGGTTGTACCCATGCCGTGGTGGCCGACCGTATTGAGTGCGGCACCTTTCTGTGCGCCGTGGCTGCTACCGGTGGCGATGTGATATTGAAGCACGGCCGCGCTGACCATCTTGACGCGGTGATCGACAAGCTGCGCGAGGCGGGCGCTAAGGTGCAAGCCATAGAGTTAAGCGATGGCGCGGACACAGTGCCTTGCATCCGCGTGCAGTCCCATGGCCGCCTCAAAGCACAGAGCTTTCGCACCACCGAGTACCCGGGTTTTCCTACCGATATGCAGGCGCAGTTTATGGCGCTCAACACTATCTCCGAAGGCGCGGTGAAAGTCACTGAGACCATTTTTGAAAACCGCTTCATGCATGTGCCTGAGATGCAGCGCATGGGTGCGCACATTCAAACCGATGGCAAAGTAGCCATGATCGAAGGCGTAGCCAAACTCTCTGGCGCTACTGTGATGGCCACCGACCTGCGTGCGTCGGCTTCGCTGGTGATTGCTGGTTTGGTAGCAGAGGGCGAAACCCTGATAGACCGCATCTACCACCTTGACCGTGGCTATGACCGCATGGAAGCAAAGTTGCGCGGTATTGGTGCAGATATTGAGAGACTCAAATGATTACGCTTGCTTTATCAAAGGGTCGTATCTTTGAAGAGACCTTGCCGCTGCTCAAATCCGCTGGTATCGAGGTGCTGGAAGACCCGGAAAAATCCCGCAAGCTGATTTTGCCTACCAACCAGACGGATGTACGTATCTTGCTGGTACGTGCCAGCGACGTACCTACCTATGTGCAGTACGCCGGCGCTGACCTGGGCGTGGTGGGCAAAGACACGCTGCTGGAGACCGGCCACCAAGGCCTGTATGTGCCGCTGGATTTGAAAATTTCCAAATGCCGCATCAGCGTGGCAGTGCGCGCCGACTTTGACTATGCCGCCGCCGTCAAGCAAGGCGCACGGCTTCGGGTAGCTACTAAATACGTAGCTATAGCGAGAGATTTTTTCGCCAGCAAAGGCGTACACGTGGACTTGATCAAACTCTACGGCAGCATGGAGCTGGCGCCGCTGACGGGCCTGGCCGATGCAATCGTGGACTTGGTGTCTACCGGCAATACGCTCAAAGCCAACCATTTGATCGAGGTAGAGCAGATCATGGACATCAGCTCGCGTCTGGTGGTGAACCAGGCATCGCTCAAGCTCAAGCAGGCGCGCATTCGCCCCTTGATCGATGCGTTTGCCAGCGCAGTGGCAGCTGGTTGATCTGCGCCATTACATTTGATTGACTGGTAATTCGCTATGACTTTAGTAGCTGCTCCCGCTATTCTTTCCACGGCCAGCGCCGAGTTCGAGGCTCAATTCAAAGCCAAGCTGCATTGGTCTGCCGATGCTGACGCGGCTATTGAGCAGCGAGTGGCCGACATCCTGGCCGATGTACAAAGGCGTGGCGATGCGGCGGTGCTGGAGTACACCGCCAGATTCGACGGCTTGGCTGTCAGCAGCATGGCCGAGCTGGAGCTGACGCAAGCCGATTTCAAAGCCGCATTCGACAGCCTACCCGCCGCGCAAAAAGATGCCCTGCAAGCGGCTGCCCGCCGCGTCCGCAGCTACCACGAAGCACAAAAAAAAGCCAATGGCGAGAGCTGGAGCTACCGTGATGAAGATGGCAGCTTGTTGGGCCAAAAGGTCACGCCACTAGACCGCGTTGGCATTTATGTGCCTGGCGGCAAAGCCGCCTACCCGTCCAGTTTGATCATGAATGCCGTGCCTGCCCATGTCGCGGGCGTTCAGGAGATCGTCATGGTGGTACCTACACCGGTGCGGGGCAGTGTGGCCACCGGTGGCAGCGGTGCAGCTACTGCGGCGCGGGGCGAGCGCAATGATTTGGTGCTGGCGGCAGCCTATGTAGCAGGTGTCACGCGCGCCTTCACCATCGGCGGCGCACAAGCCATCGCTGCCCTGGCCTACGGCACCGCGACAGTGCCAAAAGTAGACAAAATCACCGGCCCTGGCAACGCCTATGTGGCCAGTGCCAAGAAGCGTGTATTTGGCACCGTGGGTATCGACATGATTGCCGGACCAAGCGAGATATTGATCCTTGCAGACGGCACTACCCCGCCCGACTGGGTGGCGATGGATTTGTTTAGCCAAGCTGAGCACGACGAGCTGGCCCAGAGCATCTTGCTCTGCCCCGACATGGACTACATCAACGCCGTGCAGGCCAGCATCACCAAGCTCTTGCCCGACATGCCACGCAAAGCCATCATCGCCAAAAGCCTGAACGACCGTGGCGCTTTGATCCACACCCGCAGCATGCAAGAGGCCTGCGAGATCAGCAACCGCATCGCACCTGAGCACCTGGAGATCAGCAGCAACAACCCGCACCAGTGGGAGCCCTTGCTCAGACACGCAGGTGCCATCTTCATGGGTGCCTACACCAGCGAGAGTCTGGGCGACTACTGCGCAGGCCCCAATCATGTGCTGCCCACCAGCGGCACCGCACGCTTTAGCAGCCCGCTAGGCGTGTACGATTTTCAAAAACGCTCTAGCTTGATCGAAGTGAGCGAGCAGGGCGCACAGGTGCTGGGCAAGATTGCGGCCGAGCTGGCCTACGGCGAAGGCTTGCAGGCCCATGCACGGGCAGCGGAGATGCGGTTGAAGTAGCGCGCTTCCGAAGCTTGAAAAAATAACACGAATTTCGTGTAACACGAAATTCGTGTTACTATTCAATCCATGAAAAACATCACCATCACCATGGAAGAGGATGTCGCCGAATGGGTGCGCATCGAGGCGGCCAAGCGCAACGCCAGCATTTCGCGGCTGATTGGCGAGTGGGTGGCTGAGAAGATGCGGCATGAAGATGCTTACGAGCAAGCCATGCGGGCATCGCTGAAGTTTGAAACCTGGGGTGCTAGTACAGCGCCAGCCAAATCAAACACCAAAGCAAACCCAACCCCAAGAGACACGCAATATGACCGCCCCGCTGGTATTCGTTGATTCTGGCGTGCTGTTGGCCACCTTTGATGCACGCGATGCAGCGCTGCAAACGGCAGCGCGTAATTGGGTGGCTTGGTGCTGGACGCAGCGCTCGGGGCGCATCAGCACGCAGGTGCTCAATGAGTTTTACAACGGGGCTTTGATGATGTTTGGCCGATCAGGTGCGCGTGCAGATGCGGCCGCCGCCGCTGTGACGCCAGCGCAAGTGCGCACCCAGGTGCGCCGCCTGCGCGCATGGCAACCGCCCCACCTGGACCGCTACGCCGTGGATGGCGCTTGGGATGTGCAAGACCGCTATGGCTTGGGCTATTGGGATGCGCTGATCATCTCGTCCGCATTGCAGCAGGGTTGCAGCTATCTGCTGAGCCTGGAGCTGCCCGCTACATTGCAGGCGGACGGTTTGCAGATCATTCACCCCCTGTCTACCCAGCCCACAGATATTGAAAGCAAAAAATGACTGACGTGACGATCAAAAAGGTGTTGCAACACATCCGCCAAGATGTGCAGTCCATGCACGCCTACGCTATCCAGGACTCTGCTGGCATGGTCAAGCTGGACGCGATGGAGAACCCGTACACCTTGCCGCCTGCGCTGCAAGCGCAATTGAGTGAGCGGCTGGGCAAGTTGGCGATTAACCGCTACCCTGGCGCGCGGGTGGAGGATTTAAAAACTGCTTTGCGTGCCTACGCCCAGGTGCCTGAGGGATATGGAATGATGCTGGGTAATGGCTCTGACGAGTTGATATCGCTGCTGGCAATGGCCTGCGACACGCCTGCACCCGCAGGCGCAGGCCTGCAGTCTGGCGGCAAAATCCTCGCGCCGCTGCCGGGCTTTGTGATGTATGCCATGAGCGCGCAGTTGCAGGGCTTGCAGTTTATCGGCGTGCCTTTGACGGCCGATTTTGAACTGGACGAGCGCGCTATGCTTGCCGCGATCGACAAAGAAAAGCCAGCGATCACTTACATCGCATACCCGAATAATCCCACCGCCAACTTGTGGGATGAGGGCGCGATTAAAAATATCATCGCCGCGACGGCAGAATATGGCGGTATGGTGGTGATGGACGAAGCCTACCAGCCCTTTAGCAGCAAAAGCTGGATCACGCACATCCATGCTGCGCCCGACCAGAACGCCAATGTGCTGCTGATGCGCACCCTCAGCAAGTTTGGCTTGGCCGGTGTGCGCCTGGGCTACATGACCGGCCCGTCCGCGTTGATCAACGAGGTAGACAAGCTACGTCCGCCGTATAACATCAGTGTGCTTAACTGCGAGTGCGCCCTGTTTGCACTTGAGAATCAAGAAGTTTTTGCAGCGCAAGCCGATGAAATACGGGCGCAGCGCGCTATGCTTATAGAAGCTATTGCAAAAATGCCTGGGGCTCAAGCAGTCAAAAGCGATGCCAATATGTTCCTCGTGCGAGTTGCCGACGCCGCGAATGCGTTTGCGGGCTTGAAGCAGCGCGGCGTGCTTATCAAAAACGTCAGCAGCATGCACCCGCTGTTGGCAAATACCTTGCGCATCTCGGTAGGTACACCCTCCGAGAACCAACAGTTGCTGACAGCCCTTGAAGAAACCTTAGACCATTGAGGGGCCGAGATGCCCAAGCAAAAATCACTTTGCGAAAGCGATGAGGACAACGCACAGACGCAGTCCAGAGAACTTACCATTACGGCGCAAAAGCTAGGCCCTGAGCAACGCTTATTCAACCAGTTACTGGAGAAAATAGAAAAGCAAAGCAAGGCCTTGCAAAATCTTAAAACGCTGGCTGAGACCCACGACAAAGATCGCCAAGCCAAGCTCGCGCCGCTTCGGGCACAGCTACATGCATTGCAAGAAAAACTGGTGCTATTTTTAGACCAACGCCTGCAATCGCCCAAAGGATTGTCGCAGCGCGCGTGCGAGGATGTGCAGGAGCTGATCGCCATGGTGGTGGATGATTTGAAAGGCGCTGGTTGGCTCAGTCCTGCCATGCAAGAAGTGGCAGACCGCTATTTTGTGATGGGCGACGAAGAGCTTGAAGACGGCCTGGACCGTGAAGCCGAGTCTGAGTTGAACCGCGCTATGGAGCAGGCCATGGGCGTGGAAGTGGACACGGACGGCCTGCTCTCCGCCGATGAAATGATCCAAGCGTTGATGAAAAAAATGCAAGCGGACGACGAAGCCGCCATGCATGCGCACGAGGCGCGCCAGGCCAAACGCAAAAAAACACCAAAACAAAAACTGGCTGAGCAAGAGCAGCTTGATGCGCACAGCGCCCTGCGCAGCATCTACCGCAAACTGGTCAGCGCGTTGCACCCCGACCGCGAAAGCGACCCCGCAGAGCGCACCCGCAAAACAGCACTGATGGTGCGCGTAAATGCTGCTAACGACAGTAAAGACCTTCTCGCCCTGCTGCGCCTGCAGCTGGAGATTGACCAAATCGACCCGTCCTCTGTGGCCGCGATGGCAGACGATAAATTGCGCAGTTTCAACCGCATGCTCAAAGAGCAGCTGAAAGAGCTGCAAGCGCAATACCACGCCATCACGGGCGATCTGCACCTGGCGTTTGACCTGGGATATGACATCGTCTCACCCAAGGCGATGACCAGTGCGCTGCGCTCTCAAGCTCAGAGACTGAAGGACATGATAGAGAGCTTGAAATACGCTCTTCAGGCCGTACAAGACGATAAAGCGCTGAAAAAATGGATCAAAGTACAAATGTCTTTGATGGACCGTCCTAACTACATCTAATCTGCCGCCCGTCCCTTTGAGCCACCAACCTGCGACAATACCGCCATGAACCGCACCGCTGAAGAGAACCCGACGAACGCCCCCCGACAAGCGCAGGTCGTGAGAAACACCAACGAAACCCAAATCACCGTCAAAGTCAACCTGGACGGGACGGGCATCGCCAATTTATCCACTGGCATTGGTTTTTTTGATCACATGCTCGACCAAATCGCCCGCCACGGCTTGATTGACTTGGATATTCACGCCGTAGGTGACTTGCATATTGATGGCCACCATACCGTGGAAGACGTAGGCATTACTTTGGGGCAAGCGGTATTTAAAGCCGTCGGTGACAAAAAAGGCATCAAGCGCTACGGCCACGCTTATGTGCCCTTGGATGAAGCTTTAAGCCGCGTGGTGATCGATTTTTCTGGCCGCCCGGGCCTGCACATGAACGTGCCTTTCAAATCCGGTATGGTGGGCGCGTTCGACACCCAACTGGCTTACGAATTTTTTCAGGGTTTTGTCAACCACGCATTGGTGACTTTGCATATCGACAATTTGACCGGCGAAAATGCCCACCACCAGAGCGAGACTGTGTTCAAAGCTTTTGCACGTGCTGTGCGCATGGCGCTAGAGCTGGATCCACGCTCTGCCGGTGTGATTCCATCGACCAAGGGCAGCCTGTAATCCAGCTGCGGGCAGTTTTACGCCCTTTTTCGTTTAGAATTTATATATATTTAAGCTGTTAGCCCAATAGAATATTGCGGGAGCAGCTACGTAATTTATAGCGAATAATATTTGCCTCTTCAAGTTATGAGTAAGACCGTTGCAGTCGTGGATTACGGCATGGGCAATCTGCGCTCGGTGTCCAATGCCGTGAAAGAGGCCGCCAAGGACACTGGCTTTGATGTCATCATCACCCAGCGCCCCGATGAGGTGCGCGCCGCCCAGCGTATCGTGCTGCCAGGCCAGGGTGCCATGCGCGACTGCATGGCCTGTTTGCATGAGTCTGGTTTAAAAGAATCCGTGCTCGAAGCCGCGCAAAACAAGCCGCTGTTTGGCGTATGCGTAGGCATGCAAATGCTGCTAGACCACAGCGATGAGCAAGACACCCCTGGCTTGGCCTTGATTCCCGGTCAAGTGCATAAATTTGCGCTGGCAGGCCGTTTGCAAGACGATGGCAGCCGCTACAAAGTGCCCCAAATGGGCTGGAACCGCGTGCGTCAGTCGCAGCCGCACGCCGTGTGGGGCGATGTGGCCGACGACAGCTGGTTTTATTTTGTCCACAGCTTTTATGCTAAACCCAAGCTGGCCGTGCACAGCGTTGGCCAGTCAGACTACGGCGCACCGTTTACAGCAGCGATTGCCCGTGATAACATTTTCGCCACGCAATTCCACCCCGAAAAAAGCGCCGGCCAAGGGCTTGCGCTGTACCGCAATTTCCTGCACTGGAATCCTTAGTGGATTATGTTTCAAATCCAATTTCTAGAACGTCCACGCTTCATTTCTTATTTCGTTTTTGACCTAGCATCATGCAACTCATTCCAGCTATCGATCTTAAAGACGGCAACTGTGTACGCCTCAAACAAGGCGACATGCTCCAATCCACCGTGTTCAGCGAAGATCCGGCTGCCATGGCGCAAAGCTGGTTTGATAAAGGTGCGCGCCGCTTGCACCTGGTCGACTTGAACGGCGCGTTTGCGGGTAAGCCGCAAAACTTTGCTGCCATCAAAAGCATTTTGAAGGCGGTGGGCCAATACATTCCCGTGCAGCTGGGCGGCGGTATCCGCGACCTGGACACGATCGAGCGCTACATCGACGCGGGCCTGCAATACGTCATCATCGGCACAGCAGCCATCAAAAACCCCGGCTTCCTGCAAGATGCCTGCACGGCCTTCCCCGGCCACATCATCGTCGGCCTGGATGCCAAAGACGGCAAAGTCGCCACCGACGGCTGGAGCAAGCTCACCAAACACGATGTGATCGATATTGCCAAAAAGTTTGAAGGCTACGGCGTGGAAAGCATCATCTACACCGACATCGGCCGCGACGGTATGCTCAGCGGTGTGAACATTGAAGCCACCGTCAAACTGGCGCAAGCCCTCACCATTCCCGTCATCGCTTCCGGTGGCTTGAGCAACATGGCCGATATTGAAAAGCTGTGCGCAGTGGAGGGGGAGGGCATTGAAGGTGTGATCTGCGGTCGGGCAATTTATTCTGGGGATTTGGATTTTGCACTAGCCCAGGTCCGCGCTGATGAGTTGAATGGTTGAATGTCGCTTCCTGGTGCAGCAGCCTGCCGGCTTGCGAGTTAGCCAGGAGGTATGAGAGGAATTTTGTGACGCGGTGGTCAGGGCTGGACCTTGCGTCCACGCGCATCTTCGCCAGGGATCCGCCCAATTGTTGGGAGGCAGGTATGGCGGAACTCGACCAAGCGATCAGCGAGTCGGTAGCGCAGTAAGACGCACCGTTTGTGGTAGCCATAGTAGGCAGTCGCGCAGGGGCAGTATGGTCGGGCGCAGCGAGCGAATGCAGCCCGGACAAGGCAGCAGCACTCGACACCGTATTTCGCATTATCTCCATGACCAAGGCAGTGGGCAGCGTGGCCGCCATGATCTTGATGAACCGAGGCAAACTTAGCGCTGACGCCACGGTAGAAAGCATCGTGCCGAGTTCGCGCAGATCAAGCTGCTCGATGGTTTTGATGCCAGCGCTGCGCCCAGCATTTTGGCCGGTACGCTCACTTGCATGAACTACCGCTTGCAGTTTGAGCCCGGCACGCGTTGGGACTACGGCATAGGCATTGACTCGCTGGGCCGCGTGGTGGAGAAGGTGGACGGCAGGCGTATCAATCAGTTTTGCCGTACAGAAATTTTTGAACCCTTGGGCATGACGGACACAGCGTGTGAGGCGCTGCCGCACATGGCCGCGCGTTTGGGCGACGTGCGCCTACGCGGCGAAGACGGCAAGTTTGCTGAGTTTGCGCTGGCACCGCCCAGCAACCCCGAGTTCTACGGCATGGGCCACGCTTTGTATTCCACCGCGCCCGACTATCTCCGCTTTTTTGCATATGGTGCTCAACAATGGCACATTGGACAGCAAGCGCATGTTCAGCGCGCCGTTTATAAGCAGTAGGCGCGTACTGGCACGGCGCAGCCATAATGCGCCATGATTCCTTACTCCACCGTCCTCCCCCCAGGCATTCGAGCACGCATGGTGCCTGGCATCAATGGCCTGAGCATGCATGTGCTGGAAGCTGGCTATCCTGAAAACGACAGCACCCCACAGCGTCCCGCCATCTTGCTGCTGCATGGCTTCCCCGAGCTGGCCTTTAGCTGGCGCAAAGTCATGCTGCCGCTGGCGCAGGCGGGCTACTACGTCATTGCGCCCGACCAGCGCGGCTATGGCCGCACCACAGGCTGGAGCACCGACTACGACAGCGCGCTGGAGCCGTTTCGTGTGCTTAACCTTGTGCGCGATGCGCTGGGCCTGGTGGTGGCGCTGGGCCACAGCAGCGTGGCCGCCGTGGTGGGGCACGACTTTGGCTCGCCCGTAGCCGCCTGGTGCGCCCTGCTGCGGCCCGACGTGTTTCGTGCCTGCGTGATGATGAGCTCCCCCTTCGGTGGGCCACCTTCATTACCGCTAGCCACAGGAGGCGTAGACCACGCCGCCCTGGCTGCGCTGCCCCGCCCACGCAAACACTACCAGGCCTACTACGGCACGCGGCCCGCCAACGCCGACATGCACGCCTGTCCCCAAGGCGTACACGCCTTTCTGCGCGCCTACTACCACGTTAAAAGCGCCGACTGGTTGGTGAACCGGCCGCATGTGCTCGCGTCCTACGCCGCCACAGAGATGGCCCACATGCCCACCTACTACATCATGGATGCAGCCCAAGACATGGCGCAAACGGTATCACCGCATATGCCCAGCCCACCCGATGTTGCTGGGTGCGCATGGATGACGGATGCCGATCTAGCCGTCTACGCCGCCGAATACCAACGCAACGGCTTCCAAGGCGGCCTGCAGTGGTACCGCTGCGGCGCAGAGCTACGCTTCATCACCGAGCTGCAAACCTGGGCCGGCCGCAGCATCACCGTACCCAGCATGTTCATCGCAGGCAAGAGCGACTGGGGCACCTACCAAAAACCCGGCGAGTTCGAAAAAATGCAGCGCACGGCGTGTACCGATATGCGCAGCGTGCATTTGGTGGGTGGTGCAGGGCACTGGGTGCAGCAGGAGCAGCCTGGCCTAGTAACAGCGCATCTGGTGGAGTTTTTGCGGGGGGTGTGAAGTCATGTTATTTGCCACTCATGGCACTGAAGTTTGTAATCTTTTGGATACAATAACGGCGTGAGCGCTTTTTACCGCACATCTTTTTTTGACGAGTGGCTTCATTTACTCAAAGACAAAACTGGTAAGGCATTGATATTGAAACGCACCCGCGCTGCAGAGGCTGGCAATTTTGGCGATTGTCAACCAGTGGGCCAAGGCGTGAGCGAGATGCGTGTGCATCTACGGGCCAGGTTATCGGGCGTACTTTACGCGCACGGGTGGCGTGGTGTACATGCTACTCCGCGGTGGCGACAAGAGCAGCCAGCAAAGTGATATCGCCTACGCCATTGAAATAGCTCAACTGTTAAAGCAAAGGAAGCAGCCATGAAAGCCAAATCAGCGCCACTCAAAGTAGCCAGTAAAGCCAAGGCCAAAACCAGCAAAGCTATCAAAATAGAAACAGCCCCATTTGATGCCGCCGACTACCTGGACGACAACGAAACCATCGCCGCCTACCTGTCTGCCGCGCTGACAGACCCAGATCCTGATGTGTTCCTGGTTGCCGTCAAAGATGTAGCCAGGGCACGCGGTATGAGCCAGCTTGCCAAAGACACCCAGCTTGGCCGCGAGAGCCTTTACAAAGCGTTAAGCGCTGGTGCCAAACCGCGCTATGAAACGATGATAAAAGTAATTAATGCTTTGGGCGTGCAGTTGCAAGTCGTGCCTGTTGTTTGAGCATTGATTGCCAACTAAATAACTATAAGTATAAAAATATGATCTGGAAAATTAACGGTGGAGATGAACAAGTGGTATCGCTACCTCGTACTTTTAACTGCGAGACGATGTACGGTTTTATTGGAAAAGCAGTCGATGAACAATGCAATGCATTAAGCTCAAAAATAACGTTTGATTTTTCAGACGTTACATTCATTGAACCTGTTGGAGTTGTTGTGCTTGGTAATTTAATTGAGCACTTCAAAAAATTGGGAGTTAAGACTTATTTTTCTGGTCATAAGCACATGACGGAGCCAATCAATTACCTTGACGACTCGGGTTTCTTCAAGCAGTATTTGGGGCATAGTTTGAAAACTAATCTCACGCTACGGGCTACAACTATGCCGTTAGGTCTTGTGTCAAACGAGCGTTCGGTTGGTTTTGTGCACATGGACTTAACTCCGTGGGTGGCAAATCATTTAGCGGTATCGGAAAAATCACTCAGCACATTCCGAGTGTCTATTGAAGAGATATTTCATAATATTCAAGACCACTCTGGCGTTCAAAATTGCTGTTGTTTCGCCCAATTCTTTCCCAAACGCAAAGAGTTACAAATTGCAATTTCTGATTTTGGCTTCGGAATTCCCTCAAACGTGAGGAAAGTTTTACCTGAGTTATCTGATCACGAAGCGTTGCGAAAGGCATGTCAAGAAGGTTTTACTACAAAATCAAATGTTACCAATAGAGGGGTAGGGCTAACGCAGTTGATTAAATTCACTACTCTTGGAAACGGAGGAACAGTACTTTTGGTGTCTGGTAAAGCTCAATTGTCAGCAGTGTCAAGTCAAGAAATTACAAAAATCACTGCTAGAGCTCGAGATGTGTCATACCCTGGAACATTGGTTCGCGTTATATTACGAACAGATAGGTTTGCCGGAATGGCTAAAGATGTTGAGAAGGAGGACTTTTCATGGTTATCACCGCACTAGATCACGTCCCGCAGTGCTCTACCTACTCTGATGGGAAAATTATTTTCGATCTGTTACTCCCGCCAATAAAGCGGGGGGAAGACGTTGTTTTGTCTTTTAACGGAGTTACTGCTTTGCCTTCCGCATTCGTTAACTCTGCGATAGTTAGATTAGTTGAGGAGGTACCTGTCGAGCAAATAAAGGCACATCTAAAATTTGCTGACTCAACTCGGCAGATTAATGAGCTAATTAGGGACAGATTTGCTTTTGTAGAAGCTAGATTAGGACATTAAAAAAGGCCGCTTTCGCGGCCTTTTTTTTGGCGTTCACACCACGCAAGCGCAGTGCAAAAAGCTATCCGGAGATTACATCCCCATATCGCCCATACCGCCCATGCCACCCATACCGCCGCCACCGCCCATGCCGCCACCGGCTGGTTCGTCCTTGGGGGACTCGGAGATCATGCACTCGGTGGTCAACATCAGAGAAGCGACTGAGGCTGCGTTTTGCAGCGCAGTGCGGGTTACTTTTGTTGGGTCCAAGATGCCCATTTCGATCATGTCGCCGTAAGTGTCGTTGGCTGCGTTGAAGCCGTAGTTGCCTTTGCCGTTCAATACAGCGTTGACGACTACAGAGGCTTCGCCGCCTGCGTTGTACACGATCTCGCGCAGAGGCGCTTCGATGGCGCGCAGCACCAGCTTGATACCTGCGTCTTGGTCTGGGTTGTCGCCTTTGATGGTGCCAGCGGTTTGCTTAGCGCGCAATAGCGCTACGCCGCCGCCAGCCACAATGCCTTCTTCCACAGCTGCGCGGGTTGCGTGCAGTGCGTCTTCTACGCGGGCTTTCTTTTCTTTCATTTCGACTTCAGTGGCAGCGCCAACCTTGATCACGGCAACACCGCCGGCCAGTTTGGCCACGCGCTCTTGCAGTTTTTCGCGGTCGTAGTCGCTGGTAGCTTCTTCGATTTGCACGCGCACTTGTTTGACTCGGGCTTCGATGTCAGCAGCGGCACCTGCACCGTCGATGATGATGGTGTTTTCTTTGCCCACTTCGATGCGCTTGGCTGAGCCGAGGTCGGCCAAAGTCACTTTTTCCAGTGTCAGGCCAACTTCTTCGGCAATCACTTTGCCGCCGGTCAGGATGGCGATGTCTTCCAGCATGGCTTTGCGGCGGTCGCCAAAGCCCGGGGCCTTGACTGCAACTACCTTCAAGATACCGCGAATGGTGTTGACCACCAAAGTAGCCAAGGCTTCGCCTTCAACTTCTTCAGCAATGATCAGCAGCGGACGGCCAGC
>JAYWHJ010000218.1:0-8399 GCA_043777795.1 Polaromonas sp. | reverse complement strand
AGCCACCTCCTGCTCCCACCACCAGCGGCCAGAGCGGATGTCTTCGCCCAAGGTGACTGCACGGGTGCAGGGCGCGCAGCCGATGCTGGGATAGAACTGGTCGTGTAGCTGGTTGTAAGGCACGTGGTTGACTGAAAGGTAGTGCCACACATCGCCATGGGTCCACTCCACCAAGGGGTTCACTTTGACCCGCAATGGCTGTTGTTCAATGGTCGAGACTTCGGCGCGGGCATTGGACTGCTCGCGCCGCAGGCCGGTAATCCAGGCCTTTTTGCCCTCCAAGGCCTTGTCCAGCGGTACCATTTTGCGGATATCGCAGCACTTTTTGCGAAGCTCCATGCTTTGGTACATGGCCTCTTTTCCATTAGCGACCTCGAAAGCGGTTGCCGCTGCGGGGTCGGGCTCGTACACGCGCACCACCCGGTCAACTCCGTAGGTGGTTTGCACTGTCTGTAGCAATGCCAAGGTCTCAGCATGCAGCTTGCCAGTTTGCAGAACAAACACTTCGCTGTCGAGCTGCGACGTATGCAGCAAATGGGTAATCACCATGTCTTCTGCTCCCAGACTGGACGCTTGGGTGATGGGTTGATACTCTTGCGTGGCCTTGCGTAGCAGCGCCTCGGCGGCGGCCAGCTTGGCAGCAAAGTCTGTGGACGGCTTGGCGTACAGGCTGATGGCGCTCATGCGGCTCTCGCAAAAAGTGGCTGCGACTGATTGGCATCGCCTTGGTAAAAACCTGCGTACTGGGTCAACAGCTTTTGGCCATGCGCTGCGTCTTGGTCATCGCGCAACACGGCGCTGCTAAAACCGGTACGTTGCATTTGTACCAGTTGGTCTATCAGCACATCGCCAGTGGCGCGAATCTCGCCTTGGTAGCCCAGGCGGCGGCGCAGTTGCACGGCTTGGCTGAAGGCGCGGCCATCAGAAAACTTGGGGAAGTGCAGCTCTACTGCATCTGCTGTGCCCAGCTCAGCTTGCAAGCTGTCTACGTCGGTATCATTCGCGATTTTTAAGGTATTTTGACCTGTAGCGCAGTGGTTAATTGCAGGAGCAGCTACGAGATTGATAGTATTTGGCATGTCTATGCTCCTTTACGCGGCGTGTGCGTCGACAAAACGGGCGCTGTTGGCTGCGGCCTTGAACGGCTCCATGCCCACGCGGCGCAAGGTGTCGATAAAAGTTTCATGGGCACCGAGAGTTTGCGCAGCGTCTTTGGCGATGCGCAGGTTTTTGTACTCGGTCAACACTGCGTCAATTACTTCCACCACTTCAGCGGCGCTGAACGAGGGACCCACGACTTTGCCCGCCACGGGCGCGCCGCTGAGGGCCGAGCCATCGGAGCCGCCCAGAGTAATTTGGTACCACTCCTTACCGTCTTTGTCCACGCCCAAGATACCAATATGGCCGCTGTGGTGATGGCCGCAAGAGTTAATGCAACCGCTCATGTGCAGGTCAATCTGGCCCAGGTCGTCCAGCTCGTCCAGGTCTTGGTAGCGCGCGGTGATGGCCTCGGCAATCGGCAGGCTGCGGGCGTTGGCCAGGGCGCAAAAATCGCCACCGGGGCAGGCAATCATGTCGCTCAGCAGGCGAATGTTCGGTTTGGCAAAACCGGCTTTGCGCGCGGCCTGCCACAGCGCAGGCAGTTGGTCGCAGTTCACCCAAGGCAGCAGCAGATTTTGGTCATGTGTCACGCGTACTTCGCCTTCGCTGAACTGATCGGCCAGGTCGGCGGCTTGCAATAGTTGCTCAGCCGTAGCGTCGCCCGGTGCGTAGCCCAGGCGTTTGAATGAGAGGGTGACTGCACGCAAGTTGGGGTTGGCGTGCGCCGTGACGTTGCGGGTGATCCAGCGGGTGAACTCAGTGTCGTCCTCGGCAGCGGCTTTGAGCACATTACCGATCTTGATTGCTACTTTATCGATAGCTGGCTGCGCACATTTTGCATGCGCCGGTGGCACAAAAGATGCGGCAACGCGGTCAAACTCGGCCTGGGTGATGGTGTGTGGCGCGGCGTCGTCCTCCAAAATGCGGGCAAACTCGGCTTCCACATCGTCGATGTATTTTTGGCCTTCGGCTTTGACCAAAATTTTGATACGCGCTTTGTAGATATTGTCGCGCCGACCATACAAGTTGTACACGCGGATGACGGCCTCGCAGTAGTTCAAAATCTGGTTCCACGGCAAAAACTCGCGCACCACGGTGCCGACGATGGGGGTACGGCCCATGCCGCCACCGACCAGCACTTTGAAGCCGACATCCCCTTCGCTGTTGCGAACGAGATGCAAGCCCACATCGTGCCAGGCGGTGGCGGCGCGGTCCTCTTTGGCCCCTGTGACAGCAAACTTAAATTTACGCGGCAAAAATGCAAACTCTGGGTGCAGTGTGCTCCACTGGCGCAAGATTTCGCAGAACGGGCGCGGGTCGGCAATCTCGTCCACCGCAATACCGGCCAGCTCGTCGCTGGTGATGTTGCGAATGCAGTTGCCGCTGGTTTGAATGCCGTGCATGTTGACGCTGGCCAGCAGATCCATCACGTCGGCGCTTTTGTCCAAAGGAATCCAGTTGAACTGCACGTTTTGGCGGGTGGTGAAGTGGCCGTAGCCTTTTGTGAGCTGCACGCCTTTGCCGCTGAGCTTGGCTTGGCCATCGACGGCGGTTTTGAACACTTCATTTGACGGTTGGTCGTATTCCGCCGCGATTTTGGCCATCACACGCAATTGCGCGGCCGACATTTCGCCATAAGGCACTGCTACGCGCAGCATGGGCGCGTAGCGCTGCACATACCAGCCGTTTTGCAGGCGCAGTGGGCGGAACTCGTCATCCGCCAGCTTGCCGGCCAAGTTGCGCTCCAGCTGGTCGCGGTACTGGGCGGCGCGTTGTTTAACGAATTGTTTGTCGAAGTCGGTGTATTGGTACATAGTTTTAATTAGTGGGGGACAGAGCACCGCTGCGCAGTGGACAGTCCCGTAAGGTGGTTAGAAAGCAATTAATTTGAAGCCTGCGTAGGCCAGCAAAAACGACAGTAGGGAGCGCAGCGCCCGCTCGGGCACTCTGGCGCTAAAGTGCGTGCCCAGCCAAATGCCTGGCAGCGAACCCGCCAGCAGCTTAACCAGCAACGACCAGTCCACTGAGCCAATGGAGGCATGGCCCAGACCTGCTACCAAGGTCAGCGGAACAGCGTAGGCCAGGTCAGCCGCCACAATGCGCGGCAAGGGCAGAGCGGGGTACAGCAGCATCAGCACTGTGACGCCAATCGCACCCGCGCCGACGGAAGTAATAGACACCATGGCACCAATCAGCGCACCAAACAGCACGGGAAGCGCCCAATGGCGTGGCTGCGTGGCTTTGGCGAGTTGTTCAGCAGACAGGTTGCGCGGACTGGACTTGCCCTTAATGGCTTTGTACAGGGTTGCCAGCGCGGTGAGCAGCAGCGCAAAGCCCAGCGTGGTGGTCATTACTTTTTGGACAGCGGGGTCAGTCGTGCCCACGGTGTGCAGCAGATATATCGACGCAAGCGCAGCAGGAATAGATCCTGCGCACAGCAGGCCCACAATGCGCCAGTCCACCGTTTTGCTGCGCGCCAGGTTAATCGTGCCGCCCAGTTTGGTAACGGCGGCAAACAGCAGGTCGGTGCCAATGGCGAGATAAGGCTTGATGCCAAAGCCAAAAATAAGAATTGGCGTCATCAGCGACCCGCCGCCAACCCCTGTGAGGCCCACAACAAGCCCCACCAAAAACCCCGCAAAGATAAACGCCAAATCAGCCATGGGGGCGACTGTAGAGCGCTTGCTATCAAAACCAAACTACTTTTTTGTTGGTGGCTTATGCGCATAAGCATATTCGCCAAGGTTTATGCGGGTTTGGTGGTTGTTGGCCACTTGCAAGCGGGAGGCAAGCAGTGGGGGTCAGATCAAAATTCAGGAAGCAATTGCCTCCCCCGCGCACAATCTCAAACGAAATTTTGCTCTGACCCCTATTGCGTAGTCCCAGGCGACTACGTATCGAACGCGTGGGTGATCCCGCTTCGCGGCAAAGCCTGTGCCATGGCTATGCGCCCCAGGGCACAGGCTTTGCTACGAAGACATGGTTGTGGGTAGTTTCATTGTCCCGCCCAAATTGAGCGCCCTGCCGGTGATGCGAAAAATACAAAGGCAGCGACATTCAGCGCAACAGTGCACCAAAAGACGGAGCGAAATGCGGCCTTACTCGACTTGTGGCGCAGGTACTGTTGCGCGAGGAGCGCGCCAGGCCATCCGCAGGCCAGGGCCAGCATGTGAAGCGTGGTCTCCGGGGTGCGTCGGACCCCGCGCTTTGCAGCTGCCTTGTCCAAACCGTAGGCGATGAATGTCAGAACGCTTATCCCCAGGTAGACAGCAGCAATAACCAATGGCGGCTTCCACAATACGCTCACAAGTGCATATATGACCAAAAAAGCCGGAATCGTGAACAGCGTTGCAGTCCCCCACTGAGCCGGCGAGTCTTTCGTTCTGTTTGAGTGGCTAGTTGCAACGCGCTGAGTCGCTACGTTTTTCGCACGTTTTTTGCCTTGCTGTCCGAGCTCGACTTCGAAGGTCACAGTCTGATTGAGCACTGGTCTTTGGCTGCGATCCGAAAATGCCTTGACGTGAAGGAAAATTTCCTGGCCGCCTTGGGTTGGTTCGATAAAGCCAAATCCGCGGTCGTCGTTCCAGGATTTGATAATGCCTTGAAAGCGCATGGATGTTGGTCGTGATGTGAATGCAATTGCTAGAGCAATTGCCGCAAAAAAATCTTGGCCAAAGTGGCTGAAATTTAACAAGGCATTGTACTGAAAGTCGCTACCGGTGTTGGTATGAAACTCGATTCAGGCGCAAGACCAACGAAATATGGCGCAAACAGCTATGAGAAATACATCCATAAAAGTCGCAGGAAGTCTCGGCCCAGCGAAAGCGCGCCTGCGCCGGGCGTGTTGCCTGTACGCCGCATGTTTTATCCTCAATGCGCGCTCGCACAGCTAAATTAGGGGACAGACTTCGGCCACAATCAAAGCCCAATGCAAGCCTTCTACGCCGACCAATTTGAACTGCCGCTACCACTCGGCCACCGCTTTCCCATGCGCAAATACCGTTTGCTGCGTGACTGGCTGGCGCAGCATTTGCAGCAGGTGCAACTGGGCGTGGCCCAGCCTGCGACGGATGGTGAGCTGGCCTTATGCCATACGCCTGCCTACATTCAAGGCATCAGCACGGGCAGCGTTGACCCGAAGGTGATGCGTGAGATTGGCTTTCCTTGGAGCTTGGCCATGGCCGAGCGTGCGCGCAGGTCGGTCGGGGCCAGCGTGAGCGCTGCGCGCAGTAGCTTGGGTTTAGTGATGGGGCAGGCGGTGGGTAAGCCAGCGGGTATAGCGGCCAACCTGGCTGGCGGCACCCACCACAGCTATGCCGACAAAGGCGGTGGGTTTTGCGTGTTCAACGATTTTGCGGTGACTGCGCGGCTCATGCAGGCCGAGTGGGCGCGCCAGTACCGGGCGCCTTTGCAGGTCGCCATCGTTGACCTGGACGTGCACCAAGGCAATGGCACGGCCAGCATTTTTAGAAACGATGCTAGCGTGTTCACCTTGTCGCTGCACGGCGCCAAGAACTTCCCGTTTCGCAAAGAGGCCAGCGACTTGGACGTGGACTTGCCCGATGGCTGCCAAGATGCCGACTATCTGCATGCGCTGGAACTGGCTCTGGACGAGCTGGAGCGGCGCTTCAAACCCGGCTTGGTGCTGTACCTTGCAGGCGCAGACCCTCATGAGGGCGACAGGCTAGGGCGCTTAAAACTCAGCTACGACGGCCTGGAAGCACGCGACCGGCGGGTGATGGATTGGTGCTGGCAGCGGCGCATTCCCATGGCTTTTGCCATGGGCGGCGGCTATGGCACTGAACTGGACACCACGCTACGCGTGCAGCAGGGCACTTACCGGGTGGCCATGGAGTATGCACGGCGGTGGGGCCATCTCCCAGTGCCCGCCTGACACTATTAAATACATAGCTTCTCCCGCATTATTTCATTGCGCTAGAGGCTTAAAAAGCATATTAAACTACTTCAAGCTAGTTCCTTAACCCCTCGAAGCAGATGCCATGCAAGCACAACCGTCACCCCGCCCTCAGCCCCAGCCGCGCAGCGCGTACAAGGCCTTTATTCCCATCACCACCCGCTGGGCCGACAATGATATTTACGGCCATGTGAACAACGTCGTCTACACCGCCTGGTTTGACACCGCGGTCAATAGCTACCTGATCGCCCAAGGCGCGCTGGACATTCACCATGGCAGCACCATTGGCCTGGTGGTGCAAACCAGTTGCAACTACTTTGCACCCCTGGCCTTTCCGCAGGCTGTGCAGGCGGGCATTCGCGTGGCGCATGTCGGCTCGTCCAGCGTGCATTACGAGGTGGGCTTGTTTGCTGACGATGCAGCCACCACCAATGCCTGCGGCCAGTTTGTGCACGTGTATGTAGACAAAACCAGCCGCAGCCCCATGCCTCTTTCCCCGAAACTTAAAACCGTCCTGGAGACTTTGATTTGAAACTCACCGAACTTTTACCCACCCCACAGGCGAGCACCCGTATTGCCGACCCGGCCAGCGTAGACGCTGCCATGCTCTCGCGCTACAGTAACAGGGCCTTCTTGGCCAAGCCGGTAGAGCGCCAGCTGCTATTGGACTTATTGCAAGTCGCTGGCCGTGCCCCCAGCGGCACCAATACCCAGCCCTGGAAGGTGTATGTGCTGCAAGGCACCAAAAAAGACGCTTTGATCAGCCAAGTGTGCGCTGCACACGATGCGCTGGCTGCTGACCCGTCTTTGGCAGCGCAGTACAAAGAGTCTTACGACTATTACCCCGAAAAATGGGTTTCCCCCTACATTGACCGCCGCCGCGAGTGCGGCTTTGGCCTGTATGGCGTGTTGGGTTTAGGCAAGGGCGACAAGGCCGGCATGCACGCGCAGCACCAGCAAAACTTTAAGTTTTTTGGCGCCCCGGTGGGTTTGATGTTCACCATGGACAAAGTCATGGGGCGCGGCAGTTTGGTGGACTACGGCATGTTTTTGCAAAATATCATGCTTGCGGCCCGAGCTCGCGGCCTGCACACCTGCCCGCAAGCGGCGTGGAACGGGTTTGGCAACATCGTCATGCCGCATATTGGCGCGCAAGACAATGAGATGCTGGTCTGCGGTATGTCGCTCGGCTATGCCGACGAAGGCGCGCTGGTCAACACCTTTGCCACCACGCGGGTCGATGCGCAAGACTTTACGACTTGGCTGGAATAACAATCAGCAGGCAAGGGTAGCGCCTCGAAAAAAATGGCTGGGCGCTAAGGCCTGTGCCAGCTTTGCTGCTATGACAGGGTGCTGGGACGAGACTGCAAGCCGTTCGGCAGCAAGCCAGAAAAGCTCACGTTCAGGCTGCGTACATGGGCTGCGGATGCAGCCTCACCCTGGGTCGCAGAGACAGCGGCCATCCATTCGCTGCGCAGGTACCACAGCGACTCCAAATCGGGCGCGTACTGGATGCGGCGACGTATTTGTGGTCGCAACTCGGCGCCACTATCGCCCAAGATATCGAGCATGCGCTCGCGAATCTCTTCGGTGCGGTCATGCAACTCGTCCTCTGTGGGGATAGGCCGCAAGCCCATCAAGCCCCACACGCTGGAGATGGTAGTTTTCACCCAACGCATAAACTGTCCCGGTAACTGCTGTGTGCCATGTTCCCACGATAGAGCTACCGCACTGGCTGCGCAACCAATTTCCTGAAAAAACCTTCATTTAGTTTGTAAATAACAACAATTGAATCAAGCACTTAGTAAGTAAATGTGAGGTTAACTCTCAACAACTGCCGATTTCTTAGTGTTTACCTAGGGCGTTCACTCAATCACATTAGATTACTTTGCACAGCTCAAATACCAAGGCCGGTGCAAGTGACTGGCGGATGGCGTGCACGGGTACGTGCGCCGTGCTCAAACTGCCCAAGGTGCTCACGTGAAAGTCTGGTGCGCCTGAGTTGCTCAGCTCCACATAGGCCACTCTGGATTTAGCACCCAACTCGCTGCGCAGCCTCAGCACCTCGTCTTTGGGCAGCGCGCCGTCGTACACCACCGCATGCGGTGCAGCGGTGCCCAGCCCCTCTCGCGCGCCTTGCACGCTCCGGGTGGTGCGCACATCCAGGTGCAGGTCAGCCAATGCATGCAGGGCCTCATGGCATTGCGCCGGGTCAGCCAGTATCAGCACCACACGGCACCCGGCAATGATCTTGGCGATGTCGTGGTCCAGCGCCAGTTCTGGTTCCACATGCGTATGCGTTAGATCGGGTGTCGGCGCAAACACCACCGACACACTGAGCGCCTGCTCGGTCACGTCGAGCTCGGCTTTGGCACCCAAGGTA
>JAYWHJ010000217.1:0-23163 GCA_043777795.1 Polaromonas sp. | reverse complement strand
AAACGCTTGCGCATTTCAAAGTCATACATCTTGCTGCGCAGGCGCTTCCAGGCCACGTCGCGGTTGCCGTGCTGGCTGCGGCCGTCTTGGCACTGCACCACGATGCCGGTGGGGATGTGGGTCAGGCGCACCGCAGAGTCGGTTTTGTTGATGTGCTGGCCGCCTGCGCCGCTGGCGCGGTAGGTGTCGGTGCGCACATCGGCGGGGTTGATGTCGATGACGATGGAGTCGTCAATTTCGGGGTACACAAATACGCTGGCAAAGCTGGTGTGCCTGCCGCCCGCGCTGTCAAACGGCGATTTTCGCACCAAGCGGTGCACGCCGGTCTCGGTGCGCAGCAGGCCAAAGGCGTAGTCGCCCTCGATCTTGATGCTGGCGCCTTTGATGCCAGCAATGTCGCCTGAGGATTCATCTTCAATCGTGGCCTTAAAGCCTTTGCGCTCGGCATAGCGCAGGTACTGGCGCAGCAACATGCTCGCCCAGTCGCAGGCCTCGGTGCCGCCGGCACCGGCCTGGATATCCAGGAAGGCATTGAGCGGGTCGGCGGCTTGGTTAAACATGCGCCTAAATTCGAGTTGCGCCACGATGGCCTCGATTTTGGCGACTTCTTCTTCAATGTGGGTCAAGCTGCCGATATCGTTATCGCCCTTGCTCATGTCGTACAGCTCGGTGTTATCGGCGATATCGCTGTCCAGTTTGGCAATGACCAGTACCACGCCCTCCAAGGCTTTTTTCTCTTTGCCCAGCTCTTGGGCACGCTTGGGGTCGTTCCAAACCGCCGGGTCTTCCAAGGCGGCGTTGACGTCTTCTAGCTTGCGTTGCTTGGACTCGTAGTCAAAGATACCCCCGAAGATCGAGGGTGCGGGCGGTCAAGCCGGTGAGGGCGGTGCCGATTTGGTTGATTTGTTCTGCGTCCATGGTGCGGGTTCCGAGCGATGTGTTTTGGTTAACCACGCATTTTCGCATGCCGCGCGCTGTGAGGCCGCAATCTGCTCCCTGTTTCGGTCGCCGCCCTTCAAATTTGGGCCATGGCTCTAATGTGCCTTGGCCAATCAGGTTTTACGGGTTCACCCGCTTGCACGGTTTAATCAGCGATGCCACATTGCACCCATGCGACTATCTGACCTGCGTTTCTTACTTGCCTTGGCTTTGCCCCTAAATGCCATAGTCGGTGTGGTGATGATGCCGCATCTTAGCGGTGTGCTCACCCTGGTATTTTGGGGCACCATCGTGCTGCTCGAAGTGCTTTGGCGTGGCGGCCAATCGTCACCGGCAGCCATCGACGGGCAAGCTGATTCAGGCTACTTTCGCTGGATTTTGCGGTTATTTTTGCTGATGCAGCTGGCTTTGATTGGTTTGGGTGCCCACGCAGCGGTGCACAGCGACTGGCTGACCGCTGTGGGGCTGACGTTTGCGGTGGGTTACGTAACCGGCGCACAAGGTATTACATTTGCCCATGAACTGGGCCACAGCAAGCTTAAATTTGACCGTTTTTGCGCTTGGGTGCTGATGACCAGCGTGTGCTACGGGCATTTTATGGTCGAGCATTACCGTGGCCACCACCCCCGCGCCGCCACCTACGACGACCCGGCCTCGGCCCGCTATGGCGAGAGTCTCTACCGCTTCTTACCCCGCACTTTATGGGGCAGCTTGCGCAGTGGCTGGCGGCTAGAAGGCCAACGCATCGCGCAAATGAAGTCGTCCTGGCTGCGCAGCCCATTGCTCTTTAGCGCGCTCGTATCTTTAATGCTCATAATGCTTCCAGCCCTTAATTTAACTGCGGGAGCAGCTATCAAATATGTAGTATTTTTTGTGGGTCAATCGGCTGTCGCCTTCCTGCTGCTCGAGAGCGTGAATTACATCGAGCACTACGGTTTGCAACGCAGCAGCGAGGGCGGCAAGCGCGAGGCCTTTGGCATGATGCATGCGTGGAACGCCGACCATGTGGTCACCAACAGCCTTCTGGTGAACCTGCAGCGCCACTCCGACCACCATATGCATGCTTGGAAGCCGTACGCCACGCTGGAGCCGCTGCCTGGCCCCCAGCTGCCCACGGGCTACGCGGGTTGCCTTTGGCTGGCTATGGTGCCGCCTTTATGGTTTAAATTGATGCATGCGCGCATTGCTGCATTGCAAAAACATGCCTCGCCAGGCCTTGCAAGCGGCTAAAAATCCTTTATAATCAGCAACATATCGACCAAACGGGCGGCATTTAGCGCCCGTTTTTTTTTGGCTGAACGGTTTTGAGTCCAGCGGGTTCACATCAGGTGAACCGCTCATTTGCCGTACTTTGGGTTTTTAGTTTTACTGTGAGTTTGCAGAGCATTGTTGAAACCACGGTGAGTGGTTTGGGATACGACCTCGTAGAGATAGAGCGCTCTGCGGGCGGTTTGCTGCGCATCACGATTGACCATCCTTGGCAGCGGGGTGGCTCTGAGGCGCTGGTAGCGGTAGAAGACTGTGAGCGCGTAACGCGCCAGTTGCAGTTTGCGCTGGAGGTGGAGGAGATCGATTACCGCAGGCTGGAGGTGTCCTCTCCCGGTATCGACAGGCCGCTGCGGCACGAGGCGGATTTAGAGCGCTTTGTCGGCCAGGTCATTGACCTAACTTTGAAAGCGCCAGTGGGCGATGCAGTGGCCAAAGACGAGCGCGGCACGGTGAGTGCCAATCGCAAGAAGTTTCGTGGCACGCTGGAGAAGACGGTTAGTGGTGCTGGTGAAGGGGCTCAAGTGGGCTGGCAAATCGTCTGGAGCGATGCGCCCAAACCCAAGCTGGGTGCGCGTGTCAGTGCCAAGAAAGCGCCGCCGCCGCTGCAGGCGCTGGGATTTAGTTTGGACGAGCTGCGCGAGGCGCGCTTGGCGCCGATTGTGGACTTTAAGGGCCGCAAGCCTAAAGTGAGTTGAATGCAGCGGCTTGCGTAAAGCGGCTTGATTTTTTTTGATTGCAAGCACGGCGTGCTTGCCTCTATTTAGTTTTGATGATTTAAGGAGCTAGTGACATGAACCGTGAAATGTTGATGCTGATTGAAGCCATTTCCCGCGAAAAAAACGTTGAGCAAGACGTGGTGTTTGGCGCTGTGGAAGCGGCCTTGGCGCAAGCGACCAAGAAGCTGCAGCAAACCGAAGGCCATGGCGAGGTCGAGATTCGCGTGGCGCTAGACCGAGATTCTGGAAACTACGAAACGTTCCGCCGCTGGTTGGTGGTCGCAGACGATGCAGGCCTGCAAAACCCCGATGCCGAAGAAATGCTGATGGACGCGCGCGACCAGATCGCCGACATCGAAGAGGGCGACTACATTGAGAAGCCGGTAGAGTCCGTGCCCATCGGCCGTATCGGCGCTATGGCTGCCAAGCAGGTGATTTTGCAGAAAATCCGCGATGCAGAGCGCGAAATTTTGCTCAACGACTTCATGAGCCGCGGCGACAAGATTTTTGTCGGCACCGTCAAGCGCATGGACAAAGGCGACATCATTGTCGAAAGCGGCCGCGTTGAAGGCCGTCTGCGCCGCAGCGAAATGATCCCCAAAGAAAACCTGCGCACCGGCGACCGCGTGCGCGCAATGATCATGGAAGTAGACACCACCTTGCGCGGCGCTCCCATCATCCTGAGCCGCTCCGCGCCCGCTTACATGATTGAGCTCTTTCGCAACGAAGTGCCTGAGATCGAACAAGGCTTGCTGGAGATCAAATCCTGCGCTCGCGATCCCGGCTCACGCGCCAAAATCGCCGTGCTGTCGCACGACAAGCGTGTTGACCCGATCGGTACTTGCGTCGGTGTACGCGGCTCGCGCGTCAACGGCGTGACGACCGAATTGGCGGGTGAGCGTGTGGACATTGTGCTGTGGAGCGAGGATCCAGCGCAGTTTGTGATCGGCGCGCTCGCACCGGCCAACGTCAGCTCCATCGTGGTGGACGAAGAGCGCCACGCCATGGACGTGGTGGTGGACGAAGAAAACCTGGCTATTGCCATTGGCCGTGGCGGTCAAAACGTGCGCCTGGCCTCTGACCTTACCGGTTGGAAGATCAACATCATGGATGCTGCCGAGTCTGCGCAAAAGCAAGCCTCCGAGACAGAGACCACGCGCGCTCTTTTCATGGCCAAGCTTGATGTGGACCAGGAAGTGGCCGACATTTTGATCGAAGAAGGATTTACCAGTCTGGAAGAGGTGGCTTACGTGCCCCTTCAGGAGATGCTGGAGATCGAAAGCTTTGACGAAGACACTGTGAGCGAGCTGCGCACCCGTGCCAAAGACGCACTGTTGACCATGGCAATTGCCAAAGAAGAGTCAGCTGAAGGCGGCGACGTGAGCCAAGACCTGAACCATTTGGACGGCTTGACCCCCGAGCTGATTGCCAAGCTGGTGGAAAACAATATTCATACCCGTGACGACCTGGCCGACCTGGCCACCGACGAGCTGACCGATATCACCGGTCAGTCGGCCCCAGAGGCCACTGCGCTGATTATGAAAGCGCGTGAACACTGGTTTGTCAACGATGCCAAGGCTAACGATGCCAAAGGAGGCGATGCGAAAGCAGACCTTGTCCAGGCAGACGATACAGCGCCAGTGGCTCAGTAATATCATGGAGACGAGCAGAAAATTATGTCAAGTACCACAGTCTCTGAGTTCGCAAACGAACTCAAAAAATCCAACGATACGCTGCTAGAGCAGCTCAAAAGTGCTGGCGTGCCCAAAGCATCGGCCGGCGACGTGCTGACCGACGCTGACAAGCAAAAGCTGCTGAGCTATTTGCAAACCAGCCACGGCACCGCCTCGGCTGAGCGCAAAAAGATCACTCTGGTGAAGAAATCCACTACCGAGATCAAGCAAGCCGATGCCACCGGCAGAGCACGCACCATCCAGGTAGAGGTGCGTAAAAAACGCACCTTTGTGCAGCGTGACGACGAGGTAGAAAGCCCAGAGCCAGCCGAGCCTGCGCCGAGTGCCGCGTCCATCATCGACCAAGCCGAGTTGGCCCGCCGCGAGGAAGAAGCCAGCCGCCAAGCCGAGCTGCTGCGCCGCCAGGAAGAAGATTTGGCTGAGCGCCGCGCCCTGCGTGAAGCGCAAGAAGCGCGTGATATGGCAGTGGCCATGCAGGCGGTTGATGCCGCTAACCGTGCGCAGGACGATGTCCAAAAAGAAGGTATCGCCCAGCAGGAAGTTGCAACCCAGCAAGAAGTTGTCCGGGCAGCTCCTAAAACTCTAGCGCAAATGCAGACCGAAGACGCCGCACGTAAACTGGCTGAACGAAATGAAAAAAATGCAGCCATCGCTGGCAAAGAGGCCAAGCAAGCGGATAAAGTTGCCGCGCAGGTAGATTTGCAAGCCAGCAAAGCAGCGGCCGCCGCCGCCGTGGCCGACCAAGCCAAAGCCGCAGCCAACGAGACCGTGCGTATAGCTGCCCAGGCCAAAGCCGACGACGTAGCCCGCGCCAAAGACCTCACCGATCGCCGCGACGTAGCCCTGGCCGAAGCAATGGCTATTCGCGCCATGATGAGCGCGCCCAAGCGCGTGCTGGTCGCCAAGAAGCCTGAAGAAGCCAAACCGGTGGCCAAAGACGGTGTCAAAGGTACGTTGCACAAGCCTGCTGGCACGCCAGGTGCAAAGCCTGGTGTCAAGCCTGCTGGGACTGGCACGTCCACCTCGCCCACCAGCGGCCCGCGTGGCGCTAAAACCGAAGTCAAGTCCGAGAAGCTGTCTTCCAGCTGGGGCGGCGATCCGGCCAAGAAGAAAGAAATTAAAACCCGTGGCGACAGCAGTGGCGGCGTAGGCCGTAGCAACTGGCGCTCAGGCCCGCGTGGCCGCCGCCGTGGTGACGATGACCGCGAAGTAGCCGCGCCAGCCGCACCGGTCGAAGCCCGTATCATTGAAGTGCATGTGCCCGAGACCATCACCGTGGCCGAGTTGGCCCACAAGATGGCGGTCAAGTCATCCGAAGTGATCATGCGGCTCATGAAGCTGGGCCAGATGGTCACCATCAACCAGCCGCTGGACCAAGACACCGCCATGATTGTGGTGGAAGAAATGGGACACAAAGCGGTCGTTGCCGCGCTGGATGATCCAGAAGCCTTTACCGATGACGACAGCGCAGAGCAAACCGCAGAGTTGCTGCCGCGCGCGCCTGTGGTGACCGTCATGGGCCACGTTGACCACGGCAAAACTTCGCTGCTGGACTACATCCGCCGTGCCAAGGTTGCCTCGGGCGAAGCCGGTGGCATTACCCAGCACATTGGTGCTTACCACGTGGAAACTCCGCGCGGTATGGTGTCCTTCCTCGACACACCGGGCCACGAGGCGTTTACTGCCATGCGTGCCCGTGGTGCCAAAGCGACTGACATCGTGATTTTGGTGGTGGCCGCCGACGATGGCGTGATGCCGCAAACCAAAGAGGCTATCAAGCACGCTAAAGCGGCCGGTGTGCCGTTGGTAGTGGCGATCAACAAGATCGACAAGCCCGGCAGCAACCTGGACCGCGTGCGCAACGAGCTGATTGCTGAGGAAGTGGTGCCAGAAGAGTTTGGCGGCTCCTCGCCGTTTGTGCAGGTCTCGGCCAAAACTGGCCAAGGCATTGACGATTTGCTGGAGCAAGTGTTGTTGCAAGCCGAAGTGCTGGAGCTGCGCGCGCCGGTCGATGCCATGGCCAAAGGCCTGGTAATTGAAGCGCGATTGGACAAAGGCCGTGGCCCTGTCGCTACCGTGCTGGTACAGTCGGGCACGCTCAAGGCCGGTGATATGGTGTTGGCGGGTTCCACCTACGGCCGCGTGCGCGCCATGCTGGACGAGAATGGTGCGCCAGTGAAAACTGCGGGCCCTTCCATTCCGGTGGAAATCCAGGGCTTGACCGAAGTACCGTCCGCTGGCGACGAGTTTATGGTGATGCTGGACGAGCGCCGTGTGCGCGAGATTGCCACCTACCGTGCTGGCAAGTTCCGCAATACCAAGCTGTCCAAGCTGCAAGCGGCCAAGCTGGAGAACATGTTTACCGACATCAATGCGGGCGAAGTCAAATTGCTGCCCGTCATTGTCAAGGCCGACGTTCAGGGTTCACAAGAAGCGCTGGCCCAATCACTGCTCAAGCTCTCGACCCCCGAGGTCAAAGTGCAGATGGTGTTCACGGCAGTAGGCGGTATTTCTGAGTCCGATGTGAACTTGGCCATTGCGTCCAAGGCCGTCATCATCGGCTTTAATACTCGCGCCGATGCCGGAGCCCGCAAGCTGGCAGAAAACAATGGCGTAGACATTCGCTACTACAACATCATCTACGATGCAGTGGACGATGTGAAGGCCGCCCTGAGCGGTATGCTGACCCCAGACAAGAAAGAAGAAATCTTGGGCACTGCAGAAATCCGCCAGGTCTTCCGCGTCACCAAAATCGGCTCCATTGCCGGTTGTATGGTTACCAGCGGTCTGGTCAAACGCTCTGCCAAGCTGCGCTTGCTGCGCGAAAACGTGGTCATCTTCACGGGTGAACTCGACTCGCTCAAGCGCTTCAAGGATGATGCGAAAGAGGTCAAAGAAGGCTTTGAGTGCGGCTTGAACATCAAGAACTACAACGACATCCAAGAGAATGACGTGCTGGAGTTCTTTGAGATCAAGGAAGTGGCGCGTACGCTGTAAAAAGCGCATGTGAGACTAAGGCAAAGGCAAAGGAGGGCACATGGAGTCGATGAAAAACTTATGGCGAAACAATAAAGGCTTTGTGCTCTTTATTGGTTTAATGTTTGTGTTTCGCTCTGCTGTCGCAGATTGGAATCTGGTGCCATCGTCCTCCATGAACCCTACGCTCATCTCGGGCGACCGGGTAATAGTGAACAAGCTGGCCTACAGCGTGCGTGTGCCCTTTACTTTGCAGCAGATCGCCAGCTGGGGCAGCCCTGCACGCGGTGACGTCATCACCTTTGATTCACCTAAAGATGAGGTTAACCTCATCAAGCGTGTAGTCGCTGTGGCGGGGGATGTAGTCGAGATGCGCGACAACACTTTGTCTATCAATGGCAATGCTATTGAGCGCAAGCTGGTCGACGCCGATCGCACTATTCCTACCGAGTCGGGTGCGCTGCTGGCGCAGGTGTGGAGTGAGCAGATTGGCAGCAAGCAGATCGAGGTGGCGCGCATCGTGGCCATGAACCGCAACTTTGAATTTGAAGCCGTGCAAGTGCCTGCCGGACACATGCTGGTGTTGGGCGACAGCCGCGACAACAGCAACGACTCCCGTTTTATCGGTTTTATCGATGTGCAACGTGTCACCGGCCAAGCGGTGCGGGTGGCGATGTCGCACAACCCCGACATGTTTTACCTGCCGCGTGCGAACCGCTGGTGGCTCCCTCTGTAACTTGACAAGATGCCCAAGAAAAAATCGTCAGCCCCCAACCGCGGCATCCGTGTCGGCGACCAGATCCAGCGGGATCTGGCGGAGCTGATCGCGCGCGAGCTCAAAGACCCACGCGTAGGCATGGTGACGATCAACTCGGTAGAAGTGACGCCAGACTACGCGCACGCTCAGGTGTATTTCAGTTTGCTCATTGGCGAGCCCGAAGAGGCCAAAAAAGCCTTGAACCAGGCGGCAGGCTTTTTGCGCAATGGATTGTTTAAAAAGTTGCATATCCATACCGTGCCCACGCTGCATTTTCAGTTTGACCAAAGCATCGAGCGGGCATCCGATATGAATGCCCTGATCAGCAAGGCCGTGGCCTCGCGCTCCAAGAATGAGGAAGAGTGATGACGAACGCTCCACGAGTACGGGTCGTGAGGCGCCCCGTACACGGGGTGCTGTTGCTTGACAAGCCGATAGGCCTGTCGAGTAATGATGCGTTGCAAAAAGCTAAATGGTTGCTTAGAGCTGAAAAGGCTGGGCACACAGGAACATTGGATCCTTTGGCTACCGGAGTGTTGCCATTGTGCTTTGGTGCGGCTACCAAATTCAGTGCATTACAACTGGAAGCGAATAAAACTTATGAGGCCACTGCGGTGCTAGGCATCAAAACCAGCACTGGCGATGCAGAAGGCGACGTGATTGAACGCAGAGACGTGAAAGTGACGCAAACGGATATTGACCGCGTGCAAAAACTGTTTACCGGCCCCATCAGCCAAGTGCCGCCGATGCACAGCGCTTTGAAGAAAGATGGCAAGGCTTTGTACGAATATGCACGCGAAGGCATCACGATTGAGCGCGAGGCGCGCAATGTCACCATTTATAAGCTAAATGTGGTTTTGGACCCATTAAATATCGCGGGAGAAGCTATTAAAATAGTAGCTACCGTCAGCAAAGGAACGTACATTCGCACGCTGGGTGAAGACATCGGTGAGGCATTAGGCTGTGGCGCGCATTTGAGCGCACTGCGCCGCACCCACACCGGTGGCTTGGACATCAAAGATGCCGTCACCTTGGTGCAACTGGAAGCCATGACCGAGAGCGAGCGCGCGGCCTGCTTGCAGCCGGTGCAGAGTTTGTTGGATGGTCATACCGAGGTCATGCTGGACAGTGATAATGCAGGACGCTTCTTGAGTGGCCTGCGCAGAAGAACTCAGTTGCCTGATGCCGATCAGGTAGCGGTGTACAGTGGCACGCCGCAAGCGGGTGCAAGTGGCCTTAACGCGCGCACCTTACTAGGCGCGGCACATATCAAGGCGGGTGAACTGATCCCCACGCGCCTGTTGTCACCGATAGAGATCGAACAAATTTTGACTTCGCAAGCAGCCACCCCCGTTCGGGCTGAGCTTGTCGAAGCCCTAGAAAGTCCCGTGCTCATTCATGAGCATATGGACTCAGGGCGAACGGGGAATTGAGAGAGAAACCATGAGCAAACAAATCCGCAACATCGCCATCATCGCCCACGTGGACCATGGCAAAACCACCCTGGTAGACCAGCTATTGCGCCAGTCGGGCACCTTCCGCGAAAACGCGAAGATGACCGAGCGCGTGATGGACAACAATGACCTCGAAAAAGAACGCGGCATTACCATTTTGGCCAAGAACTGCGCCGTGAGCTGGCAGGGCACCCACATCAACATCGTAGATACCCCCGGCCACGCCGACTTTGGCGGCGAAGTAGAGCGCGCCCTGTCCATGGTGGACGGTGTGGTGCTGCTGATCGACGCGGTGGAAGGCCCCATGCCACAAACCCGCTTCGTGACCAAGAAAGCTTTGGCTTTGGGCCTCAAGCCTATCGTAGTGGTCAACAAAGTAGACCGCCCAGGCGCGCGTCCAGACTACGTGATCAACGCTGCATTCGAGCTATTTGACAAACTCGGCGCAACCGAAGAGCAGCTCGACTTTCCCGTGGTGTACGCCTCCGGCCTGAACGGCTGGGCCACCATGGAAGAGGGCGCTTCTGGTGAGCAGTGGGGCAAAGATTTGTCGCCCCTGTTTGACACGGTGCTGCGCCATGTGCCCGCGCATGCAGGTGATCCAGCCGCACCGCTGCAACTGCAAATCTCCAGCATGGATTACTCCAGCTACGTCGGCAAAATCGGCGTAGGCCGCATCAACCAAGGCACGCTCAAAATGCCGCAAGACGTGGTGATGATGGCCGGGCCTGATGGCTCAGTAGTCAAATGCCGCATCAACCAAGTGCTGACCTTTGAGGGCTTGGAGCGCCGCCCGCTGGACGTGGGCGAGATGGCCTACCCAGGCCACATCGTGCTCATTAACGGCATTGAAGACATCGCTTTGGGCGTAACGATCACCGACCCACTCAGCCCCCAGCCACTGCCGATGCTCAAGGTAGACGAGCCTACGCTGACGATGAACTTTTGCGTGAACAACAGCCCACTGGCTGGCCGCGAAGGCAAGTTCGTTACCAGCCGCCAGTTGCGTGACCGTTTGCAGCGCGAGCTGCAGTCCAACATGGCGTTGCGCGTGAAAGACACCGACGAAGACGGTATTTACGAAGTATCAGGGCGCGGTGAATTGCACCTGACCATTCTGCTGGAAACCATGCGCCGCGAAGGCTACGAACTGGCTGTGAGCAAGCCGCGCGTAGTATTCAAAGAAGTCAACGGAGAGAAACAAGAGCCTATCGAAATGTTGACTGTAGACGTCGAAGAAGGCCACCAAGGCGCAGTGATGCAAGCCCTGGGCGAGCGCAAGGGCGACTTGGTCAACATGGAGCCGGATGGCCGTGGCCGCGTGCGCCTGGAATACAAAATTCCAGCGCGTGGTTTGATCGGTTTCCGCAACGAGTTTTTGAACATGACGCGCGGAACCGGTTTGGCCAGCAACATCTTTGACAGCTACGATGCGTTCAAAGGCGACATCCCAGGCCGCAAAAACGGCGTGCTGATCAGCATGGATGACGGCGAAATTGTGACCTACTCGCTGGGCAAACTCGACGACCGTGGCCGCATGATTGTCAAGGCCGGTGACCCGGTGTACGAAGGCATGATCGTGGGTATCCACAACCGCGACAACGATTTGATCGTCAACGCAGTGCGCCAAAAGCAGCTCACCAACTTCCGCGTATCTGGCAAAGAAGACGCGATCAAGATCACGCCACCGATTATTTTGACGCTGGAGACAGCGGTGGAGTTTTTGGAAGACGACGAGTTGGTGGAAATCACTCCCAAGTCAATTCGCCTGCGCAAGCGCCATCTGAAAGAGCATGAGCGTAAGAAGGCTCGCCACGATTCTTAAGCCTAAGACGGGGACTTTTTGAACGCACAGGGCGCGAAGGTTTCGCAAACTGTGCAGAAGAAGTCAAAGAAGAAAACAGCCAAAATTTGAAACGTCATTTTGGCTGTTTTGCGTTGAGGGTCAATGGCTTGTTTCTTTGGCTCCTTTGGTTTTTTTTGTAGTTTCTTTTCTGCGTTCAAAATTCCCCGAGTCCTACCTCTCGTATCAACATGAAACTCACACACTCTAAAGCAGTAATGACCATGCTGGCAGTCACCCTCATGTGGTCGATTGCTGGTGTAGTTACACGCCAACTGGAGCATGCCAAGAGTTTCGAAGTGACTTTCTGGCGGAGTTTTTTCACCGCCATCTCCCTGCTCATCATCTTGCCCATTTGGCAAGGCAAAGACGTGTTTCGCAAGATGCATTGGCATAGCGGGGCGTTTTGGCTATCGGGTTTCTGCTGGAGCGTGATGTTTACGGCCTTCATGCTGGCGCTCACACTCACCAGTGTGGGCAATGTATTGGTGACATTGGCGGTGGGCCCGCTGTTTACCGCTTTGATGGCGCGTTTCTTTATTGGCCACAAGCTGCCGCGACGCACCTGGATAGCCATTGGCGTGGCGGGCGCAGGCATTGCCTACATGTTCGGCGCACAGATGAATATGGGCGCGCCAGGGGCTCTGCTGGGCTGTCTGGTGGCCTTGCTGGTGCCTATTGCTGGCGCAACGCACTGGACGGTGGTGCAACGAGGGCATATGCGGGGTGACGATATTGACCTAGTGCCCTGCGTACTGGTGGGCGCGGTGATTTCGTCGCTGGCCACACTGCCGTTGTCCTTCCCGTTCGTAGCCTCTGGCAAAGACGTCGCCTGGCTGGGGATGCTGGGCTTGGTGCAACTGGCTATTCCGTGCACACTGAGCGTCATTTGCGCGCGGGTGCTCAAAGCGCCGGAGGTTTCGCTGCTGGCGCTACTGGAGGTGATCTTCGGTATCGCGCTAGCGTGGCTGGGCGCAAACGAAGTGCCTGGTCAGACGGTGCTGTTGGGCGGCGCGCTGGTGATCGGCGCATTATTGATGAATGAAATACTCGGTTGGAAAGAAAAGCGATGACAGATGCTGAAAACCATGTGCTGATCGAAGCGAGCGGCTGCGCCGGCCTGATTACCCTGAACCGCCCCAAGGCTTTAAACGCCTTGTCTTTGTCCATGATCCGGCAGATCACGGCGGCTCTCCTTGACTGGAAAGCGCAGCCTGCGATCAAGCTGGTGGCTATTCGCGGCACGGGTAAGAACTCTGCGCATGCTACTGACAATACCGCTCCCGCCTTCACGCCCTTTGGCAGCTTTTGCGCAGGCGGTGATATCCGCTATTTTCACCAAGCCATTTTTGCAGGCGATCCGTCGCTGGAAGACTTCTTTACGGAGGAATACCAGCTCAACCACCTCATCCACACCTACCCTAAGCCGTACATCGCTTTCATGGACGGCATCGTCTTTGGCGGCGGCATGGGTATCAGCCAAGGCGCCAGCCACCGCATCGTCACCGAGCGCACCAAGATGGCCATGCCCGAGACGGGGATTGGCCTGTTTCCTGATGTAGGTGGAGGCTACTTTTTAAGCCGATGCCCGGGCAGGGTGGGCGAGTATTTGGCGCTGACGGGCTTGATGATCGGTGGCCATGACGCGGTGGCTAGCAAGCTGGCCGATGTGGCGCTGGATTCTGCTGCGCTGGGCGACCTCTGGGCCACGCTGCCTACCATGGTGGAGACAAGCAAGGTAGCTATCAGCCAGCTACTAGCTACTAAAAATATAGCTGCTACCGCTATGATTCATTGGGCTACAGGCGAAAATCGTATAAAAGTAGATACTATCTTTGCCAATAACACCGTGCCAGAGATAATGGCTGCGTTAGAGCTTGATGGCTCACCTTGGGCTACCGAGACCGCAGCTACTCTACGCAAACGCTCCCCCCTCATGCTGCACGTCGTGCTGGAGCTCATCCGCCGCGCGCGCAGCATGAGTTTGGCCGACGACCTGCGCCTGGAGCGCGACATGGTGCGCCATTGTTTCCATACGCATCACTTGGGGCGCTCGGGCGCTGCAAGTGAAACGGTGGAAGGTATCCGCGCGCTGGCGGTGGACAAAGACCATACGCCCAAGTGGAACCCACAGCGCATTGAAGACGTGACGCCCGAGATGGTGCAGCCCTTCTTCACTAGCCCTTGGCCCGCCCCCGCACATCCGCTGCGCGATCTGGACTAGCGGTGGCCAGTTTAGTTAGAACTGCCTGGGCGGCGGGGCGCGTTTGCGCGTCGTGTTTTTGGCGGTAGATTTTCTTGCTCTGGCGGTTCTGAGTCCGTTGAACGCGCGCTTGCTCATGCGGGCCTACGTGGCCATCACGGCCTGCTACATACTCTTGATGCGTCGTGCGGGCTTGGCCACGCTCCAGGCGTGCGGCTTCATGCTTGGTTAGCTCGCCAGACTTCAAACCTTGGCCGATGCGTTTTTCTTGGTTAATGTTGCGCTGCACATCGGCTTGCATGCGCTGCGACGAGGCAGACCGAGGGTTGCCCGTCACGTCATTGTGTTTAGCGGTGTTGATGTGGCGGCTGTTGCGGTCTTGGGCTGCCTCCAAGCGTGCGCGCTCGGTGGGGGTGAGTTTGCCGTCTTTCAGGCTGCGGGCCTGCAAACGGCTTACCTCGTTCTGTTCGCGCTCTAGCTGAGCGGCTTCACGGGTGCTTAAGCTGCCCGATTGAAGCCCTTGCTCAATGCGGGTTTGTTGGTTCACATCGCGTTGCACGGTGGATTGCGCCGTTTGGGCAAAGCTGGCGGTGGCTAAAAACCCAAGAAAGATAGAAGAAACAAGAATGCGAATTTTCATAACAATCCTTTGAAAGTGAAGGGGTTGCAAATGCGGGTTGCCACGTTACAACGTCGCCGCCCATCAGCCCGCTTACCTCTGCTGCGTGAAGTGCGGTAAACACATGTAAACCGAAAGCGCGCAACCACCTACTGCAAGCCGCCCGCCCTACAAATGGACGACGCCCCGCATGGCGTCAGCTTGGCCAAGTTAAGCCCGCTTGAGGTTCTTCATCGCCCGCTCCACCTCGCGTTTGCCTTCCCGTTCGTGGATCACATCGCGCTTGTCGTGCTCAGCCTTGCCTTTGGCCAAGGCAATTTCGCATTTGATAAAGCCGTTTTTCCAGTGCAAATTGATGGGCACCAGCGTGTAGCCCTTTTGCTCGATTTTGCCGGTCAAGCGCTTGATCTCGTCCTTCTTCATCAACAGTTTTTTGGTGCGCACACTGTCAGGGTTCACATGCGTAGAAGCCGTTTTGAGCGGGTTAATCTGGCAGCCCAGCAAAAACAGCTCACCGCCTCGCGCCAGCACGTAGCCGTCGGTCAGTTGTACCTTGCCGCTGCGCACGGCCTTGACCTCCCAGCCGTCCAGCACGATGCCGCACTCGTGGCGTTCTTCAAAAAAGTAGTTGTAGGCGGCTTTTTTGTTATCAGCAATGCGCGAATCGCCTTGGGCGGGTTTCTTTTTGGTGGACGATTCAGGCTTATTTGTCATATCAATAGGTGAGACTGTACAGCCCAAATACAATGAGCCTGCAAAACCGTATTTTAAGAACTCTTAACGCTTGTCGCCGCCCCTTCCGTGAAAACTGTCAATAAGTCTGTACTCATTTGGTACAGCGCACGCCAAATGTTCGATTTAGTCACCGATGTGGCCCAGTACCCGCAGTTTTTGCCGTGGTGTGACCAGGCCAGGGTGGTAGAGACCAGCGCGCCAATTGAGTCGGCCAAAGCCACCGCGCAGGTAGGCATTAGCTTTAGCGGTGTGCGCCAGAGCTTTACCACGCGCAATACCCACAGCCTTGACGCCAACGGGGTGCACCAGGTGCATTTAGACCTGGTGCAAGGCCCGTTCTCCCAGTTGACCGGTGCCTGGCTATTTACCCCCGTGGGAGCAGCCGAGCAAAACGCCTGCCGCGTTGAGCTGCGCCTGAACTACGATTTTGACAGTGCCGCCTTGGCTGCGCTGGTGGGCCCTGTCTTCGACAAGATTGCCTCCAGCTTGGTGGACGCATTCGTCAAGCGGGCTGAGCAGGTGTATGCCTAACTCATGCCCTACTGGGTCTGCGCCCTTGCGCATCACCGTGTGCTACTCGCCGACCGCCCGTGTGGTGCACACGCTGGAGCTGACGCTACCTGCAGGCGCCTGCGTGCTAGATGCTGTGGCGCTGTGCGCTAGCGATACCCGCTTTTCACAGGCGGTGCTGGTCAAGGCCAGCCTGGCCCTGCATTACGCTGTGTGGGGTACCAAAGCCACCGCTCAGCAGGCTTTGTATGACTTGGACAGGCTAGAGCTGTGCCGCCCCTTGCGTGTAGACCCCAAGGTCGCCAGGCGTGAGCGCTTTGCCAAGCAGGGCGCGCGTACGTCGGGCCTGTTTGCGACCCGTAGACCGGGTGCCAAACCAGGTTACTGAGGTTTCATCAAAAACGATCTGCTATGGATTGAATAGCTTCCACCGCATTATTTCATTGCGTTACAGCCAGAAAATTTGAACAAAAAGGGCCTTAACGGCCCTTTTTGTATTTTGTAATCCTGCTACTTGCACTCGGAAGCAATCACGCCTTCTATGCGTTTGGATTCTGCTACACGGTCGGTATCACTCATGATTTCGCGTTCGCCTTTGGCATTGGTCGTGGCGATGCGAATGCCCGAACTGAAAGTTGTCTTGGCCTTTTTAGCGCGGTCGCAGTTTTCTGCTTGCTCGGCCGCAAATTTATCGGCAGCTGCTTTTTTCTTAGCTGCTTCGGCTGCCTCAGCTTCTTTCTTCTTCTTGTCAAGTTCAGCGTCTTTGCCTGTGGGTTTTGGCGCGCTGGCATTAGCTTTGGCGGCTGAGGCAGCGCCAGCAGGTGCAGAGGCAGTGGCCTCAGGCTCACCCGCCTTGGCCACCGGGGTAGCCGGTGTTTTTGCGCCCACGGGGCGTTTGAAGATATTTTTATCGGGCACCTCCGACGAGGGACCCTGGTCGCTGAAAATACGGCGGCCATCTTTGTCGGTCCAGCCCCACTGGGCATGCGCGGGGGAAGCCAACCCCATGCCCAAGGCCGCTAAAAGGAAGGCAGTTTTCAGAAGAGTTGTCGCTTTAATTTTCATAACAATAGTGTAGCGTGGTGTGCCCTGTGCCGGGCTGACAAAAGCCGGTTTTGTCAGCCGCCAGGCTGGGCAAACGCACCGCTGGTCGTATAGCCGCAACGGTTACAACCTTTCATAAGCGCTAGGGTTTACACCAATCAGCTCGTGCAGCGCGGGTACAATCCATCTTTTGGAGCACCACTATGCGCCTGCTTGGCAAAGCATTGACGTTTGATGACGTTTTACTCGTACCCGCTTTCTCCGAAGTCCTGCCCAAGGACACCTCTCTCGCGACCCGTCTGTCGCGCAACATTTTGCTCAATCTGCCGCTCGTCTCGGCTGCCATGGATACCGTGACAGAGGCGCGTCTGGCCATTGCCATGGCGCAAGAGGGCGGCATGGGCATTGTGCATAAAAACCTCAGCGCCAAAGACCAGGCCGCCCAGGTGCGCAAAGTCAAGCGCCACGAGTCTGGCGTGCTGCGCGACCCCGTAGTTATTCCGTCCGACTTTAAAGTACACCAAGTGATCGAGCTCTCGGAGCAGCTGGGTGTGAGCGGTTTTCCGGTAGTAGACGGCGGCAAAGTGGTGGGTATCATCACCGCCCGCGACCTGCGCTTTGAAACCCGCATGGACGCACTGGTCAAAGACATCATGACCCCGCGCGAGCGCCTGATTACCGTGCCGGTAGGCGCGTCACTGCAAGACGCCAAAGGCCTGATGAACAAGCACCGCTTGGAGCGTGTATTGGTGGTCAACGACGCGTTTGAGCTCAAGGGCCTGGTCACTGTCAAAGACATCACCAAGCAAACCAGCTTTCCCAACGCCGCCCGCGACGACCAAGGCAAGCTGCGGGTAGGCGCTGCCGTAGGCGTAGGGGAGGGCACCGAAGAGCGCGTAGCCGCCTTGGTAGAAGCCGGTGTAGATGCCCTGGTGGTAGACACCGCCCACGGCCACAGCAAGGGCGTGATTGAGCGCGTGCGCTGGGTGAAAGCGAACTACCCTCAGGTAGACGTGATTGGCGGCAACATTGCCACTGGCGCAGCCGCACTGGCTCTGGTAGAGGCGGGCGCTGACGGCGTCAAGGTCGGCATCGGCCCCGGCAGCATCTGCACCACGCGCATTGTGGCTGGCGTGGGTGTGCCGCAGATCATGGCGATTGACAGCGTAGCCACTGCCTTGCGCGGTACCGGCGTGCCGTTGATTGCTGATGGCGGCATTCGCTACAGCGGCGACATTGCCAAGGCTATTGCTGCAGGTGCCAGCACCGTGATGATGGGCGGCATGTTTGCCGGTACCGAAGAAGCTCCCGGCGAAGTGGTGCTGTTTCAGGGCCGCAGCTACAAAAGCTATCGCGGCATGGGCAGCATTGGTGCCATGCAGCAAGGCAGCGCCGACCGCTACTTTCAAGAGTCTTCGACCGGTAATCCCAACGCCGACAAGCTCGTGCCGGAAGGCATCGAAGGCCGCGTGCCCTACAAAGGCTCGGTCGTCAGCATCATCTTTCAAATGGCTGGCGGATTGAGAGCCAGCATGGGCTACTGCGGCTGCCCCACGGTGCTGGACATGCAAAATAAGGCCGAGTTTGTAGAGATCACCACCGCAGGCATACGCGAAAGTCATGTGCACGATGTGCAGATCACCAAAGAAGCGCCGAATTATCGGGCGGAGTGAGCAATAATTGTGCAGTTCAGATGGAGCCGTCAGATTGACGGCTCTTTCGTTTTTTCAGAGATTTTCATGACCCACCAAAAAATCCTCATCCTAGACTTCGGCTCCCAAGTCACCCAGCTTATCGCCCGCCGCGTGCGCGAAGCCCATGTGTACTGCGAAGTGCATCCGTGTGACGTTACCAGTGATTGGCTGCGCGACTACGCCAAAGACGGCTCGCTTAAAGGCATCATCTTGTCTGGCAGCCACGCCAGCCTGTGGGAAGACGAAACGCTGCGTGCACCGCAGTTGGCATTTGAACTGGGCATTCCTGTATTGGGTATTTGCTTTGGCATGTATGCCATCGCCGCTGCACTGGGCGGGAAGGTGGAGGGTGGCCATGGCCGAGAGTTTGGCCATGCGCAGGTAAGGGCGCGCGGGCACACCAAGCTGCTCGACGGCATCGCAGATTTCACCACCCCCGAGGGGCAAGGCATGCTCAACGTGTGGATGAGCCACGGCGACAACGTGACCGAAATGCCGCCCGGGTTCAAACTCATGGCCTCGACAGATTCATGCCCCATCGCTGGCATGGCCGATGAAGTGCGCAAGTTTTATGCGGTGCAGTTTCACCCCGAGGTAACGCACACCACGCAAGGCAAGGCGATTTTGGAGCGCTTTGTATTGGATATCTGCGCCGTAAAACCCGACTGGGTGATGCGCGACCACATCACCGAAGCCGTCGATTTGATCCGCCAGCAAGTGGGCGATGAAGAAGTCATCCTGGGCTTAAGCGGTGGCGTAGATTCGTCCGTTGCCGCCGCGCTCATCCACCGCGCGATTGGCGACCAGCTCACCTGCGTGTTTGTAGACCATGGCTTGCTGCGCCTGAATGAAGGCGACATGGTGATGGACATGTTTGTGGGCAAGCTGCACGCCAAGGTGATACGTGTGGACGCCGAAGAACAGTTTCTCGGCCACCTCAAAGGTGTGAGCGACCCCGAAGCCAAACGCAAAATCATTGGCCGCGAGTTTGTAGAAGTATTTAAGGCTCAAGCCGCCAAACTGACTGCGTCGGGCGCTAGCGTAAGAGGAGCTAAATGGCTCGCCCAAGGCACCATCTACCCCGACGTGATTGAATCCGGCGGAGCCAAAAGTAAAAAAGCCGTCACCATCAAAAGCCACCACAACGTAGGCGGCCTGCCCGAGCAACTAGGCCTCAAACTGCTGGAGCCTTTGCGTGACCTGTTCAAAGACGAAGTGCGCGAACTGGGCGTAGCCCTGGGCCTACCCCACGACATGGTCTACCGCCACCCCTTCCCCGGCCCCGGTCTGGGCGTGCGCATCTTGGGCGAAGTGAAAAAAGAATACGCTGACCTGTTGCGTAAAGCGGATGCTATTTTTATCGAAGAGCTGCGCAATTTCAAAGACGAAGCCACAGGAAAAAATTGGTACGAACTCACCAGCCAAGCCTTCACCGTTTTCCTGCCGGTTAAAAGCGTAGGCGTGATGGGTGACGGCCGCACTTACGACTACGTAGTAGCGCTGCGCGCCGTAGTCACCAGCGACTTTATGACTGCTGACTGGGCAGAGTTGCCGTACGCTCTACTCAAGAAAGTATCGGGCAGGATCATCAACGAAGTGCGTGGAATTAACCGCGTGACGTATGACGTAAGTTCAAAACCACCCGCGACGATCGAGTGGGAGTAGAAATCATGCGCTCTGATTTCGGCGCAACCCCGATCCCCCAGAAACACGGTGAAACGCTGATGTTTGTCGCTGATTAAAAGCCAAACTTGTTGTTGGTGTTTTTCCATTCCGACTGTGGTGGAATTGACTCGATGAAGTTCCAGTGCTCGGCGATTGTGTTGGACTGCACTCGGGACAGGTCATAAAAGACGACATGCCCGGCTCGGCCTGCCTCAGCAAACCAGTCTGAGGCCCAAGATACCAGCAACATCACCACATTTTTAGCGCGTCGAGTGCTCGCCGATCTTGGCGGCGTCGCGCGCGAGTTCCTCTCGTGTAGTGATGCGGCGGAACCAGATCGTGACGGCGGTTGAAGTCAACACAATAAAAAGTGAATACAGCACCGGGATCAGCAGCACTTCTTGCTGTTGTGGTCCGGCGAAGGTGATCAGCACGATGAGCACACCCAAGGGCCCGTTCTGGATGCCTGTTTCCAGTGAAATAGTGCGTGCACGGCGTCCATCCTGGCGAACCAGACGCGCGAAGACGTAGCCCACGAGAAAACCACAAAGACCTAGCCCTATGGCACCGGCGTACACAGTCCATGGCGTCGTGGCAAGCAACTGGTGGTTGCGTGGCACCCAGGTGAGGATCAGGAAGAGTATCACCACTACGCCCAACAAGCCGCCTAGCATCTCGATCACGGCCCCTACGTTGGCGTTCCACTTGCGCAGCAGCATGCCGATAACGGTGGGCACCAGCAGCACGAATAACACTTGGGCCACGTTGCCCGGTGGCACTCGCCATTCGCCGTCTATATTGGCTGTTAGCAGGCCCAGTGTCAGCGGCACCAGCACGACAGCGAACAAAGTGGAAACCACCGTCATCAAGATCGACAGGCTCAACACGCCCTTGCTAAAGTAGTTGAAGATGTTGCTGGTAGTGCCGCCGGGTAGGCAAGCCATCAGGATAAGACCCACAGCATAGGCTGGCGGCAGTTGCAGCAAGGTGGCCAGCGTCACGCCCACTATTGGAGTCAGGATGTAGGTCGTCACTAATCCGATGCCGATACCAGCAGGCTTGCGCAAGGCAAGAGTGAAGTCTTTGAAGGTTAGGCTGGCACCCATGCCCAGCATGATGACCATCATCATCACGCCCAGCAGCTTGGTTTCGAAGTCCGATAGCATAGTCGTCTAACCTTTGGTTTTGTTGTGAGCAGCCAGCACTTGCGTGCGCAATTCGCGGCGCAAAATTTTGCCCACCGGAGTTTTGGGCAATTCGTCGCGAAACTCGATGCGTGCGGGCAGCTTGTAGCCCGTCAGCAGGGTGCGGCAGTGGTCCAGCAAGGCTTGTGCACTCAGCGTAGGGTCGCGCTTGACGACGTAGGCGCGTATGGCCTCGCCAGTTTTGTCGTCGGGTACGCCGATGACGGCGGCCTCTAGCACCCCTTCATGACGCGACAGCACGTCTTCAATCTCATTGGGGTAAACATTGAAGCCGCTGACGAGAATCATGTCCTTTTTGCGGTCAACAATTTTGAAGGTTCCGTCGGCCTCCATAACCGCTACGTCGCCGGTGTAAAGCCAGCCGTCCTTAAGCACCTCGGCGGTAGCGTCCGGTCGCCTCCAATAGCCTTGCATGACCTGAGGTCCGCGCACAATCAATTCGCCACTCTGACCCACGGCCACCGGCTGCATCTGATCGTCGACCAAGCACACTTCTGTCATGGGCGCTGGAATGCCGATGGAATCTTTCCTGCGCCGCGCATTCAGCGGCTGGAAACACACAACGGGCGAGCTCTCAGTCAGGCCATAGCCCTCGACGAGCGGCACGCCTGTGACGCGCTCGAAGCGCTCGACCACCGCATGGTGCATGGACGCGCCTCCGCCGCCGGCTGCCTTTAGGTGCTTGGGCGGGTAGGCCGTAAACCACTCCTCGCTCAACAGTGCGTTGTACAGCGTGTTCACCCCAGTGATCCAAGTGATAGGGTAGTTTTCGATGGCGCGCTGAAGATTGTTTATTGGCCGCGGGCTGGGCACCATAACGTTGCGCGCACCGGCCTGGAACATACAGAGAAAATTCACGGTGAAAGCGAATATGTGGTAAAGCGGCAGCGCCGTTAGCACCACTTCTTTGCCATCTTCGATGTGGCTGTCGCACATGGCCCGCATTTGCGCTATGTTCCACAGCAGGTTGCCATGCGTCAGTATCGCGCCTTTAGCAACCCCCGTAGTGCCGCCGGTATATTGCAGCAACGCGAGGCTGTCGTGGCCTAGTTCACTGGCGTAGCGGGCCACGTCGCCCCTGGCAGCAGCGCCTTGGGCTATTGCTTGGGCGAACGATGTGGCTTTTAGCTTGTGCTTAGGGATCAATTGATTCCAGTGCTTCATCACTGCATGCACGATGCCGCCGACCAAAGAAGGAAAGAACTCGGGAACCCGTGCGATGAGGATGTGCTGCACATCAGTGCCCGGCAGGGCCTGTTCAAGTTTGTCGGCAAACATGTCAACAATCACGACCACTTTTGCGCCGCTGTCTTTGAGTTGATGCGCCATCTCACTGGCAGTGTAGAGCGGGTTGGTGTTGACCGCCACGCAGCCAGCCTTGAGAACGCCTAACAACGCGACGGGGTAGCTCAAACAGTTGGGCATTTGGATCGCCACACGATCACCGGCGTGCAGGCCAAGTACCTCACGCAGGTAGCGCGCGAAGTCGTCGCTCTTTTGCTGCACCTCGCGGTAGCTCAATGAGCCATGCATGCCGTTGGGCATTACTGTGGTGAAGGCGGTATGCTCGGGAAATCGGGCACAAGCCTGCTGCGCCATGTCTACCAAATTGGCATGTGTTGGCGCGGGCAGTTCGACCTTGATACGGTCGCCATACTGCGCGATCCAAGGCTTGAGCAGGTAGGGGTTCACATCATTCATAAGTTTCTATCGCTTCAACGTTTGGCTTCTAGCTTTTGGTTTCCAAGGGCGGTCGTTGTTTGGGATACACGACCTCGAAGAACGGCAATCAGCCCTGTCGCTAAGAACCCCAGAAAGACAAGAAAGCCGCCCCCAATTC
>JAYWHJ010000216.1:0-3032 GCA_043777795.1 Polaromonas sp. | reverse complement strand
TGCATTTATCTCGAGCGCGGTGCTGCGCGGCAAAAGAGCGCACACCTCGCCGCCTTGCATCCACTGGCGGGCCATAGCCTGGTGAGGCAGGTCAACTTGCAACGTGGCGGCAATGGCGGTTTGCTCATACGCCACTTGCTCGTAGGCCAAACCGGCAGCCTCTCGGCTGGCGCTGGCGCGGCCCTCGCATATGACGGTAAGTGCTGCGGGCTCGGACGCGCTGAGCAGAGAAATTTCGGGGGCAAAGGACACTGCGGTGTGCAGGCGCTGCTCTAGCGCGCTGGCGTCCACAATCCAGGCCAAAGCCTCGCCGCCCATGGTGGTAGCGTCAAACTGCACCACACCAGCGCTGGCACCACTGCCATCACCCTGCACCCACATATGCTGCACCGCGCAGGTGCGCTCAGGCCATGCGCGCAGACTGCTGAGCAGGGTTTGGGAGGCAACGTTGAGCGCAAAAGCGCGGATATCGCTCTGTGCAGAGCTGGGCTGCGGCGCTTGCACCAGGCCCACGCGAATGCGCGAGCGCGCCAAGAGCAGTGCCAAAGCCTTGCCCACCACCCCAGCGCCACGGATACAAACATCTATTGCCATACCCCCGATTGTAGAAGGCGGCACAATACACGCATTATTTGGCTCTCAAAAGCCCTCTCCGCCCTCTTTGTCCCCACCGCCCTCTCGGCACTCACACCATGACCTCCAGCACCACGCCCGCCACTGCATTTGAAATGCAGGCCACCATAGCGTCCTTATTCGTCTACCCCGTCAAATCATGCGCCGGAGTGCAAGTGAACGAGGCGATATTGACAGAAACTGGGCTGGAGTTTGATCGCGCCTGGATGGTGGTGGACGAGCAAGGCGTGTTTGTCACCCAGCGCGAGCTACCGCGCATGAGCTTGATTCAACCCACACTCAAGCATTACGAGATGGTGCTGCGCGCGCCCGGCATGCTGGCGCTGCACATTGCGCTCAATGCCGTCGAGCAGCCCTGTCGCGCCAGCGTGTGGGGGCAAGATTGCGCGGCCTACGATATGGGTGATACGGCAGCGCAGTGGTTTACCGATTTTTTAACGCAAGAGTTACCAGTTGGCATGCGGGCCATGAAGCTGCGTATGGTGCGCTTTGACCCAGAGCATGAACGGGCATCGAACAAGAAGTGGACCAAAGACGTCGTGGCACTGAACCAGTTCAGCGATGGCTATCCGATGTTAGTGCTGAGCGAGGCTGCAGTGACTGGGCTGAACGCACGATTGGCAGCGCAGGGGCACGCCGCGGTGACGGTGCAGCGCTTTCGGCCCAACATCGTTTTGACCGGGCTGCAGGCGCATGATGAAGACCAGGTAGCCACGATGCATATCACCACCGCTGAGGGCAGCGTAGAGCTAGCCTTGGTCAAGCCCTGCCCGCGTTGCCCGATACCCAATGTGAACCCCGCTACCGCTGTACCCAGCCCCGAGGTAGGCGACACTTTGCAGGGCTACCGGCAGGACGCGCGGCTGGATGGCGCAGTAACTTTTGGCATGAACGCAATTACCGTCACGGGCTTTGAGCAGGTGCTCCGGGTGGGGCAAGTGGTGGGGGCCAACTACGCTTTTTGATGCTTGCTGTCGAAAACATGGGAGCGACTGCATTACTGTGCCCACTCTGACACTTGGTGGGTACGGCTCCGCAGCTGTCCTGCGCCCTGCGGGCTCCCCCTTTATGGCGCTGCGCCGTACACACCAAGTGCCAGAGCTGCGAAAGGGTGTAGGTTGTGCCTAAGCGGATCACTACCCACCACGCTCACAAGAGACAAACCGGCAAAATGCAGCAACTCAATCCGCTGTAATCCGCCGCTGCGAAATAATCGCCTTCCACTTGTCAAAGTCGGCCCGCGCAACCTGCGTAAAACGCGCCGCGCTGCCACCTGTAGGCTCAGCGCCTAAACGGGCAAAGCGCTCTTTCACCTCCGGGTCTGCCAGCGCAGCGTTCAATGCAGTATTAATGCGCTGCACGACTTCAGCGCTCAAACCTTTGGGGCCGTACAAGCCAAACCAAGTGGTCGACTCAAAACCGGGCAACACTTCCGCCACAGCAGGCAAATCAGGCGCCAGCTGTGTGCGTGCGGCGCTGGTCACAGCCAAGGCTTTGAGCTTGCCGTCTTTGACGTGGGGCAGGCCGGTGACCAAAGAGTCGAACATCACATCCACTTTGCCACTGACCAAATCAGGTATCGCCAAGGCCGTGCCTCGGTAGGGAATGTGCACCATGAAGGTGCCCGACATGGCCTTGAACAGCTCGGTAGTGAGGTGCACGATGGTGCCGTTGCCACTGGAGGCGTAGTTCAGCTTGCCGGGGTTCTTCTTGGCAAAATCGATGAACTCTCGCATCGTGTTGGCGGGCGAGCTGTTCGGTACCAACACCAGGTTGGGCGAAGTAGCGACATAGCCCAAGGGCGTGAAGTCTGCCACTGCGTCATAGGGAATTTTGGGGTTGATAGCGGGACCGATGCTGTGCGTGCTGGAGGTTGCCAGCAGCAAGGTATAACCGTCTGGCGCAGACTTGGCGGCGGCGTCCGAGCCAATCGTGCCGCCCGCGCCAGGGCGGTTGTCTACCACCACGGTTTGGCCTATTTTTTCGCCCAGCTTTTGAGAAAGGGTTCTGGCCAAAATATCAGTCGCGCCCCCTGCCGGGAAGGGCACGATCAGGCGAATCGGTTTGGCTGGGTAGGCTTGCGCCAGGCCGATAGCGGGAGCCAACGTCAAACCGATGGCAGATATCAAAACTAAAAGTCTGCGTTTCATGATGCTGTTCCTGATTGAGAATTCAAACTTTACTGATTCATTGTGAGGCATCGCCCCTGAGCAAAAACCAAGCCAGCACGGCAAACAAAAAAGCACCCGAGGGTGCTTTTTTATGTGCTGTTAACTTTCGTCAGTCTTCAACAAAGGCTTCTTCTCGCTTGTTTTTAACGGCGGGTAGCAGCACGATTATCAACATCAACAGCCCGGCAGCCAACAGACCAGCGGACAGTGGACGGGTCACAAACACAG